>CAYMHQ010000049.1:2884-9344 GCA_964390275.1 uncultured Coriobacteriaceae bacterium
CGGCACGTTCTGCGTGTACGTCCCCGACGAGGTGGTGCTCGCGGCGAACGGCATCGTGACCGGCCTGTGCGGCGGCTCGCAGTTCTGGGTGCCCGGCGGCGAGGCTGTGCTGCCCAAGAGCACCTGCCCGCTCATCAAGGCGTCGGTGGGCGCGCGCCTCGGCCGCACCTGCCCGTTCTTCCGCATCGCCGACATGTACGTGGGCGAGACCACCTGCGACGGCAAGAAGAAGGCGTACGAGATTCTAGGCGAGGACGTCCCCATGTACGTGATGGACGTGCCGCAGATGAAGCGCCCCGAGGACATCCTCAAGTGGAAGGGCGAGATCGCCGCGTTCGCCAAGCGCGTCGAGGAGTTCACCGGCAACCAGATCACGCCCGAGAAGCTCGCCGAGGCCATCCACCTCGCGAACGAGAAGCGCCGCGCCCTGCAGCGCGTCTACGACTGCCGCAAGTCGGAGACCCTGCCCATCTCGGGCCGCGACGCCCTCCTCATGATGCAGATCGCGTTCTTTGACGACCCCGCCCGCTGCGCGCAGATGTGCAACCGCCTGGCGGACGAGCTTGAGCAGCGCATCAAGGACGGCGTGAGCGTGGTTCCCGCCGGCACCAAGCGCATCCTGGTCACCGGCACGCCCATGGCCGTGCCCAACTGGAAGCTCCACAACATCATCGAGACGAGCGGCGGAGCCGTGGTGTGCGAGGAGATGTGCACCGGCACGCGCTACTTCGAGAACCTCGTCGACGAGACCAAGACGACCCTCGACGAGCAGTTCATGGCGCTGGCCGAGCGCTACATGAAGACGAACTGCGCCTGCTTCACCCCCAACACCGGGCGCATCGACGACATTCTGCGCATGGTGGAGGAGTACAAGGTCGACGGCGTAATCGACTGCAGCCTGAAGTTCTGCTGCCTCTACGACATCGAGAAGTACGGCGTGTCCCGCGCGCTCAAGGACGCCGGGGTGCCCGTGCTGAGCCTCGAGACCGACTACACCGACACCGACGCCGAGCAGCTCCGCACCCGCATCGGCGCGTTCATCGAGATGATCGAGGGATAGCGCGAGGCAAGCAAGCAAGAAAGGCAGTCGAGCGAGGAAGGCAGCCGCCCCGCGAGCACACCGGGTGCTTGCGGGGCGGTGCGCATCGGCGGCAGTCGTCAGGCAAGCAGAGAGTCAAAACAGGTGAGCGCATCATGACCGACTTGGACAGCACGCCACTGGGCAGCGAGACGCCAGGCTGCGGCACGCACTCGGCCTCGGCAGCGCCCTCCCCCGCCCCCGCGCCCTCCCCCGCCTCTGCGGAGGGACCCGTGCGCTGGTACATCCTGTTCGTCAACTACGAGCAGGGACTCGCCCTGCACGACCTGCTCGACCGGCATGACCTGCCCAACCGCATCGCCCCGGCGCCGCGCTCGATCCAGGGCGAACTCTCGTGCGGCATGTCCCTCCTCGTCGAGGATGACGCCATCGACGAGGTGCGCGCGTGCATCGAGGCCAACCGCGGCGAGTACCACAGCATCGTGCCGCTCGCCGGGCAGATCCAGTCGCACCGCGACCGGTACTGCTAGGCGGGCGCATCCAGACCCGCCTTAGGCACCCGCCCCCGTCGTCACTCGCCTTCCGCGACAAACGGAATCTGCAGCTCGGTGAGGTATTTCGACGTGTCGGGGGTCATGCCGCCGTCGATGATGGTGATCTCGACCGAGTTGCCGCTCGGCTCCAGGCCCTCGTCGGTGAGATGGCGCATGAGCGCGGCGTAGCTCGAGGCGGCCGCCGCGTGCGTCCCGCGGAACCGGATGGTCGCGTACGTCCCCGCCGGGAGCGCCTGGTCGCCCTTCTCGAGCCCGTCCTCCGCCTCGACGATGATGAAGACCGACGACAGCCTCCCGAACCTCCCCTCGACCAGGTCGCGCCGATCGATCGACACGCCCACCTTCCCCAGGAAGATGGCGTCGTCGAGGGCGTTTCTGCTGCTCAGGTCGCGTATCAGCGGCTCGAGGTCGTCCGAGGGGGCGAAGCTCCGCTCAAGGAGCACGATGCGCCGCTCGGGCAGCCGCTTGACCTCCACCCTGTCGAGGACCGCCGACGTCGCCTCGTCAATCTGCGCGATGCGCTTCTCGATCTTGCGCTCGACCAGGGCGAGCTCCTCGCGCTTCTCACGCACGCGGGCCAGCTGGTCCTCGAAGATCCCGCGGAGCAGGTCGACGTCCTTCCCCTCGAAGAACTCGAAGATCCGCTCGATGGGCACGTCGAGCGCGCGCAGGTACCGGATGGTGTTCAGGCGCTCGAACTGGTTCACCGAGTAGTAGCGGTAGTTCGTCCGCTCGTCGACGAACTCGGGCTTGAGCAGGCCGATCTGGTCGTAGTACCTGAGCGTGCGGATGTTCATGCCGAACATCCTCGCCATCTCGCCGATGCCGAACGTCGTGCCGCCCCTGAGCTCGGCGATTCCCTTGACGTCGCCCATGTCCCGACCTCTCCCCTCCCCTGCCGCGTGGCGGACCCTTCCCAGGCAGCGCCCAGCAGTACCCGGCGGTATCTGGCGATTCCGTGGCGGATGCCCCGCCATGCCGCGTCATGCCCCGGTGGCGCATTGACTCTCTAGTAACTAGAGACTTTAAGGTCCCCCGGACTGAAATGCAAGCCCGGGCGCATCGGCCTTCGAACGAGACAGCAGCGGCAGGCGGAGGCCGGGCGACGGCAAAGAGGCGGCGGAGGAACCATGATCGGCACCATAGCGAACACCATCGCGATTCTCGTGGGGAGCACCATCGGCGGGGCGGTCAAGCGAGGGCTCAAGGAGAAGTACCAGCAGGTTCTCTTCACCGCCATGGGCCTCGCGGCGTCGGGGCTCGGCATCAACGCCGTGGTCCAGAACATGCCGAATAGCGCCTACCCCGTGCTGTTCATCGCGAGCCTCGCCATCGGCGGACTCGTCGGCACCGCGGCAGACCTCGACGGACGGTTCAACCGGCTCGCGGCGGGGCGGTCGAAGGGCGGCTCGGAGTTCGCACGCGGCCTCTCGACCGCCATCATGCTGTTCTGCATCGGGACGCTCTCGATTCTGGGACCCATCAACAGTGCGCTCTACGGCGACGAGACGTTCCTGTTCACGAACGCCGCGCTCGACTTTGTGACGTCGATGGTGCTCGCGTCGACGTTCGGCATCGGGATCGCCGTCGCGGCCGTCGTGCTGTTCTGCTGGCAGGGCGGGATCTACCTGCTCGCAAGCGTCCTCGCGCCCCTGCTCAGCGGGGGCCTCATGACCGAGCTCTCCATCGTGGGCGGCTTCCTCATCCTCGCCTCGGGCCTCTCGATCCTCAAGGTCAAGGAGATCTCGACGATGAACCTGCTGCCGTCGCTCCTCGTGCCCGTCGCCTGGTTCGCGCTCGTCTCGCTGACCGGCGGGTTCGGCGGCCTCGTGGCGACCGTGGGCTAGCGCCGCGCCTCGGCACCCTCACCGCAAGCATCGCCTGCTAGCAGCACTCGTCCAGCACCTCGCACCACGCGCTCACGAGCCGGCCGAAGGTCCACGAGGCGTTCGCCGGGCTCGTCGAGGGGAGGCAGACGGCCTCGATCCCCGTCGTGTCGCGCAGGTACCGGTTGTAGAGCGTCTCCGCGGTCCGACCGTTCACGGCGATCGTCTCGATGCGGGCGACCGAGAGGACGCGCTCGATGCGGGCGGGCACGACGTTCCTGATGCTCGCGTCGCTCGACCCTTTGATGTCGCAGCTCTGGACCACGTCCCACAGGGCGATCCCGTGCTCGAGCAGCATCGCCTTCTTGCCCGCGATGTCGTCGAGGCGCGGGACGTCCATGCCGAGGCACATCGCGACGACGCCCCAGAAGCGGTTCCTGGGGTTGCCGTAGTAGAACTGGTTCTCGCGCGAGAGTTCCGAGGGGAACGACCCGAGCACGAGGACGCGCGACCGGGCGTCGAACACCGGCTCGAACCCGTGCTCGAGGTGCTGGTACTCGGCCGCGCCCGTCCCTTCCACGTCCGCCCCGTTCCGCTCGCCCGCCCGTCCCATTAGTGTCCCTTGATCGAGTTCAGGAAATCCCGGGCGCGCTCGGTCTGGGGATGGTCGAAGAACTCCGCGGGCGACGCCGTCTCGACGATTGCGCCGTCCGCCATGAAAACGACGAGGTCGCCCACGCGGCGCGCGAAGTTCATCTCGTGCGTCACCACCACCATGGTCATCCCCTCGCGGGCGAGCTCGACCATGACGTCGAGCACCTCGTTGATCATCTCGGGGTCGAGGGCGCTCGTGGGCTCGTCGAAGAGCATCGCGCGCGGGTGCATGGCGAGCGAGCGGGCGATGGCGACGCGCTGCTGCTGGCCGCCCGAGAGCTGCGCGGGGACCTTCTTCGCCTGGGTGTCGACGCCCACGCGGCGGAGCAGCTCCATCGCCTCCTCCTCGGCCTGCTTGCGCGGGATGCCGAGGACCTCGACGGGGCCCATCGTCACGTTGTCGAGGACCGTCTTGTGGGCGAACAGGTTGAACGACTGGAACACCATGCCGATCTTCGCGCGCGCGGCTGCCAGGGCCTTGCCCTCCTGGGGGAGCGGCTCGCCGAACAGCAGGATCTCGCCCGTGTCGATGGTCTCGAGCCGGTTCATGGTGCGGCACAGCGTCGACTTGCCCGAGCCCGAGGGCCCCACCACGACGAGCACCTCGCCCTTCGCGATCTTGAGGTTGATGTCGCGCAGGACGTGGAGGTCGCCGTAGTGCTTGTTCACGCCGCGCAGCTCGATGGCGGGGACGCGCGCGTCGGATTCCTCGGCCGCGTCGACGAAGCCGTCGAACGCATGGGCGCCCGTCTCCGCAGTCTCCGCAGTCTCCGCCGTCTTCGCCGTCTTCTCTTCGTCAGTGGACATCGATGCTCCGTTTCCGCAGGTCAGCCGGCCAGGTCGCCCGGACGCCGCCCGTTCGCTGCTCGCTACTTGCTGATGATCTTCACGTGCATGCGGTGCGAGATGGCGACCGCGACCTTGTTGATGAGGAAGTTGATGACGATGTAGATGACCGCCACCACAAGGTAGACCGAGAGGAACGCCTCGTAGTTGGTGATGAGCACCTTGGCGTTCTGCATGAGGTCGGGGTAGCTCACCACGTAGGCGAACGTCGTGTCCTTCACCACGATGACCAGCTGCGCGATGAGCGAGGGGATCACAAAGCGCACCGCCTGGGGCAGCACGATGAGCCGCAGGATCTTCCCGCGCGACATGCCGAGCGACATCGCCGCCTCGACCTGGCCCTTGGGGACCGCGTTCACACCCGCGCGCAGGACCTCCGCCACGACGCCCATCGCGCCGATCGCCACGGGGAGCACGATCATCCAGAACGACGTGAGCCTCACACCGTACTGAGGCACCACCAGGAAGAAGAAGTAGATGAAGAGCAGGCTCGGCACGCCGCGGGAGAACTCGATGACAGCCGTCGAGACCGCCCGGAGCACCTTGACCGTGCTGATGCGCCCCAGCATGAGCACCACGCTCAGCACGAGGGCGATGGCGCCGGCAGAGAGCGCCGCCTTGAGGGTGCCGAGCAGGCCCTCGCCGATGAACTTCCACGTGGTGGGCGCCAGGAAGAACGACCAGTAGCGGGGGCTGAGCTGGCCGTTGTCGGCGAACTGCTTCACGAGCAGGCCGATCAGAACCGCCAGGACCACCAGCGAGACCGCCGTGATGACGCGTATGCGCCGCCGGGTTTTGGGGCCGGGCGGCTCGTACAGGGCGTCGCGCATCGACATCGCGTTCGCGCTCATCGCAGGATCCTCACTTTCTTGTCGAGGAGGTTGCCCAGCTGGCCGATGACGATCGCGGTGCCGCAGTACAGCACGGCCGAGATCGCGAACGCCGCGATGCCGCCCACCGCGCTCGTGTTGATGCGCGACACGAGGCCGGTGAGGTCGGGCGTGCTCAGCGGGACCTGCGAGGCGAGCGACGTGGTGAGCATCGTGAGGATGAGGAGGTTCGTCATGGGAAGCACGGTGGAGCGCAGCGCCTGAGGGATGACAATCTTCCCGATGATCTTGGCGAACGGCATCCCCAGCGAGCGCGCGGCCTCGATCTGCCCCACGCCGATGGTGTTGATGCCGCTCATGAGGTTCTCGGAGCAGAAGGCGGAGGGGATGAGGATCACGGCGACCACGACGCAGGTGTAGTACGGCAGCAGCAGGCCCACGTAGGGCAGGGCGTACGCCAGCACGATGAGCAGCGCGGCGCCCGGGATGTTGCGGAACACCTGCACGTAGAAGTCGCCCACCACGCGCAGCGGCTTGATGGGGCACACGCGCATAACCGTCACCAGCACACCGAGGACGAACGCCCCCGAGAACGCGATGGCGGTCATGCTCCACGTGACCAGCAGCGACTCGAGGTACCTTCCGCCGTACTCGGCTATCAGCTCGGAAATCCCCATGGGCCTCCCCTCGACCTTTCCTCGACCAGCAACC
>CAYMHQ010000049.1:9444-15845 GCA_964390275.1 uncultured Coriobacteriaceae bacterium
CCCGTAAAACAAAGCCGCCGTCTGGATGCGACGGCGGCTTTGCGACAGGGTTGATACGCGGCTACTTGGAGGACTTCTCCTCTTCCTTCTCCTCCTCGGCCTCCTCGGCCTCGCCGATCGCCGGGGGCTCGGGGGCGTCGGCCACGCCGGTGCGGTCGCCGAGGGTGATGTGCCAGAGCTCGGCCCAGATGCCCTCGTCCTCGATGACCTTGAGGAAGTCGTTCACGAAGTCGACGCCGTCGGAGCCGAGCGGCATGCCGATGCCGTAGCTGTCGAGCGGGCCAAAGTTCTCGCCGACGATCTTGTAGACGCCGTTGTTCTTGGACATGGCGTTGAGCAGCAGCGTGTGGTCGGTGACGTAGGCGTCGACGCGGCCCTGCTCAAGGGCGGTGCGGGCCTCGAGGTCGGTGCCGTACTCCTGGACGGTCGCCTCGGGGGCGTACTCGGCGAGGATGCTCGGGCCGGTCGAGCCGGCCTGGGTGGCGACGATCTTGCCCGCGAGGTCGGCGAGGCCGGAGATCTTGTCGTTGCCCGCCTTCACGAGGATGGCCTGCTGGGAGGTGTAGTACGGGCCGGCGAACGAGATGACCTCGGCGCGGGCGGGGGTGATGGAGTAGGTCGCGAAGACGCAGTCGACCTGGTCGCTCTGGAGGACGGCCTCGCGGGTGCTCGAGTCGATCTGGGTGATCTCGTACAGGGACTCGTCGCCGAGGATATAGCGGGTCAGGAGCTCGTAGAGGCCGGCGTCGAAGCCGCGAATCTTGCCGTCGGTCTCGTCGAGCTGGCTGAACAGGGCGGAGGTGCGGGTGCCGCCGACGCGGAGCTTGCCGGCCTTCTTGACGGCGGTCGCCCACTCGCTGGCCTCGATGGCCTTGTCGTCGGCGACGGGGCCGGTGGTGAGGAGCTTGTCGAACGCGTCCTTGTCGAGGGCGGCGGCCTGCGGCTCCTCGGCCTTCTCGGAGGCGAAGGACGCGGGAACGACGGCCAGGGCGGCGGCGCCGGCGAGGGCGGCTCCGAGGAACGAACGGCGGCTGAACGACGGTGCAGTGAACTTGGACATGATGGCTCTCCTAACGTTGCATCGTTGCCGGGACAGTCCGAAGGGCGGGTTTATTACCCTACCAACCGAGTGGACTGGTAGAAAGGATACACCTCTCAGCGGGGACCAACATGGGGAACCGCCCTGCTATCCATAGCGATAATAGGCGGGCACCCTTCGGTTCTTTCGAACTGTAGTGTCCAACCTGCCCTTCTGTCAACAACGCGCCCGGGGGTCATTCGACAAAAGGTGAGGGAGCAGGTAGCGACGGCAGGCGGACAGGCGAGGAGGGCGAGCAGGGCGGCGGGGAAGGGCAGGCGACGGGCGTCTGGGATGCCCGGTGGACAAAAAGTCAACTTTCCTTGCAGCTGGGGTCTCCCGTGGACAAAAAGTCAACTTTCCTTGCAGAAAATACTCCTACCGTACAGGTAGGGTAATCAGAGCACACCGTCTACCTGCGTTTTTACCGAGACTTTCGATTTGGCCCTTCGTAAAGTGCAAGGAAACTTGAACTTTTGCCCACCACCGTCAGAAAGTGCAAGGAAAGTTGAGGTTTTGGCCACCCACCACCCCGCCCGCTCCCTCCCTCCGCTCGTGCCGCTCGCCTTACCCGAACACCTCCGAGAGGTCGCCGTCGATGAGCTCGCCCGCTCGCAGCCTGTCGCGGACAGCCATGATGCCGCGGTCGTAGCGTTCGAGCAGTTCGAGGTTGCGCGCCTCCCGCTCGCCGCGCTCCACCACTGCCGCGATGCCGCCGTTCCTGATGACGAGTCGCCGCCCGCACGAGAGCGCGAGGAGCGGGTCGTGCGTGGCGATGAGGACGATCTTGTCCTCGCGGGCGAGCAGCTCCACCGCCTTGCGCTTGTCGATGCCGGCGTTCTCGATCTCGTCGATAAGGATAATGGGCGAGCTGCTCAGGATGAGCGTGTCAGCGATCATGAGAGCGCGCGACTGGCCGCCGCTGAGCTGGGTCACCGGCGTCTCGAGCGCGAACGGCTCGCCTGCCAGGGTGTTCGCGTAACCGAAGACGTCGCGAATCGCCCCCTCCACATCCGCCACCTCGCGGCAGCGGGCGTGCATCTCGAGGAAGCGCGCCACCGTGTGGTCCATGATGAAGTTCATGTTCTGCGAGAGCTGGGCGACGAGGCGGTTGTCGATGGACTCCCGCAGCGCCTCGTCAGGCGCCTCGCCGTTGAGGTAGATGCGCCTGCCCGTGGGCGTGTCGCCCTGCGCGAGGCTCTCGATGTCGCCGAGCAGGCGGCTCTTGCCCGAGCCGGTCTTGCCCACGATGCCCACGACCTCGCCGCAGCGCAGCTCGACCCGGGGTAGCTCGGGGTTGCCGTCCTTGTCGCGGCCACCCGCGATGGTGAGGGAGTCGAGTTCCCGCACCACCGGCTCGTCCGCGGCGCCGGCCGACTCGATCGCCCGGGCGACGTCCTCCAGGAGGCGCTCCCGCGTGGTCCCGAAGTCGGCGAGGTAGCGCTCGGAGGTGCCCGCGAGGTTCTCGAGGAGGGTCAGCTCGTCGTCGCAGACCTCCATGCGCAGGCTCATGAGCAGGTCGCCCACGCGCGGGTACGACGCGCGCAGCACCCCCAGGCCGGTGGTCTCCAGCAGCCGTTCGGTCTCACGCCTCATCGTGCCGACCCCTTCCCCGCCGCCCGGCGCACGTCCATCTCGCGCACGGCGCCCATCTGATAGTCCCTGCCCACCTTGGTCTGGCCCATGCAGTACGAGCACAGCGCCGAGGGCATCGTGAACCGCAGGCGCATCGGCTCGGCCTGCGCCGGCTCCGCATTCTCGCAGGTAGAGCAGCCGTCCGTGCCGCCGTGCGCGCCGAGGGTCGCCGCCTGCTCCACGAACCGCGCGACCGAGGACGCGCCCTGGCCGGTGATGCCGTTCAGGAACGCGATGCGCGCCTGGGGGTTCACGGTGCGCACCTCGTGGGCGAACACCTCGCGCTCGGCCTGCGACACGATGTCGCCCTTCGTGACGATCACGAGGTCGGCGAGCCGCAGCATGGGGCCGATCTTGGAGGGGGTCCGGCTGCCCGAGAGGCAGTCGACCACGCACACGGCCGGCATGCCCGCGATGTGGGGCGAGCAGCGGTTGCACAGGCCGGCGCTCTCGTTGAAGAGCACGTCGACACCCTGCTCGGCCGCCCAGTCGATGCCGCGCTCGATGTTCGTGGCGTAGTAGTGGTCGGGGCACATGTTGGCCGAGACGCCCGTGATGCAGGGAATCCCACGCGCCGCGTACACTTCCTCGTCGGAGGATGAGAGGCAGTCGAACTTGACGACCGCCGAGCGCAGCCCCTTCTCCGCCAGCGCGTCCGCGACCTTGAGGATCGCCGACGTCTTGCCTGAGGACGGCGGACCGGCCACCGTCACGACCTTCATATCCCAGCGCCCCATGGGCACCCCCCTCGTTCACTGCTTCTCTCACTGCTTCTTAAAGTTGGGGACGTCCGCGAAGAGCTCGTCGATGCGCGCCACGATGCGGTCGATGTCCTCGCGGTAGATGAAGTCCCAGCCGAACCATCCCAGAGGCCCCTCGAGGCCGTTCTCCACCCGCGGGTTCGCGCTCGCAAAGCGGTTCTCGGCGAGGCGGCGGCCCCACTCCTCCCCCAGCACAAAGTCGTACAGGAACCGGTAACGCTCGTAGCTGCCCGTCTTCCCCACCATGAAGAGCGCCTGGCAGGCGGCCCCGTCCTCGGGCCACACCAGGTGGCAGCGCGGCCGGCTCGAGGCGCACACGTGGGCGAAGAACGAGTTCATCACGTAGATGGGCGCGCGGCCGTTGCGACTCGTCCCCATGTAGCGCACCATGCGCGAGGCGTGCGTGGTGCTCGCCGTGTTGCGCCGCATGCGGTCAAGCGCGTCGTCGCCGTAGAGGCGCGCCAGGTAGAGCAGGATGTTGAGGTCGGGGCCGTACTTGGTACCGTTGAAGCAGACGGCGCCCTCGTAGCGCGAGTCGAGCAGGTCGAGCCACGAGCGCGGCTCGGGGAGGTCGCCCAGGTTGCGCTCGTCGACCACCATGACGAAGGGGCACGCCGCGAAGATGTGGACCTCGGGGCAGCGGTCGTCGACGCCGAACGGGGCGAAGTCGGGGTTGAGCCCGCCCTCGGTCCCCGGGCCCTCGCGGCGCAGCTCCTCGAAGAGCCCCCTGCCGTAGAACTTCTCGCGGAACGCGGGGCAGAGCCACTCCTTGTACTGGAAGCCGGCACTCACCGCAGGCAGGTCCTCGTAGGTGAGATTCGCGATGCGCTCCTGGTAGGGGAGGTCGGGCCCGGGGCCGCCGGGGATGATGGGCACGTAGGTGCACACGTCCTCCCCCGTCTGCCTGCGGTGCTCGAGCAGGACCCGGTCGAGCTCGCGCTTGAACTCGACCTTCATGTGCGCGAGGAACTCCCCCTGGAACTCGACGGGACGCGCCGCCTGCCGGGCTGCCTCCGCCGCGAGACCGCCCGCACCCGCTGGCTCGCTCATCGGCCGTCCTCCTCGAGGGAGCGGTACGCGCAGACGCGCCTGCCGAGGTGCTCGGACTGGTAGACGTCGAGGTCGACGTTGTAGATGGCCTTGAGGGCGTCCTCGGTCACCATGTCGCGCGCCGTGCCCACCGAGAGGCGGTGGCTGCGGTCGAGCACGCCCACGGTGCCGTCGAGCAGAATCGCGTGGTCGGGCATGTGCGTGGTGAGCACGATGGCGTACCCCTCGCGCGAGAGGCGTTTGAGCAGCTGGAGCACCTTGAGCTGGTTGCCAAAGTCCAGGTGGTTCGTGGGCTCGTCAAGCATGATGACCTCGGTGCGCTGCACGAGGGCCCGGGCGATCTGGACCTGCTGGCGCTCGCCGCCGGAGAGCTCGTTGAACGACTTCTCGGCGAACTCCTCGATGCCGAGCTGCCCCATCACGTCGCGCACGATCGCCCAGTCCTCCTCCCCCGGCGCGCTGCCCACCTTGATGTAGGGGGAGCGGCCCATGAGGAGGTAGTCGTCGACCTTGAAGCCGAACGACGCCGCGTGGACCTGCTGGACGTAGCTGATGTGGCGCGCGACCTCGCGGGCGGGCAGGCCGTAGACGTCCTCGCCGAGGAGCCGCACCGAGCCGCCGTTCGCCCGGAACACGCCGCTCACGCAGTTGAGGAGCGTCGACTTGCCCGAGCCGTTCGACCCCAGGATGCACAGGATCTCGCCGCGGCGCAGCGTGAACCCGATGCCCTCGAACAGGTTGGGGCACCCCTTGTAGGCGTACGAGAGCCCCTCGACCTCGAGCACCGTCTCGCCCGCGTTCGCACAGGCAGCGGCCTCGTCCGGCGTCCCTTGCGCGCGGCCGATCGTCTCCTCCGTGCTGCCAATCGTCTCCTCCATCTATCCCACCTTCATTCCGCGTTTGACCATGATAAGCAGGAAGAGCGGCCCGCCGATGATGCCCGTGAGGATCGACAGGGGAATCTCGGACGAGGAGATGCACCGCGCGAGCGTGTCGACGAGCAGCATGAACACGCCGCCCATGAGCACGGTGGCGGGCATGAGGTAGCGGTTGTCCTCGCCCACGAGCATGCGGCAGATGTGCGGGATGACGAGGCCCACCCAGCCGATGGTCCCGCACAGGCACACCGCCGAGGCCGTGAGCACCGTGGAGCACACGATCGCGATCGCGTTCACGCGCCGCACCGAGACCCCGAGCGTCTTGGCCTCGTGCTCGCCCAGGCTCAGGATGTTGATCTGCCAGCGCAGGACGATGAGCACGCCGCCCGCCACCACCATGGGCACCACGACGATCGCGATGTCGCTCATGTGCACCGAGGAGAGGCTGCCCATGGTCCAGAAGACGATGGACTGGAGCTGGTCGTACGGGTCGGCCATGTACTTGCAGAACCCCTGGACCGACGACATGATGCCCGAGACGATCACGCCGGAGAGCACGAGCATGAGGTTGCTGCGGATCTTGAAGAGGCGCGGGATGCGCGTGGTGATGAAGACCGAAAGCAGCCCCGCACCCAGCGCGAACAGCTGGACGCCGAGTCCGTTGAGGTTCATGAGGATGGCCACGGAGGCACCGACGCACGCGCCGGAGGACACGCCGAGGAGGTCGGGCGAGACGAGCGGGTTCATGAACGTCCCCTGGTAGGTCGCGCCCGAGAGCGCCAGCGCCGCCCCCACCAGGATCGCCGCCAGGATGCGCGGCAGGCGCACCCCCAGAAGCATCCGCTCCGTCTGCGCCGACCACGTCGCGTCGATATCGACGAACTGCGAGGCGAAGACGCCCAGCACGTCCTGCAGGGAGATGGCGTAGCGGCCCATGCACGTGGCGCCGAACGCCACGACGACGAGCAGCACCCCCAGCCCCACGATCACGGCCGACTG
>CAYMHQ010000050.1:0-2844 GCA_964390275.1 uncultured Coriobacteriaceae bacterium
CCGAGAGGAAAGGGGAAGGGACATGGCAATGGACGTCACGAGGCGGTCGTTCATCAAGTCGACCGCGGTCGCCGCGGCGCTCGCGGCGGCGGGAGGGCTCGCCGCGCCCGCGCACGAGGCGCTCGCCGAGCGCGAGGCCGAGGACGGCTCGAAGATCTACACGGCCGTGTGCCGCTTCTGCGGCTGCGGGTGCGGCGTGCTCTGCGAGGTGAAGGACGGCAACCTCATCTCGGTCACCGGCGACCCCGACAACAGGTCGAACAAGGGCCTCAACTGCGTGAAGGGCTACTACCTCGCCAAGGCGCTCTACGGCGAGGACCGACTCTCGACGCCGCTCATCCGCGACGACCCCTCGACCAAGGGGACAGAGGGAGGCCTGCGTGAGGCGACGTGGGAGGAGGCGCTCGACCTCGTGGCGGACAAGCTCCGCGAAACGTGGAAGAGCGACAAGAGCCGTCTCGCGTTCTGGGGCAGCGGCCAGATGCCCATCACGGAGGGCTACCTCACCGCGAAGTTCTGGAAGGCCGGCCTGCTCTCGAACAACATCGACCCCAATGCGCGCCTGTGCATGGCGAGCGCCGTCGTGGGCTTCATGAACGTCTTCCAGACCGACGAGCCCGCCGGCTGCTACGAGGACCTCGACCACGCCGACGTCTTTGTGACCTGGGGCGCGAACATGGCCGAGGCGCACCCCATGCTCTACTCGCGCCTCACCGCGCGCAAGATCTCGGGCCCCGGCGTGCGCCACATCGACGTCACCACGATGCGCACGCGTACCTCCGCCACGGCCGACGAGGTCCTCCTCTTCAGGCCGGGCACCGACCTCGCAATCGCCAACTGTGTGGCGAACTACCTCGTCTCGAACGACCTCTACGACAAGGACTTCGTGCGCGACCACCTGCAGTTCAAGGCCGGCGCCGAGAACATCGGCAACGCCTACGACGACGGCTACGACAAGAGCGAGGCAGGCCAGGCATCGGGCGACGTGTGGAGCATCGAGTTCGAGGAGTACTGCGAGCGCCTCGCGCCCTACACGCTCGAGTACACCTCGGAGCTCTCCGGCGTGCCCGTTGAGCAGCTCGAGGACCTCTGCCGCGTCTTCGCCGACCCCGACCTCAACGTCATGTCGCTGTGGACGATGGGCGTGAACCAGCACAACCGCGGCACGTGGATGAACCACAACCTGCAGAACATCCACCTCATCAGCGGCAAGTACGGGCGCCCCGGCTGCACGGCGTTCTCGCTCACCGGCCAGCCAAGCGCTTGCGGCACCGCGCGCGAGGTGGGGACGTTCAGCCACCGCCTGCCCGCCGACCTCGTGGTGAACAACGAGCAGCACCGGCGCTTCACCGAGGCGATCTGGGACCTGCCCGAGGGCTACCTCGACGAGATCGCGACGCCCGGTTTCCACACGGTCAAGATCTTCCGCGAGATGTCGAAGGGGAACATGGACTTCCTCTGGACCGCGCACAACAACTGGGCGCAGTCGATGCCCAACCTCACGCGCTTCCTGGGCCGCGACCCCGAGTACCCGGGCATCTTCCGCACGTTCGTCGCGGTGAACGAGGTCTACCCCACCCTCTCGACGCAGTACGCCGACGTCGTGTTCCCCGTGGCCATGTGGGTGGAGCGCGAGGGGCAGTTCGGCAACGCGGAGCGGCGGACCTCGGTCTTTGAGAAGGCGGTCGAGCCCTACGGCGACTCGCGGCCCGACATCTGGGTCCTCATGCAGGTCGCGGCGCGCGTGCTGGAGGGCGAGACCATCGACGGCCGCGACGCGTTCGACCACCTCTTCGGCTTTGTGTGGGACAAGGAGGAGGGCGACTTCAAGTACAGCGAGCGCGTGGCGAACCGCGTGATCTGGGAGGAGTACCGCACCTTCTCGAACCCCCAGCTCAACGAGCGCGCCCAGGCGATCAACATCGACGCCGACGGCACCTTTGGGTCGAAGCTCAAGATGGAGGCCAAGCAGCTCGCCCCCTACGACGAGTACCTCACCCAGCACGGCATCACGTGGCCCGTGCGCGAGGTCGACGGCGAGTGGATGGGCACCAAGTGGCGCTTCGCCGACGGTCCGCAGGAGGAGGGCTACGACGAGGTGGGCATCGAGATGTACGGCGACCACGACCTCGCCGGCGGTGTGAGCTGGTACAAGTCCGCGGGCAAGAAGCCCTCGGTTGTGTTCCGCCCCTACGAGCCGCCCGCCGAGGAGCCCGACGACGACTACCCGTTCTGGTTCTGCACGGGCCGCTTCCTCGAGCACTGGCACACCGGCACGATGACCCGCCGCGTCCCCGAGCTCGACCGCGCCCTGCCGGCGGCGCTCCTGAGCATGAACCCCGCCGACTGTGAGCGGCTCGGCATCAAGGACGGCGACATGGTGCGCGTCACGTCGCGGCACGGCACCTTCGAGATCAAGGCGTCCACGGCCGGACGCGTCGAGCCGCCCGAGGGCATGGCGTTCGCGCCGTTCTTCGCGCGCGAGACCCTCGTCAACCTGGCCGTTCACGAGTACTACTGCCCGCTGTCGAAGGAGCCCGACTTCAAGAAGACGTGCGTGAAGATCGAGAAGGTCTAACGGACAAGGGCGAAGGGGCCGAAGGGGCCGGGCGCCCCTGGGAGAGACGGCGAGGAAACTCGCAGGAGGAGGCATCCGATGAAACGCATCGCAACCGCAACGTGCACGATAGCGCTCGCCGCGGCGCTCGCGGCGGCGCTCGCCGGGCTGGCGGGCTGCGCGAGTGGCGCGGGGACCGAAGGGTCCGGCGGGACGACCGAGAGCGCGACCGAGGCGACGAGCGAGGAGGTCGCCGGGACGGCGGCGGAGAGCGCCGACGAGCAGGC
>CAYMHQ010000050.1:2944-4915 GCA_964390275.1 uncultured Coriobacteriaceae bacterium
GAGTCCGAGGACGTTGGCGCGACCTCGGCCGGCACGACCACGATGCTGGGGCTGCCCGACCTCCAGCCCTCCGACCACGAGGGCCGCTTCGAGGCGGCGGGCTACGAGATGTGCGTCGTCTGCCACACCGCGAGCGAGCCCGGCGGCGAGACCCCCGGCGGCGGCTCCGCGATTCCCGCCGACCACTTTGTGGACGGGGACATGTCGACCGGCATCGTCGACCCGGTCCGCAACCAGTGCATCACCTGCCACCCGGTCAAGCAGGAATAGACGGCGCAGACAGGCGAGTGCAGACAGGCGGAAACCCAAGGGGGACCAGCCGCAACCAGCAGCAACCAGGAGAAGGGAAGGGTCGTCCATGGTCATTTCGAGCCTCGTGATCGAGTCCATGCCCAACGAGACCGAACGCGTCTCGGAGGAACTCGCCCGCGTCGGGGGCGTCGAGGTCGTGCAGACGCTCGACTGGAAAACCGTCGTCGTGATCGAGGCGCCGTCCATCGAGGAGTCGCACCGCATCGCGAGCGACTTTGTGAAGATCGACGGTGTCCTCAACATCAACCTCGTCTACGTGAACTTCGAGGACGACCCGTACCTCTCCACCCACAGGCGCGCCTCATGAGCGCCGCCGACAAGCGGCGCCGGGGATGGGCCCGGAGGCGGCCGATCACCGTCGCGCGGCGCATCGTGCAGATAGGCGTGTGCCTCGCGATGGCCGCGCCCCTGCTCCTGTCGGGATGGGGGCTGCTCGGGACCACGGCGAGCTCGCCCGACGAGATGCCGACCCCCGCGGCCGCCCCCTACTACGGCTCGCTCTCCTCCGTCGAGATCGGCGGGGCCGTGGACGTCATCGACCCGTTCGCCGCCCTCCAGGTCGCGCTCGCGTCGAGGTCGTTCGACCCCGCGTGGCTGCTCGGCGCGCTGCCTGTCCTCATCGTATACGGGCTCATCCGCGGACGAGCGTTCTGCGGATGGGTGTGCCCCGTGAACCTCGTGCTCGAGTTCTGCGACTGGCTGCGAGGAAGGCTCGGGCTCCGCGTGCGCGAGCGGGCGCTCCCCCGTCACGCGAAGCTCTGGGTGGCGCTCGCCGTGCTCGTGCTCTCCCTCCTCACCGGCGTCCCGGTCTTCGAGGCGGTCTCGCCCGTGGGGTTTGTGAACAAGGGCCTGCTGTTCGGGAGCCTGGCCGGTGTGTGGACGTTCGTCTGCGTCGTCGTGCTCGAGCTCTTCTGGGCGCGGCGCGTGTGGTGCCGGTCGCTCTGCCCCCTCGGCGGCTTCTACGAGGCGCTCGGGCGAGCGGGCCTCGTCAACGTGCGCATCGACCACGCCGCCTGCGTGGGGTGCAGCGCCTGCAAGAAGGCCTGCATCTGCGACCCGGTCATCCTCGACGCGCCTGTCGCGGGGACGGCGAACGCGGTGCTCGCCGGCGACTGCATGCTCTGCGGGAAGTGCGTGGAGGCGTGCCCCAAGGACGCCCTCAAGTTCGCGGTCGGCCTCGACCACTACCGCGGCGGGGCGAAGGGGACGATCGAGAAGGAGTAGCGTGCGCCGGGGCGGGCGTGCGGTGGGCACGCGCTACCGAGGCGGGGATATCAAACTTGAAACGATGGCAAAAAGTCCCAAACGTACTTTTTGGCCACCCCAGCTCACGTCCCAGCCCGCTCCCCCGCCGCCCGCGCCGCCCGTCACACGTTGAACAGCTTGTGGCGGATCGCGTAGGCGACCAGGTCGGAGCGCGACTCGAAGCCGAGCTTCGAGTAGATCTTGCTGCGGTAGGCCTCGACGCTCTTGATCGAGAGGCAGACGCGCTCGGAGATCTCCTTGTTCGTGAAGCCGAGGGCGAGCAGCTGCAGGATCTCGAGCTCGCGGTCGGTGAGCTGCTGGTAGGAGAGGTCCTCCTCCGTCCTGGGCATCCCCTCGCCGAGGCCGTCGGTCCCGTCCGCGCCGCCCTCGCCGGCACCCGTCCCCGCCGCGGCG
>CAYMHQ010000050.1:5015-15098 GCA_964390275.1 uncultured Coriobacteriaceae bacterium
AGACGGTCGGAGAGGTCGCGCAGCACCGACTCCGGGAGAAGCCCGCGCATCTTGGGATGGATGTACGTCAGGCCGTGGGACGCCGCGCGCACCGCCTCCACCAGCTCGGACGCCGAGGAGTTCTTGAGCACGTACCCCGACGCCCCGCCGCGCAGGGTGAAGTAGAGGTACTCGGGCTCGGAGAACATCGTGACGATGATGACGCGCGTCTTGGGACAGTCGCGCGCGATGCGGGCGCAGGCGGTGAGGCCGCTCTCGCCCGGCGGCATCGAGATGTCGAGCAGCAGGACGTCCGGCTTGAGGCGCATGGTGACGCTGTACGCCTGGGCCCCGTCGGACGCCTCGCCCACCACCTCGATCTGGGGATCGCGCTCGAGAATCATCTTGAGACCGGTGCGGACGATGTCGTGGTCGTCGGCGATTGCGACTCGGATCATCAGGCCTCCCCGCCTTCCTCGGCAGCTCCGGCGCCTTCGGGCTCGTCGGCGTCCTCTGCCCCATCGGGCTCGTCGGCGCGGGCAGCGTCGCGCACAGGTGGCATGGGGGACGTGAGCACGACCGTCGTGCCGCCCGGGCCGCTCTCCACATGGAAGTCGGCTCCGATGAGATGGGCGCGCTCGCGCATGCCGGGCAGACCGCAGCCGCTGCCGTGCACCCGGGGGTTCACCGTGTCGAACCCCACGCCGTGGTCGACGATCTCGACGCGCACCCTGCCGTCAATCTCGGCGAGGCGCACAAAGATGCGCTCGCTCCGGGAGTATTTGCACGCGTTGAGCAGGGCTTCCTGGCAGATGCGGTACACCTGGGTCTCGTAGGAGCTGTCGAAGCGCTCATGCTCGAGCGCGCCCTCCACCACGATCTCGGCGCCGTAGGTCTTCTCGAGGACCGCGGCCCGGGTGCGCAGGGCGGAGGCCAGGCCAAAGTGGTCGAGGGTCGAGGGGCGCAGCGTGACGGCCATGTCGTGGAGGTCGTCGATGATGCGGTCGATGAGGCTGCCCATCTGGTCGAGCTCCTCCTGGGCCTCGGGCTCGGAGACCATGTCGCGCACGCGCCGCACCGCGAACGAGATCGCGAGCGCCTCCTGCGCGACGCCGTCGTGGAGGTCGCGGGCGATGCGACGGCGCTCGACCTCCTGCGCCTCGATGATGTAGGTGCGCGCCTCGTCGGTCACGGGGCCGCGGTCGGGAAGGCTCGTCTCGGCGACGAAGCTCGACTCGCGCGCGACGCTCTCGAAGCCCACGAAGTCGGTCGTCACGACGCCGCAGCCGCAGAACCCGTGCGCCATGTCCGCAATCAGCCGACTGTAGGCTTCGTCGTTCTCAGGCTTGACCGAGCGAAAGGCGCACAGCAGCGCCCCGGCCACGCGCCCGAACCGGATGAGCGGCAGCGCGCAGAAGCTGCGGAGGTCCTCGGTGAACACGATGGGGCACGACGAGTAGTCGCACGGGTCGAGCTCCTCGTCGATGTCGTCGAAGCGCATCGGCATGCCCGACTTGATGATGGCGCCGCCGATGCCGCGACCCGGCGAGAGGACGATGCGCTTGTGGCGCTCCCCCATGGCGCCGGCGCTGTAAACCCAGCGCAGCGGGGAGTCGCGATACGCCGTGAGGCCCATCCCCACGAAGTCGAACCCGTACTCCTCCTTGAGTCCCTCGACCGCGACGGTGTACTCCGCGCAGCCGCCCTTGAGCTCGGTCTCGGAAAAGTTCGTCGCGTCGCTCGGGGCGATTCCCGAAACGGCAGCCTCAGCCATCCCCATCACCCGACCCCTCCCCCGCGAGGCCGTCCGCTACGAGGCCGCGGTGGCCTCGCTCACGACCTCGCTCACGTCCCCGCCCGAGAGGCTCGAAAGCATCGGCAGGATGAACCAGACGGCGACCCCCACCAGGATGAGCGCCGCCCCGCAGAGCAAAAGCATGAGGCCGAGCGACTTGGGCAGGCCGTCCAGCTCGAGCCAGAACACGCGCCCGGGCCTGGCCGGGTCGTAGTGGACCCGCGTCGTCGACCCCACCAGGTCGCGCCGGAACACCACGGCGCGCACCGCCTTGACCTCGTACGCAACACCGTCGACAGTATACTTCACCAGCGGGCGCCACGTCGCGACCTTCGAGTCGGCCGCGGCCTGCTCGGCGGTGAGCTTTTTGAACTGGTAGGCGCGCTTCTTCTTGGCGATGGCCTCGTTGGCGGCGATGACCTCGATGTCCTCGGGCCTGAGGGCCTTCGCGCGGCGGCGCTTCTTGCCGAAGTCCTCGTCGACGAGGTCCACGACCGTCCCCGCGGCGTCCCCGGTGCAGCGGCGGGAGAGCCTGAGCGCGTGGAGGAAGTTGTAGGCGCCGGCGACGAGCGCGAGCAGCCCCATCCCGCAGATGAAGAGCGTGGCGCCTACGGTGACGCCGTCGGTTGCGTCCATGGTGCGGCAGGTCCTTTCTACGGAAGTCGGCTGGCGGCTCGGCCGGCTGGCGGCGCATGGGCGGGCCGTCTGGCCGGCGGGCGGGCCGGGTGCCGGCGGGCGGGCCGTCTGGCTGGCGAGCGGCGGGCGGGGAGCGGCGGAGCGGTTTTCTCCCGCGATTTTCCCACAGTGAACGGAGCCGAAACACGGCCGAACTATCATGCGTACATCACCAACACGAGAAGACCGGACTCGCCCGGCCCCCGACCGTATGAGACCGCCCGAGACCGTCCGTCGACCGTCAATCGTCAACCATCAACCATCGACTGCAAAGGAGCCTGCGATGTCCGTTAACTGCAACGATGCCATGTACGCGCTGGGTGCCCAAGGCTCGGCGATCCGCGAGCTCTTCGCCTACGGGCAGGCGCGCAAGGCCCAGATCGGGTCCGACAAGGTGTTCGACTTCAGCATCGGCAACCCGAGCGTCCCCGCGCCCGACGAGATCAAGGCCGCGATCATCGAGGCCCTCGACGCGCCGTCGCTCGAGCTGCACGGCTACACCCCCGCCGCCGGCCTGCCCTCGACGCGCACCGCCATCGCGAACGTGCTCAACGAGCGCCACGGGACCTCGTACACCGCGGCCAACCTCTACCTCACCATGGGCGCGGCGGCAGCCCTCGACGCCAGCATCAACGCCGTGTGCGTCGCCGGCGACGAGGTGATCGTCATCGCGCCGTTCTTCCCCGAGTACCGCGTGTGGATCGAGGCCGCCGGGTGCACGTGCGTCCTCTCCCCCGCCCGCGCCGACGACCTCCAGATCGACCTCGACGACCTCGCCGGCCGCATCACCGAGAAGACGCGCGCCGTCATCGTGAACTCGCCCAACAACCCCACGGGCACGGTCTACCCCGCCGAGCTGCTCGAAGGCCTGGCCGACGTGCTGCGCGCCGCCTCCGCGCGAATCGGCCGCACCATCTTCCTCATCGCCGACGAGCCCTACCGCGAGATCGCCTACGCCGGCGTCGACGTGCCGTGGGTGCCCTCGATTTACGAGAACACGCTCGTGTGCTACTCCTACTCCAAGTCGCTGAGCCTGCCGGGCGAGCGCATCGGGTACGTCCTGGTGCCCGACACGATGCCGGCGTACGGCGAGGTCTACCCCGCGGTCGCCGGCGCCGGGCGCGCGCTGGGATACGTCTGCGCGACCTCGATCATCCAGAAGGCAATCGAGAAGTGCTGCGGGCTGCCGAGCGACGTTGCCGCCTACGCCGAGAACCGCGAGGCGCTCTACGGCGGCCTCACGAGGATCGGCTACGAGTGCGTCGAGCCGCGCGGGGCGTTCTACCTGTGGGTTCGCGCCCTCGAGGACGACGCGAAGGCGTTCTCGAACCGCGCGCGCGACCATCACGAGCTCCTGCTCGTGCCGAGCGACGACTTTGGCATCGGCGGCTGGGTGCGCATCAGCTACTGCGTGAGCCACGAGACCATCGTGAACTCGCTGCCCGCGTTCGAGGCGCTCTACCAGGAGTACCGGGGGTAGACCATGTACTACGTGAGCAAACGGCTCGAGATCTCGGGGGCGCACGCGGTCAACAGCTGCCTCGAGGGCTACTGCGAGAACCTGCACGGACACAACTGGATCGTCGTGGTCCACTGCAAGTCCGCCGAGCTCAACGAGGACGGGATGGTCGTCGATTTCACGCGCATCAAGCGCCTCGTGCACGGGACGCTCGACCACACGAACCTGAACGAGACGCTCCCCTATAACCCCACCGCCGAGAACATCGCGCGCTGGTGCGCCGAGCAGGTGGGCCCCACGTGCTACCGCGTGGAGGTCTGGGAGACCGAGGCGAACAAGGCGGTCTGGGAGCGCGACGAGTAAGAAGCGAACAGGGAAACCGGAGAGGTGCTCCACGAACGGACCGCGCCCCCGCCTTGGCAGTTTGCCGGGCGGGGGCGCGGTCCGTTCTGGAGGGGTGGCGGGAAGGCGACGAAGAGGCAGGAAACCACGAAATGCATAAGGCACACGAATGATGCAAGTTGCTGCATACGCTTTTGACGCGTTACCGCCACGCGCCGGGAAAAGCGGCTCTTCTGGTCATTTTTGCGAGAAGTGTAGGTCTCTACGTATATAGCATACGTCTTTTGGACGGCCCACGCCAAACATCAGGGGGACGTGCAAGCTCTAAAAATGAACTACTTGTGTAGCGACCTGGAGTTTCATTGAGCACTTCCCTCTGTACACGACTTATGGGCTTATACACGGTCTCCGAATCGCCCTCTTTGCCCTACACTTCTCCCATTTTTGGCCACAGGACCGCGAGAAACCGTGCGAACACTCCGAATCCTTTTAACGATTGATGTGAATCGGCAGGAACCAGTGATAATGATTCGAAGTTTGATACATACCTTTTCGTAATTGATGCATTTCTTTTACGACATTGATATTCGGTCCCCCAAGGCGTTCAAAGGCGTCCCCCAATCCCCCTTCGCTTCACCGTCCGCGATTCCAAGATCGGCTCCGCGCGCACGCAAAAGCCCTCCCTCGCGGTGCCGCTGGCATCGCGAGGGAGGGCCCTCATTCCCATAGCGCGCAGCCTGCCAGAACACCAGGCAGCGCCGCCCGCCGCGTTTCCCCTGCTACTTGCAGGCCTCCGGGTCGGCGTAGATCCCCACGAGCGCCTGCAGGACCTCGACCATGCCCTCGAGCTCGTAGACGGCGACGAACTCCTTCACGCCGTGTGCGTTGTGGTAGCCGGCGCTGATGTTCGCGCAGGGCAGGCCGCGGAAGCACAGCTGGGCGCCGTCGGTGCCGCCGCGCATGGGCTCGGTCCACATCTCGTAACCGCACGCCGCGTAGGCCTTGCGGGCGTTCTCGATGAGGTGCGGGTGCTGCAGGACGACCTCGGCCATGTTGCGGTACTCGTCCTCCATCTCGACCGACGCGACCGGGCGCCCGTAGAGCGTGTTGATGTACGCCGCCGCCGACTCGATGAGGCGCTTCTTCTCCTCGAACTTCGCGCGGTCGTGGTCGCGGATGATGTAGTTCGAGACCGCCCTCTCCACGTTGCCCGACTGCCCGTGCAGGTGGATGTAGCCCTCGTACCCGTCGGTGAACTGGGGTTTCGCGGCGGCGGGCATGAGCGCGTTGAACTCGCACGCGATCTCGATGGCGTTGACCATGCGGTTCTTGGCCGTGCCGGGGTGGACGGAGAAGCCCTGGAAGGTGATGGTCGCCTGGGCCGCGTTGAACGTCTCGAAGTTCATGACGCCGATGGGGCCGCCGTCGAGCGTGTACCCATAGGCCGCGCCGTGCTCCTCGAGGTCGAGCAGCGCCGCGCCGTGGCCGAGCTCCTCGTCGGGGACGAACGAGATGGCGAGGCGGGGGTGCGGGATGGAGGGGTCGGCCTGGATGCGCGCGACGAGCGCCATGATCTCGGCGACGCCGGCCTTGTCGTCGGCGGAGAGGAGGGTGCGGCCGTCGGTGCAGATGATCTGGCGGCCCACCATGCCGTTGAGCTCGGGGTTCGTGTCGGGGTCGGTGAAGATCTCGCGCCCGTCGACGACGCCCATCACAAGCTTGCCGCCCTCGTAGTCGACGACCTGCGGGTTCACGCCGCTGCCGCAGACGGAGCCCTCGGAGTCGATGTGGGCGTTGAGCGCGAGGGTCGGGGCGTCCTCGGCGCCCTTCGACGCGGGGATGTGGGCGGTCACGTAGGCGTGCTCGTCGGAGACGACGTCGAGGGCGCCCAGCTCGCGCAGCTCGTCGGCGAGCATGTTCGCCATGTCGAACTGGCAGGCGGTGGTGGGGACCTGGTCGATGTTGGCGGCGTCGCCCTGCGAGTCAACCTTCACGTAACGCAGGAAACGCTCGACGACGTCGCTGTAGCGGGGTTCGGCGGAAGTGCTGGCGGTGCTCATGGGGGACGTACCTCCTTGTGTCGAGGGGACGCGGGATCGCGGAGCCGGGGACGATGACGGTGGGCTGATAGACGGCAGAACGCGGCACCGTATTATAGTTGAATGCCCGCGTGCAAGACGGGGCCGGTGCGCGGACGGCACGCCGAAGGGGTATCCGGTCGTCGAAAGGGAGCCGTGAGCGCAAGCTCGCGGGTCCCTACTCTCGGACAGGCAGCTCGCGAACGGCGCCCCTCGGCCGGCCAGCTACCACTCGAACCCCGGGAGCGTCGCCTGGTTCGTCGGCTCGGAGGGCTTCGCGGCCCTGGCGGGCTTCTCGGGCTTCGGCTGCTTCTTGGGCGGCTGCTCGGCGGGGTACCCCGTGATGCGCAGGCGAAACCCGCGCTCGGGGTCGAGCGCCACATACGCGTTGAACTTGTCGCCCGTCTTCTGCGACGTGAGGCCCTTGAGTTCGACCGTCTTCATGCCGAGCAGACTCGAGACATCCGTCTTCGAGAGACGTTTGCCCAGGTAGTCGCGGTACAGCTTGAAGTCGCAGGTCTCCTCTACGGGCGCGGTGGGAGTGCCAGCCGCGGCGGGCGCGACACCGGCAGTCGCGGGGGCGCCCTCGATCGCAGGTGTCTGCCCCGTGGGCGCAGGCATGGACGCCTGGCCGGCAGGCTCGGGCGCACGGCGGCCGCGGTTGCGCTCGCAGAGGAACGGGAGGCGCTCGTTGCCGGTGTCGAGGACCCGGGCGCCGCACTTGGGGCACACGCCCACCTTCACGCTCTGGTCGGCGGCGATGCGGGGACGGTAGCCGCGCTCGGGGTCGAGGACCACGAGGCGGTCAATCGTCGTGCCGTCGGAACGGGTCATCCCCTTGAGCATGACCGGCTTGCCGGCGAGCAGCTTCTTCGCCGCGGCCGCCGAGACCGCGCTCCCCATGAACATGCGCGGCAGCCTGAACGCGCAGCTCCCGCAGTCGCGCCAGGCGACGCCGCCGTCGGGCGACTCGACGCGCTCGCGCCGGGAGTTCTCGCAGACGAACGGCGCGCGCTCGTTGCCGGTGTCGAGGACCTTCCCCGAGCACAGGGGGCACTTCCCTATGGGCGCGCCCTTGGGCAGCGAGGTCCTGAACGGCCGCGCGAGCTGCTCGGACACGATGCGGCAGACCATCTGGACCACGCCGGCGACGAACGGCGCGGGGTCGACTCCCTCCCGGGCGATGGCGGTGAGGTCGCGCTCCATGCGGGCGGTGAGCTCGACGCTCTTGAGGTCGGGGACCACCTCGTCCACGAGCGCGCGCCCCTCGGGGGTCGACATGAGGGTCGAGCCCTTGCGCAGCAGGTAGCCGCGGTCGACGAGCGAGGCGATGATGCCCGCGCGCGTTGCCGGGGTGCCGATGCCGCCCGAGTGGAGCGACGAGTCCTTGATGGCGGCCTTGAGCTCGTCCTCCTCGACGAAGTGGTCGGCGTGCTCCATGGCGGCGAGCAGGGTCGCGTCGGTGTAGCGGCGCGGCGGGCGAGCCTTGGTGGTCCTGACCTCGCCGCCCACGACGCTCCGCGTGCAGGGAGCCTCGAGGTCGGCGGGGATGCGGGTCCGCGTGGCGTCGTCCTCGGCGGAGACGCCGTTTTGCTCATCGGATGAAGAGGAGTCGGCTGAGGAATCGGTCGAACCTGAGCCGTCCGGGGAGTCCCCCGCGGCGCCCGAGCCGCCCTTCCCGGAGCCGGCAGCCGGCTTGGCGGGACGCAGCAGCCTCCACCCGCGGTCGACGTCGGTGGTCGAGGTCGCCGTGTACGGGAGACCCTTGCAGACTGCGGTCACCGCGACGCGGTCGTACACGCGGTCCGGCGCGACGGCGGCGAGCAGCGACTCGCACAGCATGCGGGCGACGGCGGCCTCCTCCTCGGGGAGAGATGCGAGCTTGGCGGCGGTGAGCTGGCGGGTGGGCAGGAGCGCGCCGTGCCCCTCGACCTTGCTGTCGTCGACGACCTTCGAGACGTCGTGCGGCATCGAGCGGAACGCCCTGGCCGCGACCTCCCCCACGTGCTCGGCGTCCGCCACGAGACGGATGAGCCCCTCGAGCGCCGCCCCGTCCTCGGAGTTCACGAACTTCGAGTCGGTGCGGGGGTACGTCGAGAGCTTCTTCTCGTAGAGGGACTGGAGCGCGCGGTCGACGGCGTCGGGCGCCATGCCAAGCCGCTCGCTCGCGAGCTTCTGGGCGCCGGTGGTGTTGAGGAGGGTCGGCGCGCCCTCGCGGCACCGCTTGCGCTCGACCGACGTGATGTCGCACGGCGCCCCCTGGGCCTCGGCCAGCACGCTCTTGGCGGTCGCCTCCGAGCCGCCCGGCGCGCCCGTGACGAAGAACCCGTCGCCGAGGTCGAGCCTGACCCGGTACGCGTCCTTCCCCTTGAACGCCTCGATCGCCCGGTCGCGCTCCACGACGAGCGCGAGGGTCGGGGTCCGCACGCGCCCCACGCTCTGCGCCGAGCGCATCGCCGCCGAGTAGAGCCGGCTCGCGTTCATGCCCACGAGCCAGTCCGCCTTCGAGCGCGCGACCGCCGAACGGTAGAGGCCCGCGTACTCGGAGTCGGGCTTCATGCGCCTGAACGCCTTCTCGAGCGCGGCGTCCTCGAGCGACGAGCACCACAGACGGTCGACGGGCAGGCGGCACCCCATGAAGTCGAGCGCGAGGTCGGCGATGCACTGGCCCTCGCGGTCGGGGTCGCACGCGTTGACGACGCGCCCGTAGCGCCCGCTGCCCACCAGCTCGGCGACGGCGTTGAACTGGGCGTTCGCACCGCGCTCCTGCGACACCTGCCAGCGCCAGCCGTCGGCCGCGGGGATGATGGGGAGCGAGGCGGAGCCCTTGGCGCGCCACTCCTCGTGCTCGGCGTACTCGTCGGGCATGAGAAGGCGCAGCAGGTGGCCCTGGGCCCACGTGACGTCGAACCGGTCGCCCTCGACCCACGCGCCCCGGTCGTGCCTGCAGCCGAGGAACGCCGCGAGCGTCTTGCCCACGCTGCGCTTCTCCGCGATGACGAGCGTCTTGGCGGGGAGGGCACCCGAGGACGAGCCCGTGGGAGCGACCTCGGCGGAGGGCGCTGGCGCAGAGATGCTCGAGGGTGCTCCCGAGGGGGCGACCGCGGCGGCGGGAGCGTCTGCGGGCAGAACCATAGGGGCGTCCATGGGCATCGATTCCTCCGCGAAAGTCGAAAAGTCACGCGACGCGCGCGGCAGAGGGCGCCGCGTGGCCACGGATGAATGATAGGTTTAGCGTGCAGGCGCGCCCCCACGGCTCAGAGAGGCACGAGGAACGGCGCGACGAAGATTTGAGCTTACCCCCTTCGACGCGGAGAGGCAAACTCGTCAGTCTGGCCGTAGCTGGGCTTTCGACGTTTCGACTCGCCCATTCCAGCCAATCACCACACTGCAAGGCGGCTGCGGAACGGACCGATCATCGTCGCCCATCCCGCAGCCGTCGCTTATGCCTCCGACGTGACGGCTCCCTCCGGCTCCCCCGCAGGGGCAATCTTCTCCGCGTACCGCTCACGGTCCTCGGCGGGAACCGAAAGCGCGTCCATCGCGCGGTCGAGCGTCCAGCCGGTGTTGGCCATCAGGCTCCTGAGGTTGGCGACCATCGTCCTATCGACACCATCCGCGAACAGGACCTCCCCGAACGAACCCACGTGCGCCACCTCCTCCTTGAACCGCTCGCCCGGCACGATACCGTACTCATCGGCCAGGACGCGCAGCTTCTCGTCGTTGGGCACGTCGTTGGAGAAGAGCGTGCCCAG
>CAYMHQ010000051.1:0-14823 GCA_964390275.1 uncultured Coriobacteriaceae bacterium
TGTCTCCCCCTCGCTCGCGGCGCCGATCGCCATCGCCGGCCGAATCTGGTCGTCGGCGACATCGGCCAGGCTGAGGCCCTCGAGCAAGACGAGCTTCTCGGCGAGCAGACGCGCGAGGCCGCCCACCACGGCGGACGAGGCGATGAGCTCGTCGGCCTTGTCGGTGCCGAGGTCGGAGATGTCGTCGTGTTCGAGGATGGGCCCGGCCACGATCCGCACCTGCGAGATGAAGTACTTCGACGCGAGCGAATGGCGCGCCACGTAGGCGGTGTAGATCCCGCGCACCTCGTCCTCGGAAATCCCGTTCGGTATCAATTTTGAAATGAGCGAGATGCTCAGCCCCTGCTTGAGGGTGCTGATCATGATGAGATACGCGATGTGGACGCGGTAGTACTTCTTCTTGCGCGGGCGCGGCATGACCTTCGCGCGCACGTAGTTGTTGATCGCCGGCGCCGTGATGACGCGCTCGTCCTGCAGCTCGGGCGGCAGATAGTCGATGTAGTCGGTGATGAGGGCGACCACCTGCTCCATGTAGAGGCCGATGTCGGGGATGTCCTCCCAGTCGGGGAGCCGGTAGCGCTCCAGGTACTTCTCCCAGCGACGGAGCTTGGCCGCCACCAGCGCGTTGTCGTAGTGCATGGCCTGACATCCCTCCAGCTGCAACCCTCGGCCCGCTACCCCCGGCAGCAAACCCTCGGCTGCTACGTTAGTGTGATTGTTCATCATGCCGCTTGATATAATCATATCACTGCTGTAATCTGATATGCGATACAAGATGGAGTGAAGGGACGAATATCGTGGCGACTTCGGATTACATCATCTTCTCCGACTCTTCCTGCGACCTCCCCGACGAGACGCTGCGTGAGTGGGGCGTTCAGACCTGCCAGCTCACCGTGACGTTCGACGGGTCTGACCAGGTCTTTCTCAACGACGAGCTTCCCGTTTCGGAGTTCTATGCGCGCATGCGCTCGGGCCAGGTCGCCAAGACGTCGGCCGTCAACTCCGAGGCATTCCATGAGACGTTCGAGAAGCTCCTCCGCGACGGCAACGACATCCTCTACATCGCGTTCTCGTCAGGCCTGAGCGCGACCTACAACTCGGCCTGCATCGCGATCGAGGAGCTGCGCCCCCTCTACCCCGAGCGCAAGATCGTCGCGGTCGACACCCTGTGCGCCTCCGCCGGCTTTGGCCTGATCCTTGACCTCGCGGTGCAGCAGAAGCGCGCCGGCCACTCGATCGAGGAGGTCGCGCAGTATGTTCAGGACATCAGGCTGAACGTCGCGCACTGGTTCACCGTCGACGACCTCGTCTACCTCAAGCGCGGCGGCCGCGTCGACCCCAAGACGGCGTTCGTCGCCGGCCTGCTCAACATCAAGCCGGTCCTGCACGTCGACGACGAGGGCCATCTCATCTCGATGTCCAAGACCCGCGGCCGCAAGAACTCGCTCAAGGCCTGCGCGGATAAGTACGAGGAGACCGCCCTCACCCCCGACAGCGGCCTCATCTACATCTCGCACGGCGACTGCTACGACGACGCGAAGTACCTCTCCGACCTGCTCGTGGCGAAGCACCCCGCCCTCAAGCCCATCATCGTCGAGATCGGCCCGGTCATCGGCTCCCACTCCGGCCCCGGTACCGTCGCCCTGTTCTTCCTCGCTTCCAAGCGATAGGCGAGTCAGCGGAAGCCGAGCAACTCCGGCGGCCCTCCAGTGGACCCCGCAGCAACACCGCAGCACGCAACAGCACGCGACACCAAACCGCCCGACACAGCCAAACGCCGTGCCGGGCGGTTTTCGTTTGAGGAAGCGAGGACGGGAGCGGGAGCGAAAGCGGGCCGCCTACCGCGCGATTCCCTTACGCCTCCTGAATCACCCACTCCTCGACGGTCTGCGTCGCCTCGGAGAAGTTCACGCCCACCTTGAAGAGCTTTCTGCCGTCAGCCGCGTACGGCACCATGTAGCCCCTCTCGTCAATCTGCGCTAGAGCCTCCTGGGCCGACTTGTTGTATTTGAACTCGAAGACGTAGATGGCGGCGGGGAGGCTCAGCACGGCGTCGACCCTGCCGGTCGCGGTCTTCACCTCGGTCTGCATCTGGGCGCCCAGAAGCGTGAACACAAGCCAGAACGTCGTCTGGAATCCCCGCTCCGAGTGGGAACCCAGATGGTAGGGGATACTCGCCATGAATGAGCGCATGGAGACGAGGGCCGATTCCACGTTCCCGGCGCGCACGCTGCGACCAAAATCGCGCAGAAAGCCGTTGAACTCGCCCAGTCTGGGACCGGAGGCGGCCGCCACCAGCGAGCGCGAGAGACCGCGCGCCACCTCGGTATTGGGCACACCCAGGGTATAGGCCTGCGCAAGGGGATCGAACGACTTGATGGTGAGGTAACCGCCCTGGTAGAGCATGGGCAGCGGCGTCTGCATGGACTCGGCGGGGACGTCGAACTCGTCTTCGCAGGCCTCCACGCCCTCCAGGTCGCACACCTCCCAGGCGTTCTCCCGCAACATGTTCACCAGCACCGTGGGCGTGCCCGAGGCGTACCAGTAGGAGCCAATCTTTCCGGCGTCGAACGCGCTTAGCAGGCTGAACGGGTTGTAGACGTCGGGCGACTGCGCACAGAAGTGGTAGCCGTCGTAGTTAGCCTTGAGCAGAGCGAGGGCGTCATCGTGCGAGACTCTCAGCTTCGCGGCGAACACGTCCACATCCCGGGCCATCTGACCCTCAAGCTCACTCTGCGTGATGCCGCAGATGCCGGCGTAGCGCTCGTCCATGCTGATGTTCTTGAGGTTGTTGAGCTCGCTGAAAATGGACAGCTGGCTGAATTTGGTAATGCCCGTCAGCATGACAAAGCGCAGGATGTCGTCATTGGCCTTGATGCACGCATAGAACTCACGCATGACGACGCGAAAGACCTGCAGGCGCTCCGGGTCGTGCACCACGTTGAGCAGGGGCGCATCGTACTCGTCGACGAGGACCACCACCGGCTTGCCGGTCTGGGAATGGGCGGTGTTTATGAGGGCGTCGAGGCGCGAGCCGGGAGTCTTCGCTGCGGGGTTCCTGCCCCAGACGGACTCGATGCGCACAAGCGCGTAGTCGAGCAGCTCGTCGAGCTTGTCGGCGTCCTCGCACTTGATGGTGGACAGGTCCACGCGGATAACGGGGAAGTCCTCCCACTCCGTCTCCAGCTCACTGATGGCGAGACCCTCGAACAGCTCGCGCCTGCCTTCGAAGTACGCCTGCATGGTCGAGAGCAGCAGCGACTTGCCGAAGCGGCGCGGGCGACTCAGAAAGTACGTCGAACCCGAGCCGTGCGCCAGGTCGTAGACATAGCGGGTCTTGTCCACATAGAGGTAGCCGCCCTCGCGGACCCTCTCGAACGCCTGGATACCAACCGGGTACCTACGCGCAGCCGCAACCTCCGCCATCTCAACCGCCTTTCATGCGCGCCTCTCACGCCCGCAAGTTTACCATGCCCATACCCGGCTCCCCTACACCTCCGCCGCCACTTCGGACTCGGCTCCCGCCGCCTCGGGCGCCTCCGGCCCAACCCCCTCGAACTGCATCCGATAGTAGCGGGAGAAGATCCCGTCGCGGGCGAGGAGCTCGTCATGCGTGCCCATCTCGGCGACGCGCCCGTCCTGCATGGCAACGATCACGTCGGCGTTGCGGATGGTCGAGAGGCGATGGGCGATCACCAGCACGGTGCGGCCCTTCGCGAGCCGGGCGAGGGAGGCCTGCACCGCGCGCTCGCTCTCGTTGTCGAGCGCGCTCGTGGCCTCGTCGAGGATGATGATGGGCGGGTCCTTCAGGAACACGCGGGCGATGGAGACGCGCTGCTTCTGGCCGCCGGAGAGTCGGGCGCCGTGCTCCCCCACCGGCGTGTCGTACCCCTCGGGCAGCGACATCACGAAGTCGTGGATGTTCGCCTCCTTGGCCGCGGCGATTATCTCGTCGAGCGTGGCGTCGGGCCGGCCGTAGGCGATGTTCTCCCCGATGGTTGCGTCGAACAGGTAGACGTCCTGCTGCACGAGGCCCACGCTGCGGCGCAGGCTGTCCATCGTGACGTCGCGCACGTCGACCCCGTCGATCCGCACCGCGCCCGATCGCACGTCGTAGAACCGCGGCACGAGCGAGCAGGTGGTCGTCTTGCCGCCGCCCGAAGGCCCCACGAACGCGACCGTGGTGGCCGGCTCGATGTGCAGGTCGAGGTGGTCGATCACGTCGGTCTCGCCGTCGTAGGTGAAGCACACGTCGTCGAAGTCGATGCGCCCCGCCGTCACCTGCAGGTCAGGCGCGCCGGGCCGATCCTCCACGTCGGGCCGGGTGTCGAGAATCTCGCAGAACCGCCTGAAGCCCGCAGCCGACTTCTGGAACATCTCGGTGAAGTTGATGAGGGTCTCGATAGGCGTGGCGAGAATGCCGATGTAGAGCGCGAAGATCGCCAGGTCGCTGAGCGCGAGCGACCCCTGCGCCACCAGGTACCCGCCGAACACGATGACCACCGTGTACAGCAGGCCCGAGAGCGTCGAGCTCATCGCCACGAAACGCCCCATCGCGTGGTAGGTGTTCGTCTTCGACTCCAGGTACGCCTCGTTCGACCGGGCGAACCGCTTGCGCTCGTGATCCTCGGCCGCGAACGACTTCACAACGCGGATGCCCTGGAGCGAATCCTCCAGCTGGGAGTTCACGCCGCTGATCTTGAGCCGGTTGTCGCGGAACGTCGCCTGGAGCGTGCGGTTCTTCACGATGAGGTACACCACGGCGGCGGCGCACACCAGTCCGAGCACGGCCGCGAGCTGCCAGTTGATGAGCATCATGATGACGAGCATGCCCACGATCTCGATGCCGCTGATCACGATGTTCTCGGGCCCGTGGTGCGCCGCCTCGCTGATGTCGAACAGGTCGTTCACCACGCGGCTCACCATGTCGCCGGTCTTCACGCGGTCGTACCACGAGAACGAGAACCGCTCGTACTGGTCGAACAGGTCCTGGCGCATGCGGCTCTCCATGCGCACGCCCATGATGTGGCCCCACGAGCAGACGAAGTACCTGCAGAAATACCGCAGCGCGTACATCCCCGCGAGGCCGAGCAGCAGAATGAGCAGCGCGGCGTAGATCTGCTCCGCCGGCTCGGTGAAGAGGCCGTTCGTGAGCGAGCGCAGGATCTGGGGGAACATGAGGTCGATGGCCGCCACCGCGAGGGCGCAGGCCATGTCGGCGACGAAGAGTTTTCTTTGTGGCTTGTAGTACGCGAGAAACCGTCGGAAAAGACCCCGTCGCCGTTGCTGCGTCACGACCTCTATGCCTCCATCCTGCGCGAAATGGCGTCGCAGAGCATCACGCCGATGATCGTCTTGGAGTCCACCACCTTGCCGTCGAGCACCCGGTCGACCATCTCGCCCAGGTCGACGAGGTCGACGTGCAGGAACTCGTCGTCATCCGGCGAGGCTCCCACAAACGTGAGGCCCATGGCGAGGTACATGTGGATGATCTCGTCCGAGTACCCCGCCGCGACCGCGACCGGCCCCAGGTAGGCCATGCGCGCGGCCTTGTACCCCGTCTCCTCCGCCAGCTCGCGCGCGGCGGCGTGGGCGGGGTCCTCCCCCAGGTTGAGCTTGCCCGCGGGAATCTCGAGCGTGACCTGCTCGAGGCTCGTGCGGTACTGGTGGACGAGGACGAGCTTGCCGTCGTTCGTGAGTGCGATGACGGCGACGGCCCCGGGGTGGCGCACCACGTCGCGATGGGCGACGCGGCCGTTGGGCAGGCGCACCTTCACGTCCTCGACGGAGAGGAACTTGCCGCACCACATGGTCTGCGAGCCGATGATCTCCTCGGTCAGGCCGTCCTCGGGGCCGTCCTCGTCGAGCGCCGCCGCGGCGCGGGCGACGCCGGCGACACCGGAGTCGTCGATTCCGTCGTCGGAACCCGCCGCGCCTGCAAACGCGGAGCGGGCGCCGGCACCCATACTGAAGTCGTCCTTCGAGAGGAGCGACGGCACGGCAGGACGGCCCTTGAGGGCGTTGAGCGCGCGGCGCGAACGGATGAAGTCGTCGTCGAAGACCGCGAACGCCTCGCCGGCCAGGTCGTCGATCGCCGACTCCACGACCTCGTCGACGAGCTCCTCCTCTGCCTGGCTGCCCTCCTCGACCTGGCCCTCCATCTCGGTCTGGCCCTCCGACTCGCCCTGCTCGGACTGACCCGCCTGAGCTGCACCTTTGTCGCAACGCGCCATAACGGTCACCTCTGTTTGCCTACTCTTCCCAAGCGCCGCGGCCGCGCAGGGCGCGCGCACCGATGTCGCGACGCAGCGTCTTGCCCTCGAAGTCGATGACGTCGCACGCCGCGTACGCGCGGTTGCGGGCCTCCTCGAACGTGGGGCCGAGCGCGGTCACGTTGATCACGCGGCCGCCGGACGTGCGCAGGACGCCCTCGGCGTCGAGCTTGGTGCCCGCGTGGTAGACGGTGACGCCCGGCATACCCTGCGCCTTCTCGACGCCCTCGATGGCGAAACCCTTCTTGTACGAGACGGGGTAGCCGGCGCTCGCCAGCACCACGCTCACGGCCCAGTCCTCGCTCCACTCGAGCTCGACCTGGTCGAGACGGTGCTCGGCCACGGCCATCATGACCTCGACGAGGTCGGTCTTGAGGCGGGGCAGGATGACCTGGGTCTCGGGGTCGCCGAAGCGCGCGTTGAACTCGAGCACCTGCGGGCCCTGCTCGGTGAGCATGAAGCCGCCGTAGAGCACGCCGCGGTAGTCGATGCCGTCGGCCACGAGGCCGTCGCAGGCGGTCTGCATGGCGCGCGCCATCTCGGCGTACTCCTCGTCGGTGACGATGGGCACCGGGGAGTAGACGCCCATGCCGCCCGTGTTGGGGCCGCGGTCGCCCTCGAACGCGCGCTTGTGGTCCTGCGCGGTGGCCATGAGGCGCATCGTGGGGCCGTCGACGAAGGCGAGGAGCGAGCACTCCGGGCCGCGCAGGCCCTCCTCGATCACCACGACCATGCCCGCCGCGCCGAAGTTCCCGCAGAAGCACCCCTCGACCGCGGCCTTCGCCTCGACGGCGCTCGTGGCCACCACGACGCCCTTGCCCGCCGCGAGGCCGTCAGCCTTCACCACGAGCACGCCCACGCCCGCCGCGAAGCGCTCGTCGACGTACGCAAGCGCCGGCTCGGGGGACTCGAACGCCTTCCAACCTGCGGTTTTGATGCCGTGGCGGTCCATGAACTCCTTGGCGAACCGCTTGGAACCCTCCATCTGGGCACCCTGCGCGCCGGGGCCGAAGCACGCGATCCCAGCTGCGCGGACCTTGTCCGCGACGCCGGCGACGAGCGGGGCCTCCGGGCCGATCACCACGAGGCCCACCCCGTGGGACTTGGCGAACTCGACCACCGCCGCGCCGTCCTCGATGTCGAGGGCGACGTTCTGGGCGATCGAGGCGGTGCCGCCGTTGCCGGGCGCGACGTAGAGCGCGCCGCACAGGGGCGAGCGCTTGAGCGAAACCGCAATCGCATGCTCGCGCCCGCCGCTACCCAAAAGAAGGATATCCATGTTGTCTTTCCCCTATCGCTTGGTCAACGCTACATCCAAGACGGCGGGCCGGCCGGTGCGATTGCGCCAGCACGGCCCGCCGGTTCGGCCAACCGGGTCGTTCGGACTACCAGTTACGCATGATGGTCTGCTCGCGCGAGGGACCAACCGCGACGATCGACACCTGCACGCCGGCGAGCTCCTCGAGGAACGCGATGTAGTCGCGCGCCTCGCGGGGCAGGTCGTCAAAGCTGCGGCAGCCCGTGATGTCGACCTTCCAGCCGGGAAGCTCCTCGTAGACGGGCTTGGCGTGGTGGAACTTGGTCTGGTTCTGCGGGGCGGTCGAGAAGATCTCGCCGTCGCAGTCATAGGCGACGCACACCTTGATGGTGTCGAAGTTGCTGAGGACGTCGAGCTTGGTGATCGCGAGGTCGGTGAGGCCGTTCACCTTGGCCGCGTACGCGATCGTCGCCGCGTCGTACCAGCCGCAGCGGCGCTTGCGGCCCGTGGTGACGCCGTACTCGCCGCCGATCTCGGCCAGCTTGTCGCCGTCGGGGTCGTCCGCCGGGATCTCGGTGGGGAACGGGCCGGAGCCGACGCGCGTGATGTAGGCCTTCGAGATGCCCAGGATGCGGTCGACGTACCTCATCGACACGCCCGAGCCCGCCACCGCGCCGCCCGCAGAGCAGTTCGACGAGGTCACGAACGGGTAGGTGCCGAGGTCGATGTCGAGCATCGTGGCCTGGGCGCCCTCGAACAGCACCTTCTTGCCGGCCGCGAGCTCGTCGTTGAGCAGCAGCGACGTCTCGGCGATGCAGTGCTTGAGGCGCTCGGCGTACGGCAGGTACTCGTCGCAGATCTGGTCGACCGTGTAGGTGGGCAGGCCGTAGACCTTCTCGAGGATGTCGTTCTTCTCCACGAGCGCGGCGGCCACCTTGTCGCGGAAGATGCCCGGGTCGAGCATGTCCTGCATGCGCAGGCCCATGCGCGAGGCCTTGTCCTGGTAGGCAGGCCCGATGCCGCGGCGCGTGGTGCCGATGAGGTTGTCGCCGAGGCGCCTCTCGCTCGCGCCGTCGAGGTCGCGGTGGTACGGCATGATGATGTGCGCGTTGCCCGAGATGAGCAGGCGCTCGCACGAGATTCCCTCGGACTCGAGGATGTCGATCTCGCCCAGGAGCACCTTGGGGTCGATGACGCAGCCGTTGCCGATGACGGGCGTCACGTTCTCGTAGATGACGCCGGAGGGGATGAGGTGGAGCGCCAGGTGGTGTTTGGGGGTGATGACCGTGTGACCGGCGTTGTTGCCGCCCTGATAGCGGACCACATAGTCGTAGCTGCTCGACAACAGGTCGGTGATCTTACCCTTGCCTTCGTCGCCCCATTGCGAACCGACAAGCACAGTAGCAGGCATAACTTTCTTCTCCTTGAAGCCGGGCCGCGTCGCCGCACAGGGCCGCGAGCGGACCTCTGCGCACGGCCGACTGACAGACCGATGCTTTACCGCGCAAGTATACCCGCGCCCGCCCGGCCCTCCGGCTACCGTCGCGAGCATGCGCGAAGAATCCGCGACGAACGGCGCCGGGCACCGCGGGTCCGCTAGTCACGGCGGACCCGCTAGTCACGGCGGACCCGCTAGTCCCGGTTGGAGAGGTTCCTGAACTCGGTGCGGGCGGCGATAAACGCGAGCGGCACGTCGACGCCCGAGCGGCCGGCGCGGTTCTTGGCCACGATGATGTTCGCCGTGCCCATGGGCGGGCGGTTGTGGCGCTCGTCGTTGGCCTCGTCCTCGGTGAGGGAGCGGTCGATGAACATGACCGTGTCGGCGTCCTGCTCGATCGAGCCCGAGTCGCGCAGGTCGGCGAGGACCGGGCGCTTGTCGGGGCGGCGGTCGACCTCGCGCGAAAGCTGCGACAGCGCGATGACCGGCACCTTGAGGTCCTTCGCGAGCACCTTGAGCGAGCGCGAGATCTCGCCGATGGCGACGTTCTGGTTCTCGGCGCGGTGCGTGGGGTTGATGAGCTGCAGGTAGTCGACGATCACCAGGCCGTTCTCCTTGCCGTGCAGCGCGCGACGGGCCTTGGTGCGAATCTCGACGACGTTCGTACCTGCGGTGTCGTCGATGAGGAAGTCGAGCGACGCGAGGTTCTCGGCCGCGGTGCAGAGCTCGGGCCACATCTCGGGAGTGATCTTGCCGGCGCGCACGTCCTCGTTGCTCACCCTGGCCTCGGCGCAGAGCAGACGGGTCGCGATCTCTGAGCCTGACATCTCGAGCGAGAAGAAGCACACCGAGACGCCGGCCTTCGCCGCGTTCGCCGCGAGCGACAGGGCGAACGACGTCTTGCCCACGCCGGGTCGCGCGCCCACGATGTTGAGCGAGCCGGGGCGCATGCCCAGGAGCACCTTGTCGAGGTCGGTGAACCCGGTTGCCACGCCCGCCACGCGCCCGTCGGCCCGCGCGATGTTGTCGATCTCGGCGTATGCCTGGGCCACAAAGTCGGCGAGGGGGTGGGTCGCGTTCTCGACCTCCTTGTTGGTGACCGTGAACAGCATCGCCTCTGACTGCTGGATGATCTGCTCGATGTCGTCGGGCGGAGCGTCAAAGGCGAGGGCGGTGATGCCGGTCGAGGCCGCGATGAGGCGGCGCAGCACCGAGCAGCGGCGCACGATCTTGACATGCTGGCGCCAGTTGACCAGCGCGAACGAGTTGCCCGCGAGGTCGATGATGAACGGCTTGCCGCCCACGAGGTTGAGCTGGCCGGCCGCCTCGAGGTAGTCGGCGAGGGAGAGCTGGTCGATGGGGATGTCGCGGCGGTAGAGCTCGAGGATCGCGGCGAACACCACCTGGTGGGAGGGCCGGTAGAAGTCGTCGGGCGTGAGGGCCGAGGCGATGTCGGGCACGACCTCCGAGGACAGGATCGCCGCTGCGAGCACGGCCGCCTCGGCGTCGGCGTTCTGCGGAAGCGGGTTGCCCCCGGTCAGACTCAGGTTGGTCTCGTTTGCGTTGACCATGCGAGCTCCCTTCCCGTAGACGGAAAAGGGCCGGCCGAGCGACATGACGACGCCCGGGCGGCCCCTCCCAGACCCACCCGACGCGAACGCTCGCGCGGGCGGGTCGACAAAAACAAAGGACGAGGACAGCCGGAGTTACTCGGCAGCCTCTTCGGCCTCGGCAGGAGCCTCGGCGTTCTCGGCCTCTTCGGCAGCCTTGGCCTCAGCCGCAGCGGCGTCGATGGCGTCAAAGCCGGCCTTGTCGTTGACCTCGACGGTGATCGTCGCGGCGATCTCGCGGTACATGGAGATCGAGACGGCGTGCTCACCGGCCATCTTGATGGGCTTAAGGTCGATGCGCTTGTGGTCAACCTCGAAGCCGAGCTGCTCCTTGATGGCGTCGGCGATCATCAGAGCGGTGACGGAGCCAAACAGCTGGCCCTCGTCGCCGATCTTCGCCAGAACGCGGACGGACTTGCCGTCGAGCTGCTCCTTGAACTGGTTGGCGTTGGCGATACGGACAACCTCGCGCTTGGCGATGTTGTTACGCTTCTGCTCCAGCTGCTTCAGGTTTCCCGGCGTGGCGGGAATGGCGATTTTCTGGGGGAAGAGCCAGTTGTTGGCGAAGCCGTCGGCGACGTTGATGACATCGCCTTCGCCACCCTTCCCGCGAAGCTCGCTCAAAAGAATAACCTTCATTGTCAGCACTCCTCAAATACGGTCCGCAGCCCGGGTGGGCCGCAGGGCCATCAATGCATGTCTCACTCGCCTTCGCCGCACGACCCCGCGCAGCTTTGCGACCTGCGGCGGTCGAGACGACGGAAGTTCGCCCATACGTCGATGACGCCGAAGACGCATGTGGCGTACAAACCAAGCTCAGCCAGGAGGATCGCCGCGATGACGAGCACCCTGGCAAACGGTCCCATACGGCGCCGGTCCATCAGGTTCATGGCGACGGCGAGACCTTGCAGGAAGAACAGGACCCGAAGACAGATCAAGACGTTGACCCCGACCATGCCCAGCGTCTCGCCCGCGATTCCAAGCACCTGGCACGCCAGGCAGGCGACCGCGGCAATCAGCAGGACGACGGCCCACAGCGGGACGTCGAACCGCGTGAAGGCCACGTAGACGCTCTGATAGGTGTCTCGGCGGGCGATAGCGAGGCCGAGAAGCCCGAACAGCACCATGAACGCGGCGCGTGAGGCGTAAATCAGAGGCCAAACCTTCTTGAACAGCTCGATCGTCTGGTCGACGGAAGCCTGCACGGCAACCGACGCCGTTCCCCCGAGCGATGCGACCATCGCCTCGCGCATCTCGTCGATGAGCGCGTTCACGTAGGCCGTAAAGCTCTCGCCCCACAGCATCACGAGCGATGCGTCCGCCATGATCGTCGCGGCGGTCACGCCGGCGATCGTGAGGCAGACGCCCGTGATGCCGATGCGCCCGGGAAGCAGTAGTGCCACCACGAGGGCGCATGCGACGCAGGGCAGGACGAGCGAACCGTAGTCCCAGGTCAGAACGGAGATGACGACCCCGGGGACGAGACATCCCGCGACGGCCCACCAGGTTCGGCCCTCCTCCTTTCGGGACAGAAGCCACGCTCCGTAGACCATGGCCGCAACCCCGAGAGCGGGGAACATAACCGAACCGAACGAGCCGAGGACACACAGCAGAAACTCGACCCACGGGCGGGCGGGACGCGGGGACTTACCGGCGACGACCAGGCTATTCCCGGCCGGCGCCATGTCGTGCGTCTCGTCCATGCCGTCTCCTAGCCCCTGCGTTCCCTGCTGCCGCTGACGACAGTCACGGTGTAGGGGACGAGAGCCATGACACGGGCACGCTTGATGGCCATGGCCATGTCGTGCTGGTGCTGCCTGCAGGCACCGGTGACGCGACGCGGCTTGATCTTACCGCGGTCGGTCATGAACTTGCGAAGAAGCGCAACGTCCTTGTAGTCAACGAACTTCACGTCGTCCTTGCAAAGCTGGCAGTACTTCTTGCGAGGCTGACGCTGAAAATCATTAGGCATTCTGACAAACCTCCTTCCGCCTTTGAGCGGTTGACTGGGCGTTCGCGGTCTCGACCCGCAGGACGGGCCGCGACGCCGCGCGATTGTGGGGCGACCCCTTAGAAGGGGATCTCCTCGTCATACATCTGATCCATAGGCGGCTGGGCAGAGGCTGCGGGGACGCCGTACGACGGGACACCGGAAGGCTGACCGTAGCTGTCGGCGTAGCCCTGGCTCTGAGCGTATCCCTGGTTGGAATACCCCTGGTTGAGGGCATATCCCTGACCGGCGTCCTGGCCGCCCTGCTGAGAGCGGGAAGGAAGCTCGATCTCGTCGATGACGACCTCGATCTTCGAGCGCTTCTGACCGTCGCGTTCCCACGAGGACCAGCGGAGGCGCCCCTCGATGCACACGAGCATCCCCTTGGTGAGGATGCGGGCGAGGGAATCGGCCCTTGCCCCGAACATGGTGCAGTCGATGAAGTTGGTATAGTCCTCCCACTGACCGGTCTGCTGGTTGCGCCTGCGGTCGTTGACCGCGACGCCCAGACCCAAAACCGTGGTGCCGCCGGCAGTAGCACGAACATCGGGATCGCGCGTAAGTCGACCGCTGATGATGACCCTGTTGATATTACTCATCGTCCACAGCTCCTAACCTAGCCAGGCGCGCCATGTAGACGCGCGCGAGTTCTTACGCCCTGTCGTCTCGACGGACGATCATGGAACGCACCACACCTTCGGTAATGCCGAGGACGCGGTCGAACTCTGCGATAGAAGCCGGCTCCATATGGAAGTTGATGAGGGTGTAATCGCCTTCGGTGAGCTTGTCGATGGCATAGGCGAGCTTGCGCTTGCCCCAGTCCTCGACGGAGTCAACGACGCCACCGTTCTCAACGATGGTGGTGTCGATCCTCTTCATCACACCGGCGCGAGCCTCGTCGTCGATCGACGGGTTCACAAAGAACAGCAGTTCATAAGCCTTCATGGTGTCACCTCCTCTGGGCTAAAACGGCCCTGGGACTCGTGAAGGCTGTGCCCAGGGCAGGGAATGACAGCGGTCCATGATACTCCCGCCCGAACCGCGGCGTCGATAGGGAAGCCGGAAAATGGCGCGCATCCAACTTCTTTCCATCATCCGACCTCTTCGCCGCCACAATTCGGCAGGTTCGCCCGGCGCGTTCCCCGCCCAATCTCCAGCCCGCACTCGTCAACGTCGCAAACCGACCCCGGTCCGCCGCGTCCACGTGCACGCTACGGGGCACATCATAGAGAGTCGTCTCTAACACAATGACGCACACGGGACGCACACTCTGGAGCCGTTTGACCTTCCCGCAGATACACGCTTTGACATATGTCGCACAGAGGCCGAAATTCACAGGGAAAGCATCGAACGCACGGTGTTTTGTAAGGGTGTGTTATTCGTAAAACACCTGGAAAACCGTCAAGTTCCGTCGCGGACGGACACAGGGTCTCCATAAGGCGGCACAACGCTGACGCCACCCCGTTCACACAGGCAGCGGTGGGAGATCCCGCCCGTTTGGCCTGCGCGCACGGTTGTGTACAATGAGGTTGACCGGGGAGACGACGCTTTCCGTTGCAGAGGGGAGAGCGGGAGGGAGAACTATGGTGGCGGAGTTTGCCGATTGCCGTGAGGACATCAAGACCAAGATGCGCATCATCAAGGCCGTGACGGCGCCGCTCGACGAGATGACCGTGCAGGACATCTGCAGAGGCGCAGGCATTTCCCGGCAGACGTTCTACAACCATTTCCAGACCAAGTTCTCCCTGGTGCCGTGGTGGTCCGCGTGGTGCGAAGACTTCTATCTCAGCCGAATAGGCTTCGAATACAGCTGGGAGGAAGGGGCCATCCGTCATGCCCAGCTGCTCCTGAGCGAGAAGGACTTCCTCTTCAACGCACTGCGCAGCAAGAAATACAGGGCCGAATTAGGCGTCACTGGGGTCGCGCGGCACCGTCGCAAGGTGCTCAGGGACGCGCTCGCACGCAAGGGGGTCGAGGTCGACTCCCTCATGGAGTTCTGCATCGCCGCTCAGACGCGCTCCGAGGCCGACCTCACCTACGAGTACTTCCGCAGGGGCAACAAGACCCCAGGAGACATCGACATCGTCGACACGGCCAAGAACTTCGTGGCGATCGTCCCCATGCCCCTGTACAACGCGCTGCAGCTCCCCGGCCAGACCCCCGCGACGCGCGAGGAGCGGTTCGCCGACATGGACCGCCTCGGCAAAGCCGTGCTCAACGAGGAGACGAGCCTTGCGGGGCTGATGTAGGAGTCC
>CAYMHQ010000052.1:0-2494 GCA_964390275.1 uncultured Coriobacteriaceae bacterium
CGGGGGTGTGGGGGCGGAAGGGGCGCCGAGGGCGGGAGAGGGAGTGGAAGGGGCATCGTTTCGGGTCTTTTCGGATTTATGACCACTTTCGGGGGTAAGTGAGTTAGGGAATTGATATGACCGGAGAAATGTATAGGCCGTCGCGGGCCACCCGACACGTTTTCGCAGGTAGATGCCGTATGCCTTCGATGGGACATGTGGCAGGAGACACCTCGAAAGCCCTTACGGTCTTGTCGATGAGCCCAATTGAGGCCCAAATGGGCCCCGTATATCAAAATCGCAACTCACATGGTGCCGTTTTTGGTCAAAAATCCGAAAAGACCCGCAGCGGATTTCCGGATTCTAGCGCATAGGGAGCAAACAGTATGCAATTCGAGGACGTTTTTATGCATACATCGGATACCGGCCGATTCATCGAGCTCCGCCTCACCCCCAGAGCTCCCTTTGGTCGCCCGATACTCCCAGCGCGGCGGCTTTCCAGACGATTTGGGAGCGGGCCCGTCCCACAAACACTAGGACCGCAAGTGGAGAAGTTGGTTAGAACACACCATCTACCAGGGCGTTTGTCAAAAGCATCGGTTAACCTGCGGGAACGCATCTCGCGTCGATTGTCATATGCGAATCCGCGTCATTGAATGTTTCAACGACAATTGTCACTGTTCTTTCCTCGCTTTTCGGCGAGTTACATAATCGCAGGTTGAGACCAGAAGGATAATGTCCCCGGACTCCAGCGGCAGTCCGCATGCGGGCGACACATACATTCATTCGAGAGAAAGGTGTGTGTACCGCCATGTTCCTAGAAGTCCTGGGCGCCCTCGCGGCGCTCGTTACGATAGCGGAGTTCCTCATGGAACTCCCGACGCAAGTCAGTCGTTTCCACAGATGGATCAGTGCGCAGCGGATGGCCCGGAAGGAGAGGAAGAAAAGAGAGCGTCTTCCCGGGGACAAACGTCCCCCCAAGGCAAAAAATAGGGCTGAGGTAGCCCCCTCAGCCCTTGCCTAAATACCGTGCCGCCCGCATCCTAGTTACGGGCGCCGCTGGATGCCCATATTGTACCCGACGCGGTCGCCTCTGTCATCCGCGTGAGCCGCCTTCCGGCCCCTCGGCACACAATCAGCGAAACACCCTCGCCTTCGGGCGGGTAGCATCCCCGGCATCAACCCTGCTCTCATCGGATTCCCCACACACGCAAGTCGTTTCCGCAGACAAATCGCTACGCAGCGGATGGCCCGGAAGGAGAGGAAGAAAAGAGAGCGTCTTCCCGGGGACAAACGTCCCCCCAAGGACAAATAAAGCCGGGGCGGCCACCCCGGCTTTAAAGTAAACACCGTGCCGCCCGTACTCAGACTACGGGCGCCGCTGGATGTCCACATTGTACCCGACGCGGTCAGGCCTTTCATCCCCGCACGCCATCTTCACGCGCCCCGCCGCTGCGCCGCCTCTCCGCCTCTCCCTCGCCACTCCCTCGGCCTCGCTAAACCGCAACCGCCGTCTGCACTTTGCGCTGGTCAGCGCGGCAGCCGGGGCCGGAGTCGGGGCAGATGCGGAACGGGTACACCGTCCGGTGTCCGCGCTCCCCCGAGCCGCTCGCGCTTCCCTCGCGCTCGCCCGCGCACTCGGAGATCAGGTCGGTACCCACGGGGACGATTGCCGCATCCACGCCGTAGAAGTCGCGGATGTTCTCCCTCGTCACCACGTCGGGGGTGGGGCCCAGCAGCATGTGCGAGCCGCCGCCGAGGAACAGGGTGTCGTCGGAGACGAGCAGGGCGTGCTCGGGGAAGTGCGTGTTGATGATGCACGTCGTCGTGCCGCGCTCCGAGATCTTCTGGATCGCGCCGAGCACGCGGAGCTGGTTGCGCATGTCGAGGTTCGACTCGGGCTCGTCGAGGATGAGGATGCGCGGGTCGCTCACCAGGGCGCGCGCGATGAGCACCATCTGCAGCTCGCCGCCGCTTATCTCGGACGAGTCCTTGTCGGCGATCGACTCCACGCCGAGGTCGGCCAGCGCGGCGTGCGCCTTCTCGTAATCCTCGCGCGAGGGGACCGAGAACGCCTTGGCCGACGCGTTGAGCCCCATCACCACGGTGTCGAGCACCGAGAACGCGAACGGGCTGCGCTTGGCCTGGGGCACATAGCTGATGCGGCTCCATACTTGGGACAGCGAGTAGCTCTTGAGCGGCCGCCCGTCGAGCAGGGTCTCGCCGCTGCGCCACTTGAGGAAGCCCATCATGCACTTGAGGAGGGTCGTCTTGCCCACGCCGTTCCTGCCGAGGATGGTGAGGACCCTGTTGTCGCGAACGGGCAGGTTGAGGCCGCAGATCACCGGCTCGCTGCCGTACCCGAACGACGCGTTGCGCACTTCGATGCCCATGGTTGCCCACTTTCCGGACGGCCCGCCCCGGCTCCCCCGGGCGGCGTCGTCCTCTCGTCAGTCGTTGCCTCAGCCGCCAGTCTTCCTCAGCCGCTAGTCCTTCTTCTGCTTGCCGGTCCGGC
>CAYMHQ010000052.1:2594-4039 GCA_964390275.1 uncultured Coriobacteriaceae bacterium
CCTCAGCCGCCAGTCTTCCTCAGCCGCTAGTCCTTCTTCTGCTTGCCGGTCCGGCGAAGGAGCCAGGCGAAGAACGGCGCGCCCACCACGGCGGTCAGGATCGAGATGGGGATCTCGACGCCGGCGACCGAGCGGGAGATGTTGTCGATGAGCAGCAGGTACGCGGCCCCCAGCAGCACGGCGGCGGGCATGAGCACGCGATGGTCGTTCCCCACGAGCATGCGCCCCACGTGCGGCATCACGAGGCCCACCCATCCCACGATGCCGCACATCGAGACCGAGGTCGCGGTGAGCAGCGTGGCCACCACAATCGCCACCATCCGCAGCCGCCCCACGTTCACGCCGAGCGAGCGGGCCTCCTCCTCGTCGAGCGAGAGCAGGTTGAGCTTCCACCGCAGCGCGACGAGCACCAGGATGCACGGGAGCGTTATCGCAGCTTGAATGGCCAGTTCGCGGTAGCTCGCGTTCGCCATGCTGCCCATGAGCCACGTGGTGATCACGGGGAGCTTGGAGAACGGGTCGGCGACGTACTTGATGATCGAGGTGAACGCGTTGAAGAGCGCGGTCACGATGACGCCCGCCAGCACGAGCATGTAGAGCTGGGTTCGCTGCTGCACGCGCCCCATCATCACCACGAGCGCCACCGAGATGAGCCCGAACCCGAGCGCGAACCCCTGGATGACGAGCACCGAGCCCGAGACGAGGATGCCGAGGGCCGCGCCGAACCCCGCGCCGCTCGAGACGCCGAGGATGTCGGGCGAGACGAGCGGGTTGCCAAAGATCGCCTGGAACGTGCAGCCGGCCGCCGAGAGCGCCCCGCCCACGAGGATCGACATGAGGATGCGCGGCAGCCGGACCGCCTGGACCACGTTGACCTTGATGGGGTCGAGGTCGGCGACGTTGCCGGTGAGCAGGCCGAACACGATCTGGACCGCCTCGAGCGGCGTGATCTCGTAGCGCCCCAGGCAGATGGAGAAGAAGAAGCAGAGGACGAGGAGCACCGCGAGCCCCACGTTCACGAGGCGGCGGCGCGCCGCCCCCGCGCGGGCGCTCCCCAGCTTGCCCACCGAGGTCACCGGGCTGGCCGAGGCCACCCCGCTCTGCGATATCCCTGAGCCCATGCGGTCACACTCCCTTCGGTTCGGTCAGACCCGGACGGGTCGGGCGGCTCATGCGAAGAGGCGCGGGTCGAGGAGGACGTCGCGCGGGTCGTTCGAGGTGCCGGCGCGTTCCCCCGCGGGCTCCGCGGCGCGCACCGCCTCGAGGAAGCCGGCGCCGTACGGGCAGATCGGCTTGCCCCAGGAGATGCGACTCGAGACCGCGGCGTGGGGAACCTCGGCGAAGCGCGCCCGGGTGCCCGCGTCGGCGAAGCCGCGCAGCAGGCCGTCGCCCACCACGAGGTCGTACTCGTTGCTTCGGATGCGCCGGGCGAGCTCGACCTCGTC
>CAYMHQ010000052.1:4139-11813 GCA_964390275.1 uncultured Coriobacteriaceae bacterium
CCCACGATGCGCGCGATGGCGCGGTAGTCGGTCCCCAGGATCATGGGGTTGGGCGTGCCCACGATGGCGACGAACCGCCCGCCGGCGATCCCGTGCGCCTGGCACGCGGCCCCGATGAGCGCGTCGTCGATGCCGAGCAGCGCCTGGACCTCGTCGAGGGCACTCGTATATACGCGAGACCGGTTGTCGTAGGAGCGCGGCTCGTCGTAGGCGATGAAGTTGCCCAGGCACCCCGAGGGGTCGTGCATGACCACGGCGCCGCCCAGCTCGTACAGGGCCGAGCCGACGCCCGAATAATCCGGCGCGAACGTCGGCAGAACCACGTGCAGGTCCCTCATACGACCAGCCCTTTCGAATAGAGGAGTTCCTTGGCGGAGACGGGGTGCTCGAGCGCCCCGCGCACGCCGTCGACCACGCTGAGCGGCGCCTCGAACCCGAACGGCTCGACGTCGCAGCCGAACTCGAACAGGCGCGAACCCGGGGCGAGCTTGGCCGCGTCGAAGCCGATGGCGACCTCGGCGCGCTCGGGGACCTCGCTGATGAGCGAGAGGCCGGGGTGCGACGCGGGGTAGACGGCGACGTCCGGCTGGAGCTCGCGCAGCTCGAGGATCGCGGGCCACTCGGCCGGGGCGATGCCGTCGGAGATGACGAACGGGATGCGCGCGCCCAGGCGGGCCAGCAGCAGGGCGATCTCGAACGAGGAGCCGTTGAGGTTCTCCCCCACGGCGACGGTGAGCCCGCTCAGCCACCCGCGTGCCTCATCAAGATGCGCGGCGCACGCCTCGGCCTCCTCGGACACGTCGAACTCCGCGCCCAGCTCGCGGCCGAGGTCCCGGTAGAGCGCGCGGACCTCCTCCACGCCGAAGCCCTGGCGCACCCGCACGAACGGGATGCCGAGCCGGTCGCGCATGTCGGCGCAGGCGAGCGACGCGTGCCCCTTGAGCATGAGGTTGAACGAGGCCCCGCGCATCTCGAGGAACTCGTCGAACGTGCGGCAGCTCGGCAGCTGGCGCACCTTGTCGAAGCCGGCGCGCCCGAGCACCCGGTAGAGCTCGCTGCCCCCGTCGACCGGGACGAACCCGCCGATGAGGTTCACGGCGCCGGGGTCGCGCTCCTCGGCGCGGCCGCTCAGCCACAGCGTGCGGTAGATGCTGCGCTGCAGGTTGAAGGCCGGCGGGGTCGAGGAGTTGCGCGTGATGGGGTCCATGTGGCAGGCCGAGAACGGGATGCCGTAGCGCTCGGTGCAGCGCGCGCAGACGCCGTCGAAGTCGCTGCCGAGCAGGTCGTCGACGCACGTCGAGCAGATGAAGAAGGCGCGCGGGCGGCGCGGCAGGACCTCGAGGATGCGCGCGACCATCTCCTCCGACCGGTCGACGTGGCCGCCCATGACGAAGTCGGCCTCGGGGACGTCGAGGTAGAAGATGCGGCCGCGGTACCCGTTGAGCACGCTCGCGACCGAGCCGTGGCGCCCGCACCCGCGCGGCGCGACGAACAGCATGACCGACTCCGGCACCGCCAGGGCGCCGCGCACGATGCCCCAGCCGCCGGTGCTCGGCGAGACGAACCGCAGGCAGCCGTCGGGGAGCATGCAGCCCGCCGGCGCGATGCCCGCGATCTGCGTGGCGCCCTCCATGCGCTGGGTGCGCGACGACCACTCGCTGTCGACCGCCGTGGTGCGCGCGGAGAGATGGCGGTGGGCGCCGAGGTCGTTCGCGCTGGCAGAGGGCGCACCGGCGGAGGTCGCGCTCGCGCCGGCGTCGAGGCCGCGGCCGCTCACGGGGCCCGCCTCGGGGCGGCAGAGCGTCGCGTTCTCGGCGACGTTGCGCGCGGCCCGCTCGGCGGCGGTCTGGGAGGGGTCCCTCAGCTCGCCGATCATCACGCGCAGGCGCTCGGCGGCGGTCGGGTCGGGCCGGCAGGCGGCTCCGGGCGCGGCGGAGACGGCAGACGCCCCGCAGCAGCCCGGGCAGCCCGCGCCAGGCCGGCTCATCGGTCGCCGCCTTCCATGATGTCGGCCGCTATCTGCTGGAACGTGCGCGAGATGGGCAGCGTGGGGTCGAGCTGCTGCACGGTGATCCCGCGCTCCTCGGCCTCCTGGATGTGGCTGTCGCGCGGCACGACGCCGATGATCCGCGCGCCGATCCGCTCGGCGAACTCGGACACGATGCGCTCCTCGTCGGGGATGGCGCGGCAGTTCACCACGATGCCCCTCAGCTTCGCGTAGTTCCTCACGGCGAAGTTGTCGAGCGCCCGCTTGATGTTCGCGGCCGCGTAGAGGGCCATCTTCTCGCCCGAGGTGACGATCACGACCTCGTCGGCGTACCCGGCGCGGATCGGCGTCGCGAAGCCGCCGCACACCACGTCGCCCAGCACGTCGAAGAAGACGAAGTCGGGGTTGTACGTGCCGAACGCGTCGAACTCGTTGAGCGTCTCGAACGTCTTCACGATCCCGCGGCCCGCGCAGCCGCTGCCGGGCGTGGGGCCGCCGGCCTCGACGCACGCGATGCCCTTGTAGCCCTCGCGCACGATGGAGCCGAGACTCGGGCACACTCCGCCGTTCTCGAGCAGCACGTCCATGACCGACGGGATCAGCCCGCCTTCGAGCAGGTTGAGCGTGGAATCGGCCTTGGGGTCGCACCCGATCTGCATGACGCGCTTGCCCGCGTCGGCCATGCACGCCGAGAGCGTCGACGTCACCGTGGACTTGCCGATCCCGCCTTTGCCGTAAACGGCGATCTTGCGCATAACGCTTCCTCTCCCCCTCAAGCCGCCCGGCGCCCCCGTCGAGCAGGGACGCCGGGCCGGGTTACCATCGAACGGACAGCCTGACCGCCGGACCGGTGGGCAGGCGGCGCGGCCGGGCCTACCCGGCGCGAACCGCCGGGCGGCCCCGGCCGCCAAACCGGCGGGCCGGACCTACGCCTGGACGTTGCCCAGGATGCCCTCGATCTGCTCGTCGCTGATCTCGTAGTCGTAGACGTCCTTGTAGAATTCGCGCAGCTCATCGGCCATGTCCATGTCGGGGAACATGTCGGGGTGGGCGATCTGGGCCATCCACTTGAGCACGAGCGGCGACTCGATCGAGGGCGGGTCCCAGCGGTAGCCGCCGATCGGGATCTTGTAGACCTGCCCGTTCTGGACGGCCTTGATCATCGACCAGTCCTGCCCCTCGAGCTTGTTCTCGTACAGGTCCGAGGGCATGGTGGACGTGAAGTTGCCGATCCAGATGATGTCGGGGTTCCACACGAGGATCTGCTCCATGTCGACCTCAGTCGAAGACGAGTCGACGCCCAGCTCGACGGCCGGGTTCACCGTGGCGGCGCCGTCGATCCAGTAGCTGCAGAAGCCGCCGGCCGCAACCTTCATGTCGCCGTACAGCTCCATCGCGACGGGCCACTCCTCCTGCGGGATCTGCGAGGTGACGTCGGTGGTCTCGGCGGTCTTCTCGTCGAAGTAGTTCATGAGGAACTCGACGCGCTCCTCCTTCTTGAACACCTGTCCGAGCAGGTCGAACAGCACCTTGATCTCGTCGAGGGTGCCGTACTTGAGCGCCACCACCTTGAGGCCGGCGTCCTCCATCTTCTGGACGGACTCGGGCTGCGACACCCACTGGAAGACGACGTCGGGCTTGAGCTTGAGCAGCTCCTCGATGTTCACCGAGAAGTCGGTGCCGCACCAGTCGGTCGCCGCGTTGGCCAGCTCGGGGTACATGTCCTTGAGCGTGCTGTTGTTGTACGCCGTGATCGACGACGGGTTGCAGCCCACGATCATGTCGGTGTTGCCCATGATGGAGTAGAAGATCGACGGCAGCGGCATGATGGTCATCGCCACGCGCTGCGGGACCGAGTCGAACGTAATCTCGCGGTCGAGTCGGTCGACGACGGTGTAGGGGCCGTCGGAGGCGGAGTCGGAGGAGCTGGCGTCCGCGGTGTCCGCGTCAGCGTCGGCGTCCGCGGAGGCGGAGGACTGGGCCTCGCCCGCGAGAGCGCCGGCGCCGGGGAGCGCCATGGCGGCCGCGACGCCGAGGCCCGCGGCGACGGCGGCGCGGGCGAAGTTACGCCTGGTCATAGAGGGGGAACCGACATACTGCATCGAGCCTGCCGAGGACTTCGTCACAAGAGTCTCCTTTCGGGTCGCCGCCCGCCCCGCGACCTCGCACCCCCACCGAGACTCAACTCCAGGGAGCACAAAGCCGCAGGTAGACGGCCTGTTGATATCGAGCTGCCGGCACGCGCGGGGCGCGCCGGCCTGAACCGCAGCCAGCAGGAACAGGTAACGCGAGTGGGGCATGCGCAGAGCGTTTAACGGAGGTTAGACGTCTCTAACTTCTGTCGGGCGGCAGTGTAATCCGGCCGCGCCCCACCACGTTCGTCAACCCCGGCAAGACACGGTTAGATACATCTAACGCACACGAAACTTGATGAGGCGGGGCACGGGAGAGGCGCCAGGAGGCACGAATCAGCCGTCTGCGGCAGGTTATGCAATTCGGGCACGAAAATATGCAAGATGAGCGCTGGCAAATGCTGAGGCATCGCCGATCGGGACGCCTTCGCCATGGGAGCGCGGCGGAAGGCTCATATCAAAATCGAAATCGTGGTCAAAAATCGGCCTTTGGTGGGCGTCGAGGGCGTCAGACTCATGCTCTCCGGCATGCTAAATCCGGTAGCCAGTTTTCTACAAATGACGCGACCTGGGGTTTCATCGATGTATACAGCTCCTTACGTACGTCCGCCGTCCAAGCAACCGTGGCGCGGACCTCCAAAGAGCCTTTTTTGACCATTTTCCGGCGGAAAACGCGCGTCTACAGTTGTCTGACTCGCGCACGCCCTGTCCACGGTGCCGGGCGTGTCCATCCTCAGGCCATCCCGGGGCTCCTCCGACCCGCCCTCAGCCCGCCAGCACCCCTCCCCCGGCGCCCCGCGCCCGCCAGCACCCGCTCGCCCTGCCGCCGCGGCCCCGCCGCGGTCGGCCGCCCCCCGCGCCCGCCAGCACCCTCCCGCGCGCGAAACCCGCCCGCAACAATCCCGTAACGCTCCCGTCACAGCGCCCTCCACCTGCGCAAACACTTTGCACGCTAACCGATGGGTTTTTCGTGCGCCCGGCGGCGGGAAAGTTTACGCGTATACTATGCCCCTTAACTCCCCCGGGCGCCGGCTAGGGCTCGGGGTCCGAACCGTCAGTGAAAGGTACGCGTATGGCTCTCGTCGTCGCCAAGTTCGGCGGCAGCTCCGTCGCCACGCCCGAGCACATCAAGAACGTAGCCTCGAGGCTGGTGCGCCGTCATAAGGCCGGCAACCAGGTGGTTTGCGTCGTCTCCGCCATGGGGGACAACACCGACCACCTGCTCGAGCTGGCCCATTCCGTGAACCCCGACCCGCCCGCCCGCGAGATGGACATGCTCCTCTCCACCGGCGAGCAGGTCTCCGTCGCCGTGCTCGCCATGGCCGTCGAGGCGCTCGGCGTCCCCGCCATCAGCCACACGGGCGCCCAGATGGGCATCGTGACCGACCAGGCGCACACGGTGGCCAAGATCGACCGCATCGTGGGGATGGACCGCCTGCACAAGGACCTCGACGAGGGCAAGATCGTCATCGTCGCCGGGTTCCAGGGCGTCAACTCCGCCGGCGAGATCACCACGCTCGGCCGCGGCGGCTCGGACACCACGGCCGTCGCGCTCGCGGCAGCGGTGGGCGCCGACTACTGCGAGATCTACTCCGACGTCGACGGCGTCTACACCGCCGACCCGCGCATCTGCCCCAAGGCGCACCGCATCGACCGCCTGAGCTACGACGAGATGCTCGAGCTCTCCGCCAACGGCGCCGGCGTGCTCCAGCTGCGCGCGGTCGAGTTCGCCAGCAAGTACGGCGTGGTCATCCACGCCCGTTCAACGTTTTTGCCCGATTCCAAGGGGACCATCATCGAGGAGGCTGCAGACCGCATGGACAGCAACTACAGCGAGGGCGCAGTTCTGAGCGGCATCGCCCACGACCTTTCCGAAGCCAAGATCACGATGCGCCACGTGCCCGACCGCGCCGGCATCGCCGCCCGCATCTTTGGCGCGATGGGCGAGATGGGCGTCAACGTCGACATCATCATCCAGGACGTGTCCCATGAGGGACTCACCGACATCTCCTTCACCACGCCGATCGCCAACATCGAGCGCATCGCGCAGATTGCCGGCGACCTGTGCCGCGAGATCGGCGGCGAGGGCGTCGAGATCAACACGCACATCGCGAAGGTCTCGCTGGTGGGCGCGGGCATGAAGAGCTACCCGGGCATCGCGGCCAAGATGTTCAAGACGCTCGCGGACAGCGGCGTGAACATCTCGATGATCTCGACATCGCCCATCTGCATCTCCACCGTGGTGGACGCCGACCAGTGCGAGACCGCGGTCCGCGCCCTGCACACGGCGTTCGGCATGGACGAGGAGCCCGAGCCCGGCACCGTGAAGGTCATGCGCTAGAGTCACGCGCCAAACGCACGCCAGGGGCCGTCGCGCCGGCCCGAGACTAGATTACGAGGAGGAATCATGGGCGGTTGCTGCTGTTGCTGTTCCGACGAACCCGAGGTCAAGGTCGCTGCTGAGACCACCGAGGCTCCCAAGGCGTCCGGCTGGACCAAGCCGATGCCCGCGAAGCCCGTCGTCGCCGTCGCCGGCGCCACGGGTGCGGTGGGCGTCGAGATGCTCAAGTGCCTCGAGGCGCTCGACTTCCCCACCTCCGAGGTCCGCGCGCTGGCCTCGGCCCGCTCCGCCGGCAAGAAGCTGCCGTTCCGCGGCGGCGAGCTCACGGTGCAGGAGATGACCCCCGAGTCGTTCGAGGGCGTCGACATCGCCCTGTTCAGCGCCGGCGCGAGCGTCTCGAAGCAGCTGCGCGAGGCCGTCACCTCCGCGGGCGCCGTCATGATCGACAACTCGAGCGCGTTCCGCATGGAGCCCGACGTGCCGCTCGTGGTCCCCGAGGTCAACGGGGCCGAGGCGCTCAAGCACAACGGCGTCATCGCGAACCCCAACTGCACCACCATCCAGATGGTCGTCGCGCTGCAGCCGCTGCGCAAGCTGGGCCACATCGACCGCATCGTGGTCTCGAGCTACCAGTCGAGCTCGGGCGCCGGGGCGAAGGGCATGGCCGAGCTGCAGGAGCAGACCGGCGCGGTGCTGGCCGGCGAGCCGTTCGAGCCGCACGCGTTCGCGCACCAGATCGCGTTCAACTGCATCCCGCACATCGACGTCTTCATGGACGACGACTACACCAAAGAGGAATGGAAGATGGTCGTCGAGACGAAGAAGATCTTCGGCGACGAGACCGTCCGCGTGGCGCCCACCTGCGTGCGCGTGCCCGTGCTGCGCTGCCATTCGGAGAGCATCAACCTCGAGTTCGACCGTCCCATCGATGTCGCCGAGGCCAAGGCCGCCATCGCCGCCGGGGAGCACGTGGTCCTCGAGGACGACCCCGCGAACAACGTCTACCCCATGCCCGCGCTGCACGCCGGGTCGTTCGACACGTTCGTCGGCCGCGTCCGCCGCGACCCCACCGTGCCCGACGACCGCGGCCTCGCCCTGTGGGTCGTCGCCGACCAGCTCCTCCGCGGCGCCGCTCTCAACGCGGTGATGATCGCCCAGCTCCTGCTGCCGAAGGGCGAGTAAGCGAGCAAGGGGCGCGTCCAAGCAGAGGGCGC
>CAYMHQ010000052.1:11913-14815 GCA_964390275.1 uncultured Coriobacteriaceae bacterium
CGAGAAGAGAAGGCTGACGAGGGCCGGGGACTCCCCGGCCCTCTTGCGTTTGCGAGGGCGAAGGGAGCGCTACCGGGCCGCGCGCGTTTTGGAGCGAATTCTGGTCAAAATCCGGCGTTCTGTGTTCAAAGATGAAACCGATTCAGAAGCCGAGGGGAGTTGCTGGATTTCTACAAATGACGTGAACTGGGGTTTCATCGGCGAACCCATTCATTCTTACCCACCTACTAGGTTAGTTGCCTCAATTAATCGAACACAGAACGCCAGTTTTTGACCATTTTGCTGCGATTTTTTGGCGTCTACAGTTGTCTGGCAGCGATACCCGACAACCGCCGCGCAGTATCGGCAATTCGTCGTGAGGTGGTGAGAGTGGGAACTGACGCGCCCCTACGTCGAAGCGCGTAATACAATGTCATCCGACGTACCCCTATGACAAGGATGCGACCACTATGACCACACCCACTGACCCCCGTCCCGGTTTCGACAGAGCCGACGACGCCAACGAGGGCCGCAGCTACAGCAGCCACAGCAACGACAACCGAGACTACGCAGGCGAGTCCCGCGGCAGCGAGCGCAGCGGAGGAAGGAGCGGAGGCCGAAGCCTCGGGCGCACCTCCGACTCCGGGCGATACGACCGCAGGGATGACCGCCAGTTCGACCGCCGTGACGACCGCTTTGACCATGACGACAGGCACGGCGGATTCCGCGACGACCGCAGGGATGACCGGCGCTACGACCGCGACGACCGCCGTCCCTCCAGCTACAACGACCGTCGGGATGACCGCTACTATCGCCGCGACGATTTCCGCGACGACAGGCGGGATGACAGGCGCGACGGCTTCCGAGACGATCGCCGTGACGATCGCGGGAGTGACCGCCGCAACCACGACCCGCGCGCATACCGCGACCCGCGTGCCTATCGCAACACGCGTGACGCGCGCGACTCGCACGACTTCCGCGCTCCCGCGCCTGCCCGCGGCCCGCGGGACGACTTCGACGGATACGACGGCTATAGCGACTTCGACGGGTATGACGAGGGCGAGCGCGCCCCCATGCGCGACGCCCGACCCGGTCGCGGCGCCGATCGCCCTGGGCGTCCCGGCCCCGAGCGCCCCGATCGCGCCCCCGAGTTCGCCGGCCGTCCCGAGTCTGGTCGCCCTGAGGCCGAGACCGACGCCGACCCCGAGCGTCCCGACAACCCCTACGAGCGTCGCGTCGAGGTGCGCTGCCCGGTCGCGGCGCGCTGCGGCGGGTGCGAGTGGCTCGCCATGCCCTACGAGGAGCAGCTCTCCCGCAAGCAGGCCCTCATCGAGGAGCAGTTCGGCAACTTCCGCTGCGAGGTCGAGCCCATCATCGGCATGGACAACCCGTGGAACTACCGCAACAAGGTCCAGCTGCCGTTCGCGCCGGGCTTCCCCAACTCCGAGGGCCGCACGACCGCGCGCTGGGGCATCTTCGAGCGCGGCTCGCACCACATCGTCCCGTGCCGCGAGTGCATGGTCGAGGACGAGCGCGCCCGTCCCATCATTGCCACAGTGGCCGAGCTGCTCCCCCGCTACAACATCAAGCCGTACGACGAGAAGACCGGCCAGGGCGTCATGCGCTACGCCCTCGTCCGCACCGCGCGCAACACCGGCGAAATCATGCTCACCCTCGTCGTCAACGAGACGCGCATCCCCGGCTCCAAGGCGTTCATCGAGGCGATCAAGGCGGCGCATCCCGAGATTACTACGATTGTCGTCAACATCAACCAGGAGCGCACGAGCGTGATCCTGGGCAACGAGGAGAAGGTCATCGAGGGCCCCGGCTACATCGAGGACCAGCTGTGCGGCTGCCGGTTCCGCATCAGCAGCTCGTCGTTCTACCAGACCAACCCCGTCGCGGCCGAGCGCCTCTACGACCTCGCCGTGGAGATGGCCGACCTGCAGCCCGGCGACCGCATCGGCGACGCGTACTGCGGCACGGGCACCATCGGGATCGTGGCGGCGAAGAAGAGCGGCGCGCACCTGCTGGGCGTCGAGCGCAACGAGAAGGCCGTCGTCGACGCGCGCGAGAACGCCCGGATCAACGGGCTCAACGACGCCGAGTTCGTCACCGGCGACGCGGGCAGCGTGTTCGCGCGCATGGCGCGGGCCGGCGAGGCGCTCGACGTCGTCTTCATGGACCCGCCGCGCGCCGGCTCCAACCAGGCCTTCCTCGCCAACCTCAGCCGCCTGAGCCCGAGGCGCGTGGTCTACATCAGCTGCGAGCCGCGCACCCAGCATCGCGACATCATGGCGCTCGTGAAGAACGGCTACCAGGTGGCGCGCATCCGCCCCGTCGACATGTTCCCCCACACCGACCACGTGGAGAACGTCGTGCTGCTCACGAGAATCCAGCACGCGAGCCGCTCCGGCCGTCCCGCCGGGAGGCCCGGTGAGCGCCCGGGAGAGCGCGGCGGCGAGCACCCCGGCAAGCCGGCGTACCGACCGCGATAGGGCGCGAGTAAGGCAGACGGGCTAGCAGGGAAAACGAGCTAGCGAGCAGGGTAAGACGAGCGGGCGGTGCGACGGAGGAGGTCGTGCCGCCCGCTTTTTGGCGGGGGCGGAAGCAGATAGCGATGTAGGCGAGCGCCATAGGGCAGTGGTTGCACACCGCACCCCCCAAAAAAAGGGTCACACCCGTATTCATATCGGAGCAATCCTTGTTCAAATCTTCGCTCCGGCGGGCAACACGTCCGCGCAATACTCGATAGAGCCCGATTCCTTATTTCAATCCGCGCCCCCTCGAGGGGGAGCGACACGGCCAGACGGGACCTTGCAAAAGGTCTCGATATTTCAATCCGCGCTCCCCCGAGGGGGAGCGACGTGGGGCGTTAGATAGCCCTGCGTCGCGCGGTTATTTCAATCCGCGCTCCCCCGAG
>CAYMHQ010000053.1:0-14512 GCA_964390275.1 uncultured Coriobacteriaceae bacterium
CCTCGACGTCCTCGAGCTCGCCGACCTCGCGTACGGCGCCTGCCGGTTCGTCGTGGCCGAGCCCGCCGACGCCGCCGGCCGCGCGGAGGAGAACTACCGCCGCCTCGGCTCCATGCGCGTCGCGACCAAGTACCCGCGCATCACACGGAGGTACTTCGAGCGCATCGGCATGGAGGTCGACGTCCTCAAGTTCCACGGCAACATCGAGCTCGCGCCGCTTATCGGCATGGCCGACCGCATCGTCGACATCACGGCGACGGGCACGACCCTGCGCGAGAACAACCTCGTCGTGGTCGACGAGGTGCTGAGCTGCACGGCTCGCTTCTTCGCCAACCCCGCGGCCGCCCGCACCGACCCCCGCGTCTTCGACCTCGCGCGCCGGCTCGAGGCCGCCGCGTCCGCTCCCGCCGGCGCCTAGCGCCGACGCCCCGCCCCTCCAACGGCGTTTCCCCAACGACGTACCCCAACGATTGAAAGGTCGTGCCCCATGAAGATCCTCGAGCTCAAAGACGGCGAGCGCCTCACCGAGTCCATGCTCTCCCGCAAAGGTTCCCTGCCCGCGAACGTGATCGCCTCCGCGGCGGCCATCGTCGAGGAGGTGCGCAACGGCGGCGACGCGGCGGTCAAGATGTACGAGAGCCGCTTCGACCGCGTCGACCTCGAGACGTTCCGCGTCCCCGCCGAGCTCATCGACGCCTCGCTCGACCAGGTGGGGGAGGAGTTCCTCGCCTCCTGCCGCAAGGCCGCCGAGCGCATCCGCGACTTCCACATGCGCGAGGTCCAGCAGTCGTGGTTCACGGTCCGCGAGGACGGCACGCTCCTCGGCCAGAAGGTGACGCCCCTCGACTCCGTGGGCATCTACGTCCCGGGCGGCCGTGCGCAGTACCCCTCGACCGTGCTCATGAACGCCGTCCCCGCCAAGGTCGCCGGCGTGGGCCGCATCGTGATGGTCACGCCCCCGCAGGCGGAGGGCCTTCTCTCCCCGTACACGCTCTGCGCGGCCAAGGTCGCCGGCGTCGACGAGATCTACACCGTCGGCGGCGCCCAGGCGATCGCCGCGCTCGCCTACGGCACCGAGTCGATCCCCCGCGTGAACAAGATCACCGGCCCCGGCAACGCCTACGTCGCCGCCGCCAAGCGCCTCGTCTCCGGCGACTGCGGCATCGACATGGTCGCCGGTCCCTCCGAGGTGTGCGTCCTCGCCGACGGCGCCGCCAACGCCCGCCTCGTCGCGATCGACCTCATGGCGCAGGCCGAGCACGACCCCATGGCGACCTCCTACCTCGTGACGACCGACCCCTCCCTCGTCGCCCCCGTCCTTGGCTTCATCGACGAGCTCATGGCGAGGTCCCCGCGCGCCGAGGTCACGAAGGCGTCCCTCGACGACAACGGCGTCGTCGTCGTGTGCCCCACGCTCGACCAGGCCGTCGACGCGGTCAACGTCATCGCGCCCGAGCACCTCGAGGTCCAGACCGAGGACCCCATGGGCCTCCTCGGCCGCATCAAGAACGCCGGCGCCATCTTCCTCGGCGAGTGGAGCTCCGAGCCCCTCGGCGACTATCTCGCCGGCCCCAACCACACGCTCCCCACGGGCGGCACCGCGCGCTTCTCCAGCCCGCTCTCCGTGGAGCAGTTCGTCAAGAAGTCGTCCGTCATCCGCTACACGCAGGCCGGTCTCGAGGCCGACTGCGACGACGTCGCCGTCCTCGCGACGGCCGAGGGCCTCTGGTCGCACGCCCAGAGCGCGCTCATGAGGCGCTCCGCCGAGGCCGCCCCCCGCGATGCCGCCGCTGCCCCCGAGACCCCCGCGGCCTCCCCGTGCTGCTGCGGGTGTGAGTAGCGTGGCCGCCCCCCGCATGCGCGACGACCTCGCGCGCCTCGTCCCCTACGACCCCGACTCGCGCGACGTCGAGGTCATGCTCTCCGCCAACGAGAACCCGTTCGGCGTCCCCGCCGACGTCCGCGCCGAGATGCTCGCCCGTATGGCGTCCGTCCCCGTGAACCGCTACCCCGACGCGGGCTGCCGCAGGCTCCGCGGCCTGCTCGCCGAGATGTGGGGGACCGCGCCCGCGCGCGTCGCGGTGGGCAACGGAGGCGACGAGCTCATCTTCAACCTCCTGCTCGCCTTCGGCGGCGCGGGGCGCGCGGCGGTCGTGTGCCCGCCCGCGTTCTCCTCGTACTCGCTCTCGGCGCTCCTCACCGCCACCGAGGTCCGGCAGGTCCCGCTCGACGCCTCGTTCGCCGTCGACGAGGGCGCCGTCCTCGCGGCGGCCTCGCGCGCGTCCGTGGTGTTCCTCACCTCGCCGAACAACCCCACGGGCGGGCTCGTCCGGCGCGAGTTCGTGCGCTCCCTCGCGAACGCGACCGACGCGCTCATCGTGGTCGACGAGGCCTACTGCGAGTTCGCCGACCCCGGCTCGAGCTGCATCCCGCTCGTCGAGGAGTGCCCCAACCTCTGCGTGCTCAAGACGCTGAGCAAGGCCTATGCGCTCGCCGGCGTCCGCCTCGGCTACGTGGTCTCGTCCGAGGCCGTGGTCGACGCCCTCCTCGCGGTGCGCCAGCCCTACTCGGTCTCGCGCCTCGACCAGGTCGCGGCCGAGACGGCCGTCGAGATGCGCGCGTCCTTCGAGCCGCTCGTGAGGGCGCTCGTCGAGGGCCGCGCCGCGCTCTCCACTGCGCTCACCGCGCTCGCCGACGAGGCTGAGGCCGCGACCGGCAGGCGCCCCCTCACCGTTTTCCCCTCCCAGGCGAACTTCCTCCTCGTGAGGTTCAACCCCGAGGGCTGCGGCGGCCTCACGGCGGGCGAGATCCACGAGCGCCTCGCGACCGAGCACTCGGTCCTCGTGAGGGACTTCTCGCGCACGCCCGGCCTCGCCGGCTGCCTGCGCCTCACGGTCGGCACGCCTCAGGAGAACGCGCGCCTCGTCGCCGCCCTGCGCGCGGTGGTCGGCGCGCCCGCGGCAAAGGAAGGGGAGTGAGCCGCATGACGGACACGGAAGGCGTGGAAGGCATGGCAGGCATGACAGGCATGACGGACGAGACGCCCGCACGGCGCCGCGGCGCGAGCGTCCACCGGGTCACGAAGGAGACGGACGTCCTCGTCGAGCTCGACCTCGACGGCACGGGCGCGGCCGCGGTCGCGACGGGCGTCGGCTTCCTCGACCACATGCTCGACGCCGTGGGACGCCACGGGCTCTTCGACCTTGCGGTGAGGGCGAGCGGCGACACGTTCGTCGACGACCATCACACGGTCGAGGACGTCGGCATCGTCCTCGGGCAGGCGTTCCGACAGGCGCTCGGCGACGCCCGGGGTATCGCGCGCTACGGCAGCGCGACCATCCCCATGGACGAGTCGCTCGTCCTGTGCGCGGTCGACGTCTCGGGGCGCGGTCAGGCCCACGTCGACCTCCCGATTCCCACGGAGCGCATCGGCACCTTCGACACCCAGCTCGTCAAGGAGTTCCTCATCGCGTTCGCCTCGAACGCCGGCATCACGGTCCACGTGCGCCTGCTCGCGGGGGAGAACTCCCACCACATCGTCGAGGCGGCGTTCAAGGCGCTCGCCCGCGCCCTCAGGGACGCGTCGCGCCTCGACCCGCGCGTCACCGGCGTGCCCTCGACCAAGGGGAGCCTCTAGATGGTCGCGAACATCCCCGTCCCCGGTGCCCCCGCCCCCGTCGCCTTCGCGCCCGGCGCCCCCGGCCCCGTCGTGGCGGTCGTCGACTACCACAAGGGCAACCTCTCGTCCGTCGAGCGCGGCCTCGCGTCGGTCGGCGCGCGCGTCCTCGTCACCGACGACCCCCGCGCGATCGCCGGGTGCGACGCCGCGGTGGTCCCGGGCGTCGGCGCGTTCGAGGACGCCTCCTCCTACATGCGCGAGTCCGGCCAGGCCGAGGCGGTCCTCTCCCTTGTGTCTCGGGGACGTCCCGTGCTCGGCATCTGCCTCGGCATGCAGCTCCTCTTCGACCGTGGCGACGAGTCCTCCGCTGCGCTCGCCGGCGGGTGCTGCGGCTCGTTCGACGGCGCCGCCTCGTGCGACCCCGTACCTCGCGACCCCGCCTCCTCCCACGAGCCCGGCCACGTCTGGACCCCGGGCCTCGCTCTCATGGCCGGTGACGTCGTGCGCATCTCGGCCGAGGGCGTGAAGGTCCCCCACGTGGGCTGGAACTCCGTCGAGCTCACCCCGCAGGCGGCCGCGTGCCCGCTCTTCGCGGGCGTGGGGTCGGGCGCGTACTACTACTTCACGCACTCCTACGTCTGCGTCCCGGCCTCCCCGCGCGTCGTCGTCGGCGAGACCGAGCACGGCGCCCGGTTCGCGAGCGCGGTCTGGGACGGCGGCTGCGTCTTCGGGACCCAGTTTCACCCGGAGAAGTCCTCCGACGCCGGCCAGGCCCTCCTCGCCAACTTCGTCTCGTTCGTGAAAGGAGGCGGCAGATGATCGTCTTCCCCGCAATCGACCTGCTCGGGGGCAGGGTGGTCCGCCTGCGCAGGGGCGACCGATCCCAGGTCGATGTCTATTCCGAGGATCCCGTGGCCGTCGCGCTCGACTTCGTCCGCCGCGGGGCCGAGTGGGTCCACGTGGTCGACCTCTCCTCGGCCTTCGAGGAGGACGAGGCCGCGCGGCGCAGGAACGCTGACGCCCTGCGCGCCATCTGCGCGACCGGCGCTGTGCGCGTCGACTGCGGCGGCGGCGTGCGCACGCTCGAACGCGTCTGCGAGCTCGCCGAGCTGGGCGTCTCCCGCGTCGCCCTGGGCACCGTCCTCGTCCGCGACCCCGCCTTCGCGCGCGCCGCGGCCGAGCGGTTCGGCGACCTCCTCGTGGCTGACGTCGCCGTGCGCGACGGCAGGGCGACCGTGAACGGGTGGCGCGAGGACGCCCCGCTCTCGGCGGAGGAGCTCGTGGGCGCCCTCTCCGAGATGGGCTTCCGCCACCTCGTCTTCACCGACGTCGCGCGCGACGGCATGCAGACGGGCGTGGACGCCGAGGCCTACCGCCGCGTCGCCGAGGTGGCGGGGTTCCCCGTCGTCGCGTCGGGCGGCGTCTCCTCGCTCGCCGACCTGCGTGCCCTCGCGGCCCTGGGCGACTCCGTCATCGAGGGCGTCATCACGGGCCGCGCCCTCTACGAGGGCTCCTTCACGCTCGAAGAGGCCCTCACCGCCGTGCGGACGGAGGCCTCCCCATGCTGACGAAGCGCGTCATCCCCTGCATGGACGTGCGCGACGGGCGCGTCGTCAAGGGCGTCAACTTCGTGAACCTCCGCGACGCCGGCGACCCCGTCGAGCTCGCCTCGGCCTACGACCGCGAGGGCGCCGACGAGGTCGTGTTCCTCGACATCACCGCGACGAGCGACAACCGCGCGACCACGATCGACATGGCCGCCCGTGCCGCGCGCGAGGTCCGCATACCCTACGCCGTGGGCGGCGGGTTCCGCTCGGTCGCCGACATGCGCGCCATGATCGCCGCCGGCGCCGACAAGTGCTCGGTCAACTCGGCCGCGCTCAAGGACCCCTCCCTCATCACGCGCGCGGCACAGGCGTTCGGCAGCCAGGCCGTTGTCTGCGCGATCGACGCGAAGCGTAAAGGCCCCGGCGACAGGTGGGAGGTCTACGTCGCGGGCGGCCGCACGCCCACCGGCTATGACGCCGTCGAGTGGGCCGAGGAGGCGGCGCGCCGCGGCGCGGGCGAGATCCTCCTCACGAGCATGGACCGCGACGGGACGCAGGAGGGGTTCGACCTCGCGCTCACCCGAGCCGTCTCTCGCGCGGTCCCCATCCCGGTGATCGCCTCGGGCGGCGTCGGCAGGCTCGAGCACTTCGCGGAGGGCATCCTCGAGGGCGAGGCCGACGCGGTCCTCGCGGCGAGCGTCTTCCACTTCGGCACGTTCACCATCCGCCAGGTCAAAGAGTATCTCGCGCGCGAGGGCATCCCGGTCCGTCCGTGCCCGGGCGTCGAATAGGGGAGGGGTCTCATGGAAGACACCACTGCGAAGGATATGGCTGTGAAGGACGCAGTCGTGGAGTGTGCCGCCGCGACGACCTGCCCGGACGCCTCGGCGCCGACCGCCGCCCCGTACGCCGGCGGGCCCGTCGAGCTGCTCGACCTCGCCTCGACGGACGCCGCGGACGCCGCCGCCCTCATCGAGCGCTGCGGGATCCGCTTCGACGAGCGCGGCCTCGTGCCCGCCGTCGTCCAGCAGGCGGGGACGGGCGAGGTCCTCATGGTCGCGTGGATGAACGCCGAGTCGCTTGTGCTCACCCTCGAGTCGAGGACCACCTGGTTCTGGTCGCGCTCCCGCGGCGAGCTGTGGAACAAGGGCGCGACGAGCGGTAACGTCCAGAAGGTCGAGCGCGTCCTCTTCGACTGCGACGCAGACACGCTCCTCGTCCTCGTCGACTCGGCCGGCCCCGCGTGCCACACGGGCAGTCGCAGCTGCTTCTTCCGCGAGATGCGCCTTTAGCGGCGACCCCGCCCGCGCACCCCGCACACCGCCGGCCCCGGGTCGGCAACCATCCATCCCAGCTATCATCCAAAGGCGGTCCATCAACATGGGCGAGAGAACGTTGAACGTGAAGGACGGCGACCTGGGCGCGACCCTGGCCCGCCTGACGTCGGTCATACATGCGCGCCGCGACGCCGACCCGCAGGAGAGCTACACGAAGCGCCTGCTCGACGGCCCCGAGGACAAGCCGCTCAAGAAGCTCGTCGAGGAGGCCCTCGAGGTCTGCCTCGCGTGCAAGGACCAGGACCACGACCACATCCGCTACGAGGCGGCCGACGTCGTCTACCATCTCCTCGTTGTGTGCGAGCGGTGGGGGATAACGCCCGAGGAGCTTGCGGGCGAACTCGACGCGCGCGCCCATTAACGGCCCTCTGACCTGCGGTTTCACCGTTCGGCACCCCGTATGGGGGCGTTTCCGCCCATGGCGACGCCGTGAGCGGGGCGCCTCCATATTTGCATGATACAATCATTTACTGCAATAATTGGGGGTTGCCGGGCAGGTCCGCCCCGCCGGTCCGCCTTCCGGACCCGGCCCTCGGACCCCGCCCTCTCGGGTATTCAAATCCCCGCGCACGCCCGTTCCCGCGCGTGCGCGGTTGTCGATGGGAGCGTCTCCACATGCGTGACAAGCTTGAAAAGTTGATCAAGGCCTACGAGGACCTCGAACGCAGGCTCTACGACCCCGCCGTCGTCTCCGACCCCAAGGAGTACGCGCGCCTGGCCAAGGAGCGCTCGCGCCAGACCGACCTCGTCGACCACGCGCGCGCGTACGTGGGCGCCCTCGACGACATCGAGGCGGCCAAGGAGCTCATGCGCGAGGAGAGCGACCCCGAGGTCCGCGAGATGCTCCAGGACGAGGTCGAGGAGAACGAGCGCAGGCTTCCCGGCCTCGAGGAGGAGATCAAGACCCTCCTCATCCCCGGCGACCCCAACGACGAGAAGAACACCATCGTCGAGATCCGCGCGGGCGTCGGCGGCGACGAGGCCGCCATCTTCGCGGGCGACATCTACGCCATGTACCGCCGCCTCGCCGACAGGAAGGGCTGGAAGGTCGAGACCATCGGCGCCTCCCCCTCCGACGCCGGCGGGTTCAAGACCATCGAGTTCAAGGTGACCGGTGACAAGGTCTACTCCATCATGAAGTACGAGAGCGGCGTGCACCGCGTGCAGCGCGTCCCCAAGACCGAGAGCCAGGGCAGGATCCAGACGTCCACCGCGACCGTCGCCGTCCTCCCCGAGGCCGACGAGATCGACGTCCAGATCGACGCCGGCGACCTGCGCATCGACACGTTCTGCGCGTCGGGCCCCGGCGGTCAGTGCGTCAACACGACCTACTCGGCCGTCCGCATCACGCACCTGCCCACGGGCACCGTCGTCCAGTCGCAGGACCAGCGCTCCCAGATTCAGAACCGCGAGGTCTGCATGCAGGTCCTCCGCGCGCGCCTGTACGAGATGGAGCTCGAGAAGCAGCAGGCCGAGCTCGGCGCCCAGCGCTCGAGCCAGATCGGCCACGGCGACCGCGCGGAGAAGATCCGCACGTACAACCAGCCGCAGGACCGCGTGACCGACCACCGCATCGGCTTCAACTCGACGTACAACGCCGTCCTGAACGGCGACGGCCTCGACGCGCTCACCGACGCGCTGGCCGCGGCCGACCGTGCGGAGAGGCTTTCTAAGGCGGTGTAGCCCAGAAGGAGGACGTGAGGAGCACGTACGTGCGGCCCGGGTGTTCCTTCGAGCCCGGGAGCCGATAGAGCGGCGCCGGGTTTTCGAGGTGCATGGCGAGGGAGGTCGTATGGGTATGGTGACGTTCGGGAACACGCTCCGGGTTTCGGGGCCGCGGCGGCTGTCGGGCCTGTCCGAGGGCTCCCGCCGCAGACGCGTCTCCCCGTCGCCGTCCCCCTCCGCGGCCGCCGCGCGCGCCCTCCCGGCCGTCCTCGTCCTACTCCTCGCCGCGGCGGTCGCGCTCCTGGCGCTCGCCGCGTCCCCCCTCGTCAAGCCCGCTTGCGCCTACGAGGCCCAGCCCGGCGGCTACGTCACGGTCTCCGGCCTCGCCGACGTCGACGAGACCCAGCCGTTCTACCTTCTCTCCGAGGCGCTCGCCGCCATCTCGTCCTGCGACCCCACGCTCGCGTCCCAGGATGCGTCCGGTCCCGTCGTGTACGTCCACGGCCAGGTGCCCGTCGAGTCCGACGGCTCCGGCGCCTGGTACTCCGTGGCCTTCCCGGTCGAGGGTGCGACCGTCTCGTTCGTGGGTGCCGACGACGCCGCGTCCTTCGTCGACCCCGAAGGGGGCGCGCTCATGGGCGTCTCGTTCCCCGGCGGGTCGCTCTCGTTTACGAACCTCGGTTTCGAGGGCGTCGTCTACCTCTCCTGCGGGGACGGACTCTCGGTCGACTGCTGCCTGTTCCACGACGCGGTCGTCTGCTCCGTGGGCGGGTCCGCCTGGGTCTCCGGCAACTGGTTCCAGGCGCAGTCCGAGAGCTCCGACGCCGCCCTCACCGCGACGCTTTCGGGGGTCTGGTCGCAGGTCGCCTTCGTCGGCAACTCGGTCTCCGGCTTTGCGTGCGGTCTGAGCGTCTCGAACTCCTGCGGGTCCGGCGACCAGTACGTGCGCGTCGCATCGAACTCCTTCGACCTCTCCGTCCCGTCCGACGCCGCCTCCGCGGGTCAGACCGCCGCTGCGGTCGCGCTCGCTGGAGGCCCGTGGGGGCAGGGGTCCCTCTCGCTCGAGGGGAACGCCGTTTCGGGCGCCGCCTCCCTCGTCCGGCTCTCGGATTCCTTCTCCCTCCTCGCGGTCGCCGACGCTGGCCTCGCTGTCGAGTCGCTCGCCGAGGACTCCCTCGACGCGGTCTCTCTCAGCGGCCTTCTCGACCTCGGCTCCTGCGACGCCAACGACCTCTCCGCGGAGCTGACCTCGGTCTTCGACGCCGAGTCCGCCTCCTCCGTCGCGATGGGCCACGCGATGCTCGACGCCTCCTCCCTGTCCTGCTCGACCTTGGGCACCTCCTCGCCCGCCTCCGCCTACGTGGTCGTGTCGTATGACGCGAACGGGGCGACCGCCGGGTCCGCGCCTGAGCCCGTCGCCGTCGAGGCAGGGTCCTCCGTCTCCGTCGCGAACATGGGCTCTCTCATCTGGGCAGGGTACGTCTTCGAGGGCTGGAACACTGCGCCCGACGGCACCGGCGTCTTCTACGCCGCAGGCCAGCTCTTCACCCCCGCCTCCGACGTGGTCCTCTACGCGCAGTGGGTCCCCACGGGCAAGGTCGCCTCGTCGACCCCGCTCTCCGCCTCCGAGGACGCCGCCTCCGCCGGCGTCTAGCCCGGGGCTCGATCCCGTCAAATCCAGAAAGGTTCAGCCGTGGAACTGTGGACCGTCAAGTCGACCCTTGAATGGACGACCGGCTATCTCGAGCGCAAGGGCGACGAGCATCCCCGCCTCTCGGCCGAGTGGCTGCTCTGCGCCGCAACCGGTCTCTCCCGCGTCGAGGTCTACACGAACTACCTCAAGCCGCTCAACTCCGAGGAGCTCACGGTTCTGCGCGAGGGCGTCAGGCGCCGCGGCCGCGGGGAGCCGCTCCAGTACGTGACCGGCGAGATGCCCTTCCGCCACATCGTCCTCAAGTGCGGCCCCGGCGTCCTCATCCCACGCCCCGAGACCGAGGTCCTTGTCGACTGCGTGCTCGAGTACCTCGACGCCCGCTTCACCACGGCCCCCGCCCCCGTGGCTCACATCCCTGTGGCCCCCGACCCCGACGCGCCCACCTCGGCCGATGGCTCGGCGGAACCCGACGAGCCTCGCGCCCTCGTCCTCGAGATCGGCGCGGGCACCGGGTGCATATCGCTCTCCCTCGCCGACGAGCGCCCGTACGTCCATGTCCGGGCGACCGACGTCTCGCCCGAGGCTATCGCCCTCGCGACGCGCAACCGCGACGCGCTCTCCCTCAGCGACCGGGTGGAGCTGTTCCAGACCGACATGGCGACCGGTGTCGAGGGTGCCGACGACGCGTCCTTCGACGTCCTCGTCTCGAACCCGCCCTACATCCCGAGCGACGTGGTCGACCGTCTTCCCGCCGAGGTCGGCTCGTTCGAGCCCCGTCTCGCGCTCGACGGCGGCCCCGACGGCCTCGATGTGTTCCGCCGCGTCGTCGCCTGCGCGGTCTCCGCCCTCAAGCCCGGCGGCCTTCTCGCGTGCGAGCTGTTCGAGGACTCCCTCGAGGCCGCCGCCCGCGAACCGCTCATCGTCTCCAACTTCACCGACGTCAGGGTCGTCAAGGACCTGACCGGCCGGGACCGCATCCTCCTCGCCGTCCGCACGAACTCTTAACCTTGCGGCCGAGGCGGCCGGTTCGCGCCGGCGCCCTCTCCATAAGAGGCCCAGCCAGAATGGGCCCAACCAGAAGAAAGATAGAGGTGCAGCCATGGGCTCCGTCGTTCAACTCGCCTCCCGCCCCGTCGAGGAGGTCCTGCCCGTCGTCGAGCACGCACTCGTGACGCTCGCGGGTGCCGCGGTCTTCCCCACCGACACCGTCTACGGCATCGGCCAGGCGGTGTCCGCGAACCCCGACGGCCCCGGCCTCCTCTTCTCCATCAAGCGCCGCCCCCTCGGCAAGGTCGTCCCGTGGCTCGTCGGCTCCGCGTCCGACGTCGCCCGCTACTGCACCGACGTCCCCTCCTACGTGCCGGCCTTGGTCGAGGCGTTCTGGCCGGGTGGTCTCACCCTCGTTCTCAGGGCGTCGAGCGAGGTGCCCCCCGCCTATCGGGCGGCAGACGGCACCGTCGCGCTCAGGAACCCGCGGTCCGACTTCCTGCTCGCCCTCATCGACCGCATCGGCTCGCCCCTCGCCACGACAAGCGCCAACACGAGCGGCCTGCCTGCGCCCCTGAGCTTCGCCGAGGTCGAGCCGCGCATCGTCGAAGAGGCCACCGTCACGGTCGACGGAGGTCGCGCGGGCGGTGACAGGGCGTCCACGGTGCTCGTCTGCCTCCCCGACGCCCCCCGGGTCTCCCGCGCGGGGACGGTCTCCGAGCGCGCCGTCTGCGACCTTCTCGGCCTCGAGACTCTCGCCGGTCTCCCGCCCGAGGGAAAATGACCGGCCCCTTCTACGACTAGGAGGATCCTCCATGGACCGAACCGCCCCCGTGCCCCCCGATAGTCCCGACACCTCCGGCACACCCAGCGTCCCCGGCGCCTCCGGCAACTCCGGATGCCGTGACACCTCCGAGGCGCTCGTCCCCTTCGAGCCGTTCACGTTCGCCTCGGCCGACGGCGCGACCGTCGTCTCCGGCGGGTTCTGGCTCCCGCCCGCCTCACGTCCGCCCGTTGCGACCCTCCAGATAGTGCACGGCATGACCGAGCACATCGGCCGCTATGACCGGTTCGCGCGCCGGCTCGCGCTGATGGACTGCGCCGTCGCCGCCCACGACCACGTCGGTCACGGCAAAAGCGTCTCGACCCCCGAAAGCCCTGCCGATTCCTGGGGTTATCTCGAGCCGAACGCCGGCGCCGGGCATCTCGTCGAGGACGTGCACACGGTCCGCGGCATCGTGGACGGCCACTTCCCCGGCGTCCCCCATGTCCTGTTCGGCCACTCGATGGGGTCCTTCGTCTCGCGCGCGTACGTCGGTCGCCACGGGAGCGGCCTCGACGCCGCGATATTCTGCGGAACAGGCTGGCAGCCCCGGGTCGCACTCGCCTTCGGCGGCGCCGTGACCTCCGCCATGGGGCGCCTCTTCGGCTGGAGCCACGTCTCGCCCCTCGTCGAGAGTCTCGTCATCGGCGCCTACGCGCGGCGTTTCGCGTCCGAGAAAGACCCACTTTCCTGGCTCTCGCGCGACCCCGACTCGAACGAGGCGTACCGGCGCGACGACGCGTGCGGCTTCCCCTTCACGGTCGCGGGCTATCACGAGCTGTTCCGTCTCATCGCCATAGCCCAGGACCGCTCGCTCGTCTCCGCCATGCCGCACGACCTCCCCGTCCTCCTCATATCGGGCGCCGACGACCCTGTCGGCAACATGGGCAGGGGCGCCCCCAAAGTCGCCGAGCTGCTCCGGTCCTGCGGCGTCGCCGACGTCGAGCTCCGTCTCTACCAGGGCGCCCGCCACGAGCTTCTCAACGAGACGAACCGCGACGAGGTGTTCGCCGACATCGTCTCCTGGCTTTCGCAGAAAGGGGTCTTCCATGCATGAGACGTCGCTTGCCGGCGCATCCCCGGCTCAGCGTGGCCCGTTCGTCCTCGCGCTCGACTCCGGCACGACCTCGGTCCGCGCGATCCTTTTCGACGGGTCCGGCGCCGAGGTCGCCAGCGCCTCGCTTCCCCTGACGCAGCGCTACCCCCAGCCCGGCTGGGTCGAGCACGACCCGGTCGAGCTGCTCGACAACCAGGTCGCCTCCATCAGGGAGGTTCTCGCGAAGAGCGGCGTCGCTCCCGGGGAAGTCTCCGCCCTCGGCATCACGAACCAGCGTGAGACGACGGTCGTGTGGGATCGCGCCACCGGGGAGCCGGTGTACAACGCCATCTGCTGGCAGTGCCGCCGCACCGAGCCGATGGTCTCGCGGCTCAAGGACGAGGGCGTCGACCGCCTTGTGCGCGACAGGACCGGCCTTGTGATCGACCCGTACTTCTCCTCCTCCAAGATTGCCTGGATTCTCGACCGCGTCGACAGGAACCGCGAGCGTGCGCGTCGGGGCGACCTCCTGTTCGGCACCGTCGACACCTGGCTCATCTGGAATCTGACGAACCGCCGGGTCCACGCCACCGACCGAACCAACGCGAGCCGCACCATGCTCTTCGACATCCACCGCCTCTCGTGGGACGACGACCTGCTCGCCCTGTTCGACATTCCCCGTCCCATGCTGCCCGAGGTCCTTCCCTCCGTGGCTCATTACGGCGACGTCGACCCCTCGTTCTTCGGTTGCCCGATCCCCGTCTGGGGGGTCGCCGGCGACCAGCAGGCATCCCTCTTCGGCCATCGCTGCTTCGCCCCCGGCGACGTGAAGGCGACCTACGGAACCGGCTGCTTCATACTCATGAACACCGGCGAGCAGGCGATCGAGTCGACAAAGGGGCTCGTCACGACCCTCGCCGCTTCCGATTCCAACCACGTCGAGTACGCTCTGGAGGGGTCGGTCTTCAACGCGGGGTCGGTCGTGCAATGGCTGGTCGAGGAGATGCGCCTCGTCGACAGCGCCTCCGAGACGGAGCAGATCGCCTGGTCGGTGCCCGACTCCGGCGGCGTCTTCCTCGTCCCCGCGTTCACGGGCCTCGGCGCCCCCTGGTGGGACGCGAACGCGCGCGGACTCATTTGCGGCATCACGCGAGGCACGACCCGCGCTCACATTGTGCGTGCCGCGCTCGAGGGTGTCGCCTATCAGGTCGCCGACGTCATCACGGCGATGAAGGAGGACGCCGGTCGCCCAATCAGCCGACTGTCCGTCGATGGGGGAGGCACGCGGAACTCGTTCACCATGCAGTGGCAGGCGAACACGCTCGGATGCTCCATAGACTGTTCCCCCACAAAGGAAACCACCTCGCTCGGCGCGGCGTACCTCGCGGGCATTGGGGCGGGCATATGGTCCGACCGAGACGCGCTGAACGGTCTGGCGCGTAACCTCGCGGGCGCAAGCACGCCCCGATTCACCGCCGCTCCGCACTTCGAACCGCTGATGGGCGAGGAGGAGCGCAAGAAACTTCTGGCTGGGTGGCGTGACGCGCTCGGGCGTTCCTCTTCTCATGTCACGCGGTATTAGCCCTCTCGGGTCGGGGTACAAGAGACCAGAAGGGTAAACGACCAGGTAGAAAGGTGTTTCGGGTCTAGACAACCGAATTAGCGCGCCTATATCGCGTGACGATTTCGTCGCGTGGGGCTTCAATCATTTGTGAAGTCGGTGTGAAACAATCCCGAAACCCGGCCCCGTCCTTGACCCCTCGCCCCCGCCGGGGTAGAGTACGTATCCGCGCCGCGGCGAGCCGGGGCGCGGGGGACCTTGAGAGCCGTATACTGCGGACAGT
>CAYMHQ010000054.1:0-1815 GCA_964390275.1 uncultured Coriobacteriaceae bacterium
CTCTCCCGTTGATGGTAAAACGGTAACGCTTGGACGGCGAACGGCTTTCGTCTGCTCTCGCATGCGAAAATCGGCGGCGAATGGCACCGTCGCGCGTCGGTCGCGCGCTACCACGAGGAGGCACGGGTTGGAAACGTTGGCCGAGGGTATTGCTGCAGGTTTCTCCGCGGGCGTGTCGGCGGGCGCGTCTTCTGGTGCGGCGGGTTTGGCGGGCGCGGCGCCTGCCGCCGGCGGGCTCGACTCGATGCGCGCGGCGCTGAGGGCGCTGCCCCGGGTCGACGACCTGCTCGGCGACCCCGTCGTGGCGGAGGCGGCGCAGGGCATTCCCCACGCGACGGCGCTCGAGACCGTGCGCGCGTGCCTCGACGCCGAGCGCGCGCGCATCAAGGTAGGTCAGACCCCCCGTACGCGCGACCAGCTCCGCGAGGCATGCGTCGAGGCGGTCGACGAGGCCGGCCAACCTCACCTCCACCCCCTCGTCAACGCGACGGGCACGGTGGTGCACACCAACCTCGGACGCGCCCCGCTCTCGGCGCACGCCGCCGCCCGCGTGGCCGACATCGCCATGCACTACTCCACGCTCGAGTTCGACATCGAGGCCGGCCAGCGCGGCTCGCGCCACGACCACGTCCGCGACCTCGTGTGCCGCCTGACCGGGGCCGAGGACGCCGCCGTCGTCAACAACAACGCCGCCGCCGTGATGCTCGTCCTCTCCGAGTTCGCCCGGGGCCGCGAGGCCATCGTGAGCCGCGGCGAGCTCATCGAGATCGGAGGCTCGTTCCGCATCCCCGACATCATGGCGGCAAGCGGCGCGCGCATGGTCGAGGTGGGCACCACGAACAAGACCCACCTCGTCGACTTCGAGCGCGCGATGGGCCCCGAGACGTCCGTCGTGCTCAAGGTGCACCCCTCCAACTACCGCGTCGTGGGCTTCTCCGAGTCCGTCGACGTGCGCGAGCTCACGCAACTCGCACATGAGCGAGGCGTTCTCGTGTACGAGGACCAGGGCTCGGGCACGCTCGTCGACCTCGACGGCGTGGTGCCGGGAGCGGGGGAGCACACGCCGGCGTGGTCGGTCTCGCAGGGCGTCGACCTCGTGAGCTTCTCGGGCGACAAGCTGCTCGGCGCCGGGCAGGCGGGCATCGTGGTGGGTTCGGCCAAGCTCGTGGGGCGCCTCAAGAAGAACCCGCTCATGCGCGCGTTCCGCCCCGACAAGATGACCCTCGCCGCGCTCGAGGCGACGCTCGCCGACTACCTCGACCCCGGCGTCGCGTGGGAGCGCGTCCCCGTGCTGCACATGATCGCGATGGGGGAAGACGAGCTCCTCGCGCGCGCCGAGCACGTCCGCGATCTCGCGCTGGGGATGCTCGGGGTGGCCGAGACTGGCGCGCCTTCTGCCAAGTCCGCCGCCGAGGGAGAATTCGCAGGTGGGCAGGGGTGCGCGGCCGGGATGCTGCGCGTGGCGCGGACGACCTCGTGCGTGGGCGGCGGCGCCCTCCCCACGAAGGAGCTGCCCGGCTGGGCGGTGGAGCTCGCGATTCCGGGGACCTCGCCCGACGACCTGCGCCGCCGGCTGCTCGACTCCCGCCCGCGCCCCGTGGTCGCGCGCGTGAGCCACGACGCGCTCGTGTGCGACGTGCGGACCCTGGTCGACGCGCGCGACGAGGAGGACCTCGCCCGCGCCCTCGCCGGGCTGATCGCGGGCTGACCGGTGGGCGAACTGACGACAGGGAACTGACGACGGACGACGTCGAGGAGGATCGATGGCTGCTCAGGGTGGGTCTGTGAACGGGAACGGCTCGGAGAAGGACCGCG
>CAYMHQ010000054.1:1915-8748 GCA_964390275.1 uncultured Coriobacteriaceae bacterium
TCGATGGCTGCTCAGGGTGGGTCTGTGAACGGGAACGGCTCGGAGAAGGACCGCGCCGGCGAGAGGGCGTTCGCCGGGGAGCCGCGCGTCATCGTTGGGACGGCGGGCCACGTCGACCACGGCAAGAGCTCGCTCGTGCTGGCGCTCACGGGGACCGACCCCGACCGCCTGCCCCAGGAGAAGGCGCGCGGCATCACCATCGACCTCGGGTTTGCCGAGCTCACGCTGCCGAGCGGCCGTTCGGTCGGCGTGGTCGACGTCCCCGGCCACGAGCACTACGTGCGCGCGATGGCGGCGGGCGCGGCGGGCGTCGACGTCGCCCTCATGGTGGTCGCGGCCGACGACGGCGAGATGCCCCAGACGCGCGAGCACCGCAGGATTCTCCAGATGATGGGCGCGCGCCACATGGTGGTCGCCCTCTCAAAGATCGACCTCGTCGAGCCCGACTGGGTGGAGCTCGTGAAGATGGACATCGAGGAGCAGCTGGCCGAGACCCCCTACGCGGGCTGCGCCGTGGTCCCCGTCTCGGCGCGCACCGGCGAGGGGCTCGACGAGCTCCTGCGCGAGCTCGACGCCGCCGTCGACGCGTTCGCCCGCTCCGACGCCGCCCGCCTGCGCACGTCGCGGCCCGCGCGCCTCTCCGTCGACCGCTCGTTCAACGTGATGGGCGTGGGCGCGGTGGTCACCGGCACGCTGCGCTCGGGCACCGTGGCGCCGGGCGATACGCTCGAGGTCCTGCCGGCCCAGGTGAAGGCGCGCGTGCGCAGCGTGCAGGTGCACAGCCGCGACGTGGAGCGGGCGGTGGCCGGGCAGCGCGTCGCCCTCAACCTTACGGGCGTCGAGCTGGGGCAGCTTCCCCGCGGGTCGACCGTCTGCGCGCCCGACTCCCTGCGTATGCACGATCGCTTCGACGCACGCCTGCACTGGTTCGGCCGCGACGGGGCCCCGGCGCCGCTCGTCTCGGGCGAGCGCGTGCACGTGTGCGCGGGGACGTCGCAGGCCCTCGGCCGCGTCCTTCTCATGGACGGCCTCGAGACGCTCGAGCCGGGCGCCGAGGCGTATGCGCAGGTCAGGCTCGAGGAGCCGCTCGCCGTCGCGTCGCACGACCGCTTTGTCGCCATGGCATACTCGCCCGTCGAGCTGGTGGGCGGCGGCGAGATCCTGTGGACGAACCCGCCGCGCCGCACCACGACCCGCGAGACCGACCTCGAGCTGTTCCGCGGGGTCGAGGAGGGGGACGAGCGACGCGCGGTCTTGGCCGCCATGCGCCGCGAGCGCCGCTCCGGGGGCGCCGTCGAGGTCGCGCGGTCGCTCGACATGCCGCTCGCGCGTCTCGTCGAGGTTGCCGAGGGCCTGGTGGCTGAGGGCGAGCTCGTCCCGCTCAAGACCGAGCCTCCCCGCTACATAGCCCCTGAGCTGCTCGAATCTCTGACCGCCGACATCCTGGCCGCGCTGCGTGCCGCCCGGGCCGCCCGCCCCACCGACGACGGCATGCCGATCCTCGCCCTGCGCGACGCGGTCGCCCCCACGCTGGAGCCCGCCGCGTTCGCCGCCCTGCTCGCGCTCGTCGAGGAGCGCGGGGCGGTGGGGCGCTTCGGGTCGAGCATCGTGGCCGCCGAGGACCTCGAGCGCGTCCGCGCCGCCGCCGCCGAGCTCACCGGCCGCGTGGAGGGCCTCCTCGCCGAGCGCGGGTTCGCCGCCCCCTTCGTCGAGGAGCTCACCGCGGAGCTGGGCATGTCCGAGGGCGAGCTGCGCCACTGGCTGGGCCTCCTCGTCGACGAGGGGCGCGTCGTGATGATCGACAAGTCCTACGCGCTCACGCCCGATGCCCTGCGCCAGGCGAGCGAGGTGGTGGCGCGCACGATTCGCGACGCCGGTGGCGCCGCGACGGCGAGCCAGCTCCGCGAGGCGCTCGGCATCTCCCGCAAGTACGCGCTGCCGCTCCTCGAGTACCTCGACCGCACCGGTCTCACCGTGCGCGACGCCGAGGACGCCGGCCTGCGCCGCCTCGCCCGCGAGTAGCGGGGCGCTCCTTCCGAGGGACGTCCCGCCGGCGGACCGCTCGCCGCGCCGTTATGCGCGCCCGCCTGCGTAATATGCATGCTCCACAGGGTGTGCATATTGTGCGGCGGGTCTCTCGGATACCCTTCTGGTGCTGAAACGAGCTGCCTGTTCGCGCAGCTCTCTGGTATAATCCCACGTTCGGTTCAACATGGAGGCGGATGGGTCCTGGTGGGCCCCGCGGTCTTCAAAACCGTTGCGGGGCGTGCAGAACGTCTTGGATGTGTTCGATTCGCATACGCCTCCGCCATGTTGCTTTCCGAGCTGTTCCGTGGTACGGGAGGCGCGCCATGGTCTGCTGCGACGATACCCATTCCCAAGCGCTTCCCGATGGCCGGCAGGACGCCCCCGCCTCGAGCGGCGCCCCGGCCATCACCGTGTGCGGCGGGTGCGGCTCCGAGTGCGCATTCCGGGCGGTCCTCCTCCCCAACGGCACCGTCGACGCGCTGCTCCCGGTCGAGGGGCACCCCTGCCGCGCCGAGCGCCTCTGCAACCGCGGCGTCCGCCGGCTCGGCATGCCGTTCAAGTCGCGCGGCCGCATCGAGCACCCGCTGCGTCGCCGCCCCGACGGAACCTTCGAGGAGATCGGCTGGGACGTCGCCTACCGCGAGATCGCCGAGCGCATCCTCAGCATCTGCAGCGAGCACGGCCCCTCGAGCCTCGCCTGCACCACGGGCATCGCCTCGACGGCCCTCTTCTACGCCGAGCGACTCATGTGGGCGCTCGGGTCCCCCAACGTCTACGGCGCCGAGGGCGCGTGCGACATCTCGCGCCTCACCGGCTGGCAGCATACGCTCGGCTACAGCCCCGAGTGCGACATCGCCCATGCCGAATACATCGTCTACCTGGGACGTTCCCCCCTCGAGAGCGCGAACGCGACCATGGGCGACCTCGTGCGCGAGGCGCTCGAGCGCGGGTGCACGGTGGTCTCGGTCGACCCGCGCCTCAACCCCTCGGGCGAGCAGTCCACGCGCTGGCTGCGCATCCGGCCGGGGCGCGACCTCGCGTTCCTGCTCGGCATCGCCAACGTGCTCGTGACCGAGAACCTCTACGATTCGGAGTTCGTCGCGCGCTATACCAGCGGTTTTGACGAGTTCGCCGCGGGGATCGCCCCCTACACGCCCGAGTGGGCCGAGTCGGAGTGCGACATCGCGGCGGACGACGTCCGGGAGGTCGCGCGCGGTCTGGCGGCGGTGCGCCCCCGCGGCGTGATCGACTGCGGGTTCCACGGCGGTCTGGGGGTCGCCTACGCGAACTGCGTGCAGTCGGCGCGCATGATCGCGCTGGTGAACGCGCTGCTCGGCAACTATGGCCGCGAAGGGGGCAACCTCAACCCGCCCACGCACATCCCCCTGGGCGAGCTCGACCCGGGGCGCTTCCCCTCGCCCGCCCGGCCCCCCTTCCCCAAGGTCGGCCTCGACCGCTACCCGCTCGTCGACGAGACCGAGGGCCTCTGCACCACGCTGGCCGAGTCCGTGCGGCTCGGCGAGATCCGCGGCCTCATCGCGTACGCCTCGAACCCGGCGATGGGCTACGGCAACGCGCGCGACTGGTGCGACGTGCTGGGCGAGCTCGACCTGCTCGTCTCCATCGACGTGCGCATGAGCGAGACGGCGCGCCTGGCCGACTACGTGCTGCCCGACGTCTCGTTCCTCGAGTGCGACCGCGGCGTGGGCGTGCGCGGCTCGGGGCTCTACTACCGCAACCCCGCCATCCACCAGCTGCTTCCCGACGCCCGGCCGGGTTCGCGCATCTTCCGCGAGCTGGCCCAGGCGTGCGGTGTGGGGCGCTATTTCTCGTTTACCGATGAGGAGCTCTCCCTCGCGCGCGTGGCCCCCTACGCCTCCCGCGGCGTCGACCTGGCTACTCTTCGCGCCCGCGGTTTCGTCGACACGGGCCTCCCCCTGCCTCCGCGGACGGGCGAGCCGCTCATCACCGTGCCCTCGGGCAGGATCGAGTTCGCGAGCGACCTGTGGGAGCGCGCCGGTCTGGGCCGCGTGCCCGGGTGGATCGCGCCGCTCGTGAACCCCGACCCCGCCGACCCCACGGCGTTCCGGCTTATCTCGGGCAACAACTCGTTCGACTCGCACACCTCGGCCGAGCTCTTCTCGACGGGCGACGCCTCCGACCCGGCGCTCCTCGGCCTGGTGAGCGTGCTCGTCAACCGCGACCGGGCGCAGGCGCTCGGCATCGCGGACGGCGACGTGGTCGAGGTGTACTCCGAGCTGGGCGTCGACCGCGCCATCGCCCGCGTCACGGCGAGTGTCCATCCCGAGGCGCTCTTCACCTCCGCGAGCCCCGGCGGCCGCTCGGGCAAGAACGCCCGGAACCACGTCGCCTCCGAGGGCGCGCTCGGCGTGGGCCCCCTCGACCACACCCCGCTGCAGTTCGACCGCCTCACCGGCGCCGCCCTCTCGCAGGAGAACGTCGTCCATCTGCGGAAGGCGCCTGCGGGGACGGGCGCGGGGACGAGCGAGGGGAGCCGGTAGGGCGAGCAAGGGGGCGAGCGGATGCGCTACCTGCCGAGCCGAGCGGCCGGGTGGCCAAAATCGGCTCCCTGCATGCTTTTTCAAAATCGGTGGACAGAATCGGTTCCCTGCATGTCACTTTGGGAACCCGAATATCGTGAGGCTGGTTCGTGCGACGTCTCTACCAGCGCTTTTGTAAAATGTCTTCGGCTCTACGAGCATAAAAAGGTATGCAGAGGACCGATTCTGACCAGCGTTTTCGGAAAGGTATGCAGAGAGCCGATTTTGGCCATCGATTTCTCGCCGGCAGGTAGCGCCGGCCACTTCCCGCTACCTGCCGGCAGGCCGCATGCCGCCCATCAGTGTCCTTCCGCGAGCCTTCCCTATCGGTCGACGTCCATGAACCACTCGAGGTGGCCGCAGTTGCAGCAAACGAGGACGTCGGCGCTTTGGTTGGCCCAGTCGAGGTCGAGGAACGTGAGTCCGCGCGTGTTGAGCTGCGCCTCGCTCTCCTCGAACTGCGTCCCGCCGCAATGGGAGCAGACGACCTGCTTACCTGCGATGACGTACTCGTCTCCACCGCTGTCGGATTCGTCGCTGTTCAGTGCGCGCTTGAAGCTGGAGATGAAGCCCATCGGTGCCTCCTGACCGGTCGCGGCGAGCGTGCCTTCCTGCTGGGAGTATACCTGAGGAGGGACCGATGTGCCGTCTGCGCGCTGCTAGCAGTGTTTCTCTATCTCTCTGAGTAGGACCGCCTTAGGGAGAACTATGCCAAGCATGACCCATGAATGCCTCATGTTCGCCAGCTTCCCCAGTCTCGCCCCATTGCGAACACCAGCGCGGAATTTCCCCCCTACCCCGGTGCTACACTCTCTCCCAAACGTCTGCTCAGCGCCCGCGCGATGCCCGCGCACGGTGCCTGAACAGGCAATTCGTGAAAGGGAGGTGCACCTCGATGGGAAATCTGATCGCTTACGACGCCGGGTACCGCCCGGCTGGTTCGAGGGGCCGCACCGGCACGACCGCCCCCGCTATCTCCGTAGTCCCCGGCGGCGCCTCCTCCGCCCCCAGCGCCCACTCCGTCCCCGGGGTCGTCCCCGCCCCCTCCGCCCCCGGCGCCGACACCGGGCGCGTCTACATGTGCATCGACCTCAAGAGCTTCTACGCGTCGGTCGAATGCGTGGCGCGCGGATGGGACCCGTTCGAGAAGCGGCTCGTGGTGGCCGACCTGTCGCGCGGGAACGGCACCATCTGCCTGGCCGTTTCCCCCGCGATGAAGGCCGCCGGGGTGCGCAACCGGTGCCGCGTGTACGAGATCCCGCAGGGCATGGAGTACGAGGCCGCCCCGCCGCGCATGCACCTCTACATGGAGGTCTCCGCGCAGATTTACGGCATCTACCTGCGCTATATCAGCCCGGACGACATCCACGTGTATTCGATAGACGAGTGCTTCATCGACGCGACCCCGTACCTCGCGCTCTACGGCAAGACCCCGCGCGAGCTGGCCGTCATGCTCATGGACGCGGTCCGGCGCGAGACGGGCATCTGCGCCACGGCCGGCATCGGGACGAACCTCTTCCTCGCCAAGGTCGCGCTCGACGTGACCGCCAAGCACGCGCCCGACTGCATCGGCTACCTCGACGAGGAGGGGTTCAAGAGCCGCATCTGGCCCCACCGCCCCATCACCGACATCTGGAACGTGGGCCCGGGCATCGCGCGGCGCCTGGAGAAGTACGGCGTGCGTGACCTGCTCGGCGTCGCGTTCACGCCCGAGGACGTGCTGTACCGCGAGTTCGGTGTCAACGCGGAGTTCCTCATCGACCACGCGTGGGGCCGCGAGCCGTGCACGATCGCCCAGATAAAGCGCTACGAACCCGCCGGCCGCTCGCTCTGCAACGGGCAGGTGCTGTTCTCCGACTACGCCTATGAGGACGCGCACACGGTGGTGAAGGAGATGGTCGACGGGCTCGTGCTCGACCTGGTGGAGAAGCGCCTGGTCACGAACCACATCTCGCTCTCGGTGGGCTATTCATGGTCCTCCGAGGCCGTGCTGCTCGACGGGGTGGGCTACGGCGGCGGGTCGCGCAAGATTCCCCTGCGCACGAACTCGTACAAGGTGCTGAGCGGGTACTTCGAGGCGCTGTACGCCGAGACGGTCCTGCGCGACCGGCCCATCCGCCGCATCAACCTCGCTGCCGCCGGCCTAGTCGACGAGGACTTCGCGACGGTCGACCTGTTCACCGACGCCGAGGCCCTCGACCGCGAGCGCCGGCTGCAGTGTGCGATTCTCGCCGTGAAGGGCAA
>CAYMHQ010000054.1:8848-10118 GCA_964390275.1 uncultured Coriobacteriaceae bacterium
GGGGGTACTACGACCTCGTCCGCGCGCAGGAGCGCCGCGTCGAGCCGCGCCACGAGCTGACCGAGGAGGAGGCCCGCGAACTTTCGACCCGGGTCGTCTGCCTGCGGAAAGGCGACATGGTCCGCGTCGTATACTACAACGTCGACGCCTACGAGGAGCTCACCGGGGTCCTCACGGGCGTGGACACGACGTTCAGGACGCTCACCGTCGTGCGCCGTAAGATCGCGTTCGACGACATCCGCTCGGTCGAGCGGGTGGGCGCCGTGTAGGGTCGGGCCGGGACGGACGAGGAGGGGCGAGTGGGGGAGCACGACGAGGAGCCGGGTCAGGTGGCGGAGCGGGAGCCGGAGCGGTACTGCATGTACGTCGTGGAATGCGCCGACGGCACATGGTACACCGGCTACGCGACCGACGTCGCCCATCGCGTCGCGACCCACAACGCCGGCAAGGGCGCGAAGTACACGCGAAGCCGTCTGCCGGTGACCCTCGTCGCGACCGCCGTGTTCGCGACCCGTCACGAGGCGCTGAGCGCGGAGTACCACTTCAAGAGGCTGAGCCGCGCGCAGAAGGAGAAGCTGATCGCCCGCGCCGCCTCCGAGGAGGATGGGTCGCTCGAAAGGCTGCTTGCGGAGATGTTCGATCTGGGAGGCGCGGACGGTGCGGGGCGAGAGGGGCGCCGGGAGGAATCTGGACGATCGTAGATGCTCGATTTTGCCGCCGGGATGGTCAAAATCGCTTACGCTGGGCCTGTAAGGCGGCTTCGCTCGCCGGAGCACGTACGATACAAAAGGGTTCCATCGATGAAACCCCAGGTTGCGATATTTGTAGCAGAACGCCGGCCGTGTTCTGGTGACCACCCGGACCGCCGGAAGGCCTCGCCTGTCTGAGACTCAGTTCTTCATGAGCAAGAAATGCATAAAATCACTGGTAGAATGCATAAGAATTCTCGCGAGTGCTTTCGAGCGACTGTGGGCCTGCTTCCAGGTCGCGGAGAGGCGGCTTCTGGAATCGCTTTTCGCGGATTCTGACCAAAAACCAGGGTAAGTCAGTTTCCGAGTTGATATAACGTACGTAGAACAGGGGTTGCATACGAGTAATACTCGCAGGCGATTTTGTATTACCGCAGGTAGATGAGTTATACAGTCAAGAGGGTTACCGATGAGGCGCCCTTTGGCCCCTCCTTATATCAATCCGGAAACTGACTTACCCCCACTTTTGGTCAAAATCCCGAAAAAGCGATTCCAGCTCGCTACCACGGCTCCGGGCGTGC
>CAYMHQ010000054.1:10218-11640 GCA_964390275.1 uncultured Coriobacteriaceae bacterium
CCTCCCCGCTCGGCTCCACCACGAAGTTCCCGCAGATGTCCTGGCGCACGAGGCGGTCGTGGCGTTCGCGCCAGGCGGGGGCGTCGTCGAGGGAGACGGCGTCGGGCAGCATGGGGATGCGCTCGCAGCACGCGGCGTGGCGCGCGAGAATCTCGCGCGGGATGCCGGTGCTCTCCTTGCCAAAGACCAGGAAGTCGCCGTCGCTGTATTCGGCCTGCGTGTAGACCTTCGTCGCCCGCTTGGTGAGGAGGTGCAGCCGCGCCCCGGGGTTGCGCGCCATGAAGTCGTCCCAGTCGGCGTACTCGCAAACGGGCAGGTTGTGCCAGTAGTTCATCCCCGCGCGTTTGAGCAGGGGGTCAGTGAGCGCGAACCCGTACGGCTTGATGAGGTGCAGGTGCGCCCCGGTCACCACGCAGGTGCGGCCGATGTTCCCCGTGTTCGAGGGGATCTCCGGTTCGAACAGCACGATGTTGAACAACGCGACTCCTCCTTTTGCGCGGGCTCGTTAGAACAGCCACATCTTGAGCAGGCCAAGAACGAGCAGGTGGAGGGGGTAGAACAGGTAGAAGAAGTACTTCATGCCGCGTCCGCGCTTGCCGTTGTAGAGCACGATGCACGCGAGGCCGATGGCGCTGTACATTTGTAGCATACTGCCGTTCTGGAGGCAGTACCAGTAGGCCGCCGCGCACCCCAGGATGAACTGCAGCCAGCGGTGGTTGCGCGCGATGTAGAGGACACCGATGAGGATGATGCCGTACGCGTGGTAGCTCACGTCGAGCGGCCCGCTGGCGAGGGCGGCCGCGCCGGCGACCGTCGCCACGGTGATGAGGGTGGTCCCCCAGGCGGGGAGTTTGAGTGCCTTGCCGATCTCGTCGGCGAGCCACAGGGCGCAGAACGCGAGCAGCAGCGTGAACATGATGTTGAGCTGGCTCGTGTAGGAGAAGTTGGCGTTGTGGAGCGCGAAGTCGTACGGAATCTCGGACACGATGGCGAACAGCAGCAGCCGCAGCGCGTACTTGGGCTTGCTGTGTGTGTGGACGAACCCTTCCACCAGCACGAAGCAGAAGATGGGGAACGCGATGCGCCCGATGGTCCTCAGCAGCATGTAGAAGTCGTAGACCTGCGAGGCGTCGGAGCTCCAGCCGCGGTAAAGCTGCAGGTAGTAGGCGTACACGAGGATGGCGCCGAAGTGGTCGATGAGCATGGTGACCACGGCGACCCATTTGAGCCCGGTGCCGGTCAGGATCTGCCAGGGCTTGCGCTCGAGCCAGCCGAGGAGCCCTCCGGCCCCGCCGCCGGCGTTCTCGCTCGCGCCCGCCACGCCGCTCGTCGCGCCCGTCGCGCCTGCGACGCTCGCCGTCCCTGTCGCCTCTGCCGTCTCGCCCATCGAGCCCACCCGCCTTCGATTCCCCAAGCCTGCCT
>CAYMHQ010000054.1:11740-14409 GCA_964390275.1 uncultured Coriobacteriaceae bacterium
CCGCCCGCGCGCCTCATGCCGCGCGGCCAGCACATTCTAGCCGTTCTTCTCCCGGTGGCGCGCCGCGAGGAGGCGCACGGTGACGTAGGCGCTCAGAACGAACGCCCCGATGTACCCCAGGATGCCGATGATGGGCACCTCGAACACGCGCGGCTCCATGTTCGTGGTGCACAGGACGCTCGACCCAATGAACAGGCCGGTCGCGATCATGGCGAGCGACATGTTGCCCACCATGTTCGTGAACTGCGCGACCACGTCCTTCGGGAGGTCGAGGCCGGCGCTCACTCGCACCTGCCCCCGCGTGAGCATCGCGAGCGCGTTCGAGAGCTGTCCGGGCAGGCGCGCGGCGGCCTGGGTCGAGTCGAGCGCCGAGCTCGCGAGCTGCCTCACCCGACGCGTGACCGACTCGGGGTCGCCCAGCTGCCGCTCCACGTGCTCGGTCACGATGCCGGCGATGCTCACGTCGGGCGCGAGGTCGGCGACGACCCCCTCGAGCGTGAGGAACCCGCGCGCGAGCATGGTGACCGAGGGCGACACGACGAGGTTCTGCTGCCTCAGCATCTCGATGATGTCGAGGAGCGCCATGCCCACGTCGAGCTCGTCGAGGTTGTCGCCGCAGTACTGGGCGAGCAGCGTGTCGATCTGCGAGACGAGCGTGCCGTGGTCGATGGGGCCGTTCGCCTTGGTGAGGCCCAGCAGCGCCTCCTTGAGGTCGAACGCGTTCTGCGTGGCGATGCCCAGGAACGCCTTGTTCACGAGCGCCCGCTCGCCCTGCGTGAGCCGCCCCGTCATGCCGAGGTCGATCCAGACGATGTCGTCGCCTCGCATGATGATGTTGCCGGGGTGCGGGTCGGCGTGGAAGAAGCCGTTGTCGACTACTTGCGTAACATAGCTCTGCACGAGCCGGGTGCCGAGCTGCGTGGGGTCCACACCTGCGGCTTTGAGCTGCTCGACCTCGGATATCGAGGTGCCGGTGACGAACTCCATGACAAGGACGTCGTCGGTGGTGTACTGCGGATAGGGCAGCGGGCTCGAGACGCCCTCCTGCCGCTCCATGTCGGAGTAGAACTGCACGAGGTTCGAGAGCTCCACGGTGAAGTCGAGCTCGCTCGCCGTGGTGCGCTCGAGCTCGGCGACAAAGCCGTCGAGGGTGAGCACCATGTTCTCGTGCGCGGTGGTGGAGAACGCGGCGAGGGCGAGGATGTGCTTCATGAGCATGATGTCCTCGGCCATCTGCTCCACGATGCCGGGGCGCCGCACCTTCACGGCGACCACGGTCCCGTCGAGCAGCGTGGCCCTGTGGACCTGCGCGATTGAGGCCGAGCCGAGCGGCTTCTCGTCGATGCTCGCGAACACCTCGCTCCACGGCTTGTCATACGCGCGCTCGATGATCTCGATCACCGTCTCGAACGGGATGGGCGGGACGTTCGCGCGCAGCTTCTCGAACGCGTCGCAGTAGCTCTTGGGCAGGAGGTCGCTGCGGTTCGAGGCAATCTGCCCCATCTTGACGTACGTGGGGCCCAGGTCCTCGAGGATCGCGACCGCCTTCTCCGGCGAGATGCCGTGCGAGACGTCGTGCTTTCTGAGGATGCCGAAGATCTCGCCCATGCGCTTGCTCGAGGTCTTGTCCTTGATGGTGATGTCTGCGATGCGCATGAACTCGCGAAACGTGGGCATGGTCGCCTCCCGTGCGCCGTGGCCTTGGCGGATGCCGCCGGTGTGCGGCTGTTGAGCCGGCGTGCGGCTCCAACCGGCGCGGCTGCTGAGGCGATTGTAAGCCCGGCGGCCCTCCTACAGCGGTCGCACGGGTGAAATGGGGCCCGAACCTCCCGTCGCGTCACATTCTGCGCACGGGGATCTGCGCCGGGTGGACGGCCGGGGTAATCCGCCGGGTCTGTGAGGATGCTTTTTGAATCGCGGGCCGCTCCGAAGTCGCGACGCCGCAGGCACATCGCTATAGTGGTGTGCCTGCGGCGTTTTTGCGCTGTGGGGCGGTTGCACCCTGCGCACGACCCCGATGACCCCGAGGACCCGAAGGAGACGGAAGCGATGGCGTTGATATTCAGGCAGGCGACGGCGGACGACCAGGCGGCCATCGAGGCGATCACCACGGACGGCCGCGCCTTCCTGGCCAGCCAGGGGCTCGACCAGTGGCAGGGCGGCAACCCCACGCCCGAGTGCATCGCCCAGGACATCGCGCAGGGCAACGACTACCTGGCGGTCGACGAGGAGACGGGCGAGCGCCTCGGCGTCGTCGCCGTGTGCGCCGGGGGAGAGGCCGACTACGACAACGTGCGCGCGGGAGCGTGGCTGACCGAGTCCGTCAATGCGGTTCCGTCTGAGGGTGCCGAGGGTACCCGCGACGCTGGCTCCGCCGGTGGTGCCGACCCCGCCGGCCAGCCCGGGTTCCCGACCTATCTCACGCTCCATCGCATCGCCGTCTCCGCCGCCGCGCGGGGCCGGGGCGTGGCGTCGTTCATGCTCAGGGAGTCGATCGCCATCGCGCGCGAACGCGGCTTTAAGAGCGTGCGCGTCGACACGCACGCGGGTAACCTCCCTATGCAGGGGGCGTTCCTCAAGCACGGGTTCGTCCGCTGCTGCGACATCGAAATCACCAACCCCATCGAGCCGAACAAGGACCGCATAGGGTTTGAGCTGGTGCTTTAGCG
>CAYMHQ010000055.1:0-14359 GCA_964390275.1 uncultured Coriobacteriaceae bacterium
ACGCCATCTACAACTGGACCTACGCCGACGAGCAGCAGGCCAAGCGCGACTGGCCCGCCGATTCCGAGCTGCCCAACCCCTACGCGAACCTGCCGAGGCTGAGCCTCCTCACCTACCAGATGAGCGACATCGTGGAGGAGGAGGCGCGCGGCGGCATGGAGATCGACGGCGAGCAGACCGAGTTCGCCTTCGACCTCAACGAGTTCTTCTCCACGACGCAGACCGGCGCGTTCGTCCACGACTCCGACGTCGACAGGTTCCTGGACGCGCTCACCACGCAGAAGAAGTTCCCGTTCTCCACGCCCGAGCTGCGCGACGAGCTGCGCCACACGTTCTGGATGCTCAACCGCGTGGACTCCGCCAGGGCGCTCGCCAAGAAGCTGCAGAAGCACCCCGTGTTCAAGGACTACGAGGTGGTGCTGGCCGCAGGCGACGGGAGGATCGACGCCGACGACGAGAACGAGAAGTCGTTCGACAAGGTGCGCGCCGCCATCGCGAAGCACGACCGCACCATCACCCTCTCCGTGGGCCAGCTCACCACGGGCGTCACCATCCCCGAGTGGACCGCGGTGCTCATGCTCTCCAACATGCAGAGCCCGGCACTCTACATGCAGGCGGCCTTCCGCGCGCAGAACCCGTGCCTGTTCGACCTGGGCGGCGGGCGGTTCGCCCGCAAGGAGAACGCCTACGTCTTCGACTTCGACCCGGCGCGCACGCTCACCATCTTCGAGGAGTTCGCCAACGACCTGTACAGCGAGACCGCCAAGGGCGGCGGCGACGTGAAGGCCCGCGAGGCAAACATCCGCCAGCTCCTCAACTTCTTCCCCGTCTACGGCGAGGACGAGAAGGGCGAGATGGTTGAGCTCGACGCGGAGCAGGTGCTCAGCGTGCCGCGGCGCATCCACGCGCACGAGGTGGTCAGGCGCGGCTTCATGAGCAACTTCCTGTTCCAGAACATCGCGAGCGTGTTCCGCGCGCCGGCCGAGGTCGTGGGCATCATCGAGCGCTTCGACCCCTACGAGCAGGGCAAGGCCAAGGACAGGGAGAAGAACCGGGTCGAGATCGACGAGCACACCGCCGAGGAGCTCTCGCTCAACGACGAGGGCGAGGTGGAGATCCCCGAGGAGCAGATCGTCGGGAAGGCCCAGGGCATCTTTGGGCCCAAGGTCTACTCGGCCGCGGGCGCCGGGTTCACGGGCGAGGTCAAGGCGATCGCGAAGCAGCACGACAGGGACAATGACGACAAGGCGATGCTCGAGGACGTGAAGGAGGCCTTCCGGGAGCGCGTGACCGCCCCGCTGGTGGAGGCCGCCAAGGCGAGCTACGGCGGCGAGCTCAAGCCGCGCCAGCAGAAGCAGATCGAGCGCAAGGTGCAGGCGGACGCCGAGGTCCAGCTCAACAGGCAGGTGGGCGACTACCAGATCCAGTCGCGGCGCATCGAGCAGTCGCGCGAGGAGCAGCTGGCGACGGCCCGCACCGCCGCGGCGCGCGAGCAGGTGAACCGCGAGCACGACGCGCAGAAGGCCGAGGCCATGCAGGCGCTCATCCAGAACCTCGACGACTCCTGCGAGGAGATGATACAGAGCTCCGGCGAGACCATCGTGCGCACGGTGGAGACCGCCAAGCGAGAGGAGGAGAAGCAGGGCGTCGAGGACAAGGTGCGCGCCCACCTGCGCGGCTTCTCGCGGACCATCCCGTCGTTCCTCATGGCATACGGCGAAGAGGGCACGACGCTGGCGAACTTCGACGCCGTGATCCCGCCCAGGGTGTTCCGCGACGTGACCAGCATCACCGTGGACGAGTTCCGCTTCCTGCGCGACGGCGGCGACTACACCGACGAGCAGACCGGCGAGACGAGGCACTTCGCGGGGCACCTCTTTGACGAGGTGGTGTTCAACGACGCCGTCAACGAGTTCATCGACCTCAGGGAGAAGCTCTCCGACTACTTCGACGAGGACCAGACCCAGGACATCTTCGACTACGTGCCGCCGCAGAAGACCAACCAGATCTTCACCCCGCGCAGCGTGGTTGTGCAGATGGTCGACCTGTTCGAGCAGGAGAACCCGGGGTGCTTCGACGACCCCACGCACACCTTCGCCGACCTGTACATGAAGAGCGGCCTCTACATCACCGAGATCATCAAGCGCCTCTACAACAGCGCCGGCATGCGCGCGGCCTTCCCCGACGACCGCGACCGGCTCGACCACATCCTGGAGCACCAGGTGTTCGGCATCGCGCCGACCGAGATCATCTACGAGATCGCGACCCACTTCATCCTGGGCTTCCACGACGAGGTTGGCCAGGGCTGCGAGACGAACTTCGTCCTGGCGGACTCGGCGGAGCTCGCCAAAGAGGGAAGGCTCGGCGCCTTTGTCAGGCGGACCTTTGGGCCGAAGCTGAACGAGGCGTAGGCGCATGGGAGCAGCGTCCGGAAGCGCAGGGGGAACAGGGGGAACGGGGGGCCGCGACGGCTGGCGCACGGGCGCGGACGACATTCGCGACGTCGTCCGCGCCGCGGCGCGGGAGGGCACCGAGGTCTCCGCGCGCCTGCTGTACCGCGCCTCGCGCAGCCTGATGAGACGGCTGGGGATACGCACGCCCGCGGAGCTGTACGAAATCCTGCAGTGGCTCTATCGGGACAGCGACGAGGGGCCGAGCTTTGGCGACCACCTCTCCGTGGGCTTTGGCAGGACGGACCGCGGGCGGCAGGTGCGCGCCTTTGTTGCCGGCAACCCGGGCGAGCCGAAGTCCGTCCTGGCCATGGACTACGAGCGCGAGTACGGCTTTAGCGCCGGGATGGCCGCGATATGGATCGACCTGTTCGCGGACCCCGGCGACGTGTCGATGTCCGCTTGGCTGGGACCCGGGGAGGGGGACGGGGTCGCGGACGCGCCCGCCACGGCGCCGGCGCCCGTCGCACCAGCGGAGAACCGCGCGGGCAAGACCCCCTCCATCGAGGAGTTCCTCGCTCGCGAGCTCACCGGCGACATCTGCGACGCCAAGCTCGTGCGCCAGCGGTTCAACTACGAGTTCCGCGACGGCCCCCACGCCGCGGGGTTCGACCGTGCCGTCTCGTCCGCCGGCTACTGCGAGGACCACGGGCTGCTCTTCCGCTGCGGGCAGACGCCCGGCGACCACTTCGCGCGCCTGCTCGCCGCGCATCCCTCCTTCTCCAAGGGGGACCCCGGCTTCGAGGACGCCGTCTGGAAGCACCCGGCGTTCCGCTCCACGCTGCGCGACGCGCTCAGGGAGCATCGGGTGCTGGTCTACGAGCCGGAGAGCTACATCTCCTTCTCGCGGCTCCACGACGTGCTCGACGTGCGCATGGCGACCATCGAATCGTACGCCGTGGCCGTGAGCATGGCCGTCCCCGCGGACACGCCCTTCACGGTGGCGAGCCTGCGGGAGTCCGGCCTCGCCGAGCACCCGCTCTACGAGCTGGACATGCCGGACGCCTTCTACGAGGGTCTGCTCGAGGCGAGCGACCTCATGCGCAGCTGCCTCATGGCAAAGACGAGGATATTCGCCGTGGGCGCCGGGGGAAAGATGTCGGCCGCCTCGTTCATCGACTGGTTCGTCGCACGGCACGAGGGGGTCGAGCGCGACCTCCTCCCGCGCCTGCTGCAGGAGGAGTACGGCATCCGCTGCCCGGCGCAGAACCTGAGCACGATCGTCCGCAACTCGAACGTCCACTACGACGACATGGCGGACGCATACTATTCGACAATTGAAGCATGGAAGGAAGCAGTGCGCAATGAGCTTGCTTAACGAAGGAATCGCCTCGGGCAACGTCATCAGAACCGACCGCAAGGAGAAGCACTCCATCGACGGGGTGACGCGCGACTTCGACATCTACCGGATCAGGACCGACCTGCTCTTCTACAACGACCAGAACGACCGCATCGCGACGTGGGTGAGCGAGTACGGCGCGGAGCACGACACCGACCTCCTGTCGCTCGGCCGCGAGGAGTACAACACCGTCATCGAGGACTTCATCGCCCAGAGCAACCCCGCTGCCCTCAAGAAGACGCAGAAGGACATCGCCCTGCGCGGCCAGCTCAGGCCGGGCATCGTGCTCAACGACGGACGCGTCATCGACGGCAACCGCCGCCTGACCTGCATCCGCCGCAACGCGCGCGCGAACAACGAGCCCGGCTGGTTCGAGGCCGCCGTCCTGGACGACGCGACCGGCAGCGACGAGAAGCGCATCAAGCTGCTCGAGCTCGCCATCCAGATCGGCGAGGAGGAGAAGGTCAGCTACGACCCGGTCGACCGCCTCGTGGGCGTGTACCGCGACATCATCAAGAACCACCTCATCACGCCCGCCGAGTACGCCAGCGCCACGGGCCTCACGGAGAACGAGGTGCAGAAGCTCATCGACCGCGCCCAGTTCATGGAGGAGTTCCTCGAATTCTGCCAGGCGCCCGAGCAGTACCACCTGGCCCGCTCCCTCAAGATCGACGGCCCCCTGGGCGAGTTCTCGCGCATCCTCAAGAAGTGGGACAGCAAGCGCGACAAGGAGCTCATCAAGCAGCTCATGTTCGCGAACATGGTCGTGCAGCCCGAGGGCGACATCACCCGCTACGTGAGAGACTTCGGGTCGGTGGCGGGGACCGACGCCGCGTCCGATTTCAAGGCGGCCGAGCAGGAGGCAATGGCGAACCTCCTCGACAGGATGGGCCCCGAGCCCCTCACGCGCGAGAAGGTGAGCGACCTGCGCGCCGACGACCAGCTGGTGGACGAGTTCACGCGCGCCGGCGACCGCGCGCGGGAGACCGTGAAGCGCATAAGGCGCATGGACACGCCGGCCAAGAAGTCCGACGACTGCCTGAACGACCTCGAGCAGATCCTGCCCGAGATGCTCGACATGCTGGACGCGGACGAGCTGGAGAAGGTGCGCCGCAACCTCGGCGCCGTCATCGCCAAGGCAGAGAGGCTGATCGATGAGATTGACGAGCGCGCCTAAGGTCTACGTCTGCTACGACGAGGGCCGGCCGGGCATGTACCTGCGCGTGGAGGGCGCGGACGTCGCCGCGTTCATGACCTCCACGGCGTGGCGCGCCTGGATGTCCTACCCGGCGAGCGCCGTCGAGGGCACCCAGGGCGACCGCATCCTCCTCGACGGCGAGATGGGCCTGCGCGAGTGCCAGGAGATGCGCGACGCCGTGATGGAGGCCAACGGGCGCGGCGTCGAGACGGCGGTCGACCCGAGCTTCGACGCGTACACGAGCGCGAACGAGACCTACATCCGCGAGCGCTCGGCGGTGGGGCTCGCCATCAAGGCGCAGACCGCCGAGGGCATCGCCGACGACCCGCAGCTCGGGCCCCGGTTCCGCGAGTTCCGCGACGTCGTGAACGCTTCGATGGTGCGCCCGCTGCGCGACCGCCAGATGCTCGACGCCTTCTTCATGCTCGCCGTGGGGCGCGCCGCGGACTTCTCGGTGCCCGGCGCCGGCAAGACCGCCACGGTGCTCGGCGTGTTCGCGTACCTGCGGCATCTGGGGCTCGCGCGGCGCGTCGTGGTGGTGTGCCCCAAGAGCGGCTTCGAGTCGTGGGAGCGCGAATGGGTCGCGAGCTTTGGCGACAAGCTCCCCCTCAGGTGCTTCTCGCTGGGCGACCCCGCCCTCGCGTGCATGACCACCGGGCAGCGAAAGAGCACGCTGGCGCTCGACAGCGGCAGATGCAACCTGCTCACCTTCAACTACGAGTCGCTGCAGAGCTACCTGGGGGAGCTGGGACCCATCGTGGGCGACCAGACGCTCCTCGTGTTCGACGAGGTCCACCGCGTGAAGGCGATCAAGGGCAAGCGGGCCACGGCGGCGCTCAAGGCCGCGGCGGGCGCGGAGTACGTCATCGCGCTCACGGGCACGCCCATCCCCAACACCTACCAGGACATCTACAACCTGCTCCACATCCTCTACCCCAAGGACTACGACACGTTCTTCGGCTACGAGCCGGGCGAGCTGAGAAAGCCCGGCGGCGCGCTGCGGCAGCGGCTGAACGAGAGCCTGGCGCCCTTCTTCTGCCGCACGAACAAGGACGAGCTCGGCGTGCCGCGACCCGAACCCGACACCATCGTGGACGTGCAGGTGACGGCCGACGAGAACACGCTGCTGCGCGTCCTCAGGGCGTCGTGCCCCAGCAAGCTTGCCTTTATCGTGCGCTCGCTGCAGCTGGAGAGCGACCCGGAGATGCTCGGGGAGGCGCTCGACCCCGCGGACCTCGAGTACGTGCTCGACCAGGTGGGCGACGACTACACCGACATCGACTACGTGGACTTCTCGCATACGTTCAGCGACGCCATCCGGCGGAGCCGCCCCAGCTCCAAGCTCCTGGAGTGCGAGCGCCTGGTCTCCTCCATCGCGGCCGAGGGCCGGCCGGTCATGGTGTGGTGCATCTTTGTGCGCAGCATCACCAACATCTGCCGCGACCTCAACGCCATGGGCGTCCCCGCCGAGTCGATCTGCGGCGCGACCCCGCAGGACGAGCGCCGCAAGATCCTCGACGAATTCCGCGCCGGGCGCTTCAAGGTGCTCGTGACCAACCCGCAGACGCTCGCCGAGTCGGTCTCGCTGCACAGCGTGTGCCACGACGCGGTCTACTTCGAGTACAGCTACAATCTGGTGCACCTGCTGCAGTCCAAGGACCGCATCCACCGTCTGGGCCTGCCCGCCGACCAAAAGACCCGCTACTACTTCATGCGCGACAACTTCGTGCTCGACGGCAAGGACACATCGCTCGACGCCGTCATCTACGACCGCCTCAAGGAGAAGGAGCAGACGATGCTCGACGCCATCGACGGCGGCTACCTCGAGGACGGCTATCTGGACGAGGAGGACGAGCGCATCATCTTCGAGCGCCTGCTGGGAGGCAAAGGCACACAGAAAGGCAGCGCGGCTCAAGGGTGATGCGAGCGTTTGGGACGCAAGCATTTAGAGCCCAGGCGCATCGGCGGAAGGGTGGAGATGGAAACAGGGATGGAACCCATTCTCGCAAGCAACGGTCAGCATGTCGACGAGGCGATGATTGACCGATGGTGCGACGCCCTGGACAGGGACGAGTGGCCGGCAGGCGAATACAGTGTCGGGCCGGTCGCTCATTCCCAGATGATCGGATTGCCCGTCTCCACCGAGGCCACAAGCAGCCTGCGGATGCTCTCCGCGACGGGATAGCGGCCGTCGTACATGAACGGGGCCACCCTGGGCTCCACCCAGAACTCGCGCGCGATCTTCGGCAAACGCCCGCCCGACGACGACCATCTCGCAGTCATCTCGCCCGCACCGTTACCGCTCGCCCTCCTCGAGGCTCCAGATGTCGCTGAGCTTTTCCCAGCTCGGGTGAAACTCCAGCTGGGGCTCCTCAGGCGCAACCCCCGACGCCGCCTCGGCGCGTGCGGAACCGTTCGCGAAGTCCATCGAGACGCTCAGCCCGAGGGCGCCCGCCAGGCGCAGAAAGGCGGCAAGCCCCATGTTGTCGTTCTGCCCCCGCTCGAACGCGAAGAGGGTCCGCGGGCTCACCTGCGCCCTCTTGGCGAGCTCGGACCGGGAGATTCCTTGATCCTCGCGCACCCTGCGGATGACGCTTCCCGCTTCAGCGCTCATGTTTATCTGAGTTCTCACGGCATTACCCCGCTCGGATTGTCCCGCCCGCACTGGCTCGCTCACATTCGCAATATCTTGCATAATGCATAATATTGCGTTACGCAGGATATTGCAACAGTGTCAAAAGGCGTACGAAAACGTTAGTCTTTTGACATCTCGCCCGCCCGATCCCGCCTACCCGATGAGCACCCGCTTGCCCTCGAACGCAAATCCGTAGGCGCGCACGCGATCGGCCGGCACGCCGCGCGAGACGAGCTCGTTCGCGTAGCCCCGGTCGGCGATCTGCGCGAGAGCCGAGGCGACCGTGTCCTCCAGTGTCTCCTCGCGGCGGGGGTTGCGCACCTTGAACTCGAGGACGATCCCGTCGTCGCGGGCGGGGTCCACCGGCTCGAGCATCACGTCGTAACGGCCAAAACCACTCTCCCGGTTCGACCGCACGATGTACCTGCCGCGCAGCTCCACCAGCAGGCCGAGGACGAAGCCGTGGTAGAAGCGCTCGGGCTCCGTGCCCGAGGGGCGCGCACCCGTGTCGAACAAGCTGAACGTATCGAGCGCGACGTCGTTCATGTAGGCGTTCATCGCGTCGAGGTCGCCCGCGAGCAGCGCCCGCACGAACCCGTTGTAGCGCGACGAGACCGCGTCGAACCAGCCGCGCACCATGCCGTCGAACGCCAGCGCGACCTCGTGGTTGGTGATGAAGAGGCGCGCCGGGACGAGGTCCGACGGCGCAATGCCCGCCGGCGCAAGGTCAGCCGACCCACTCCGCGCTCCGCCTTCTCCGCCTTCCGCCGTGACGCGCAGATATCCCCCGGCGACGAGGAGTCCCCACACCGCCCCCGGTCGCCGGCCGAGGTCGTCGAACGAGACCTGCTCGTCGAACTGTTTCTCGATCGCGTCGCCGGAGAGAAGCGTCTCGAAATCGGCCTTGAGGTCGGCGTCGCCCTCGCGCACGATCTTGCTCACGAGTGCGTTCCCGCTCGTATTTGCCCAGTAGGGCGCGAGGCGGCCGGTGTCGAGGTAGTTGGTGATCGACCATGGGTTGTAGATGTCGGGCACGCCGCCAAAGACAAAGCCGTCGTACCACCGCCGCACATCGTCAAACGCACCCGGGCCGTCCAGGCCGAACTCGCCCATCGCATCGAGCACCTCGGCCTCGGTAAAGCCGAACGACGTCGCGTACTCGGGAGACGTCGCGGTGACCACCTTGGGGTTGTTGAGGTCGGAGAAGATCGACTCGCGGGCGACACGCGTGATACCCGTGAGCAGCGCGCGCTCGAGGTTGGGGTTGGACTTGAAGGTCGCGTTGAACAGCGCCCGGACGAACTCGCTCACCTCGTCCCAAAAGCCGCCGACCCACGCCTCGTGCAGCGGGGTGTCGTACTCGTCGAGCAGGACGATGCAGCGTCTGCCTGCGGAAAGCGCGAGCAGCTCGCACAGACGCGCGAGCGAGCTGGGCGCGTCGAGCGGGTCGACGGAGGGCGCCTTCCCCGTAAGGACGTCGCGCTCCCGCTCGCCGAGGGCGCCCTCGTCGATGTCCCTGCGATGCGCACGCCACGCGTAGGCGATCTGCTCGCAGATGCGCCGGACAACAGCCTCGGCGCTCGACCCCTTCGCGGCGGAGAACGAGACGGCAACGACGGGCCATGCTCCCTGCTCAGCCCGCATATCGGGCTCGCCCCACACGCGCATGCCCTCAAACAGGTCCGCCCTGCAGGCGTAGCGGTTCGAGAAGAAGCACTCCACCATGCTCATGTTGAGCGTCTTGCCAAAGCGGCGCGGCCTGCAGACGAGCGTCACATGGTCCTCGGCCCGCCACCAGTCGGTGACGAAGGCGGTCTTGTCCACCAAGAAGCAGCCTCGCTCGCGCAGAACGGCGAAGTCCTGCGCGCCTATCGCCACCGTCCTCGGCATGCCCGCAGCCCCCTTGATCGCCCGCGCCAGTCATCCGCGCTCGGGATGAACGCCGATAACAGAACGCCGCTAAGTGTACAGTAATAGGACGAAACAGGGAGACCAGCGCATGGATATACCACTCATGAGGCAATCGGGGTGCATCGGGGCCCTCATGGCAAGCAGGCGCAGAACGCCTGAAGAGAGACCTCCCCAAACATGCGCTATCGCATATCAAAAAGAAATCTTTTACTAAACTTCGCTAGCATAAATAGCCAGTCCGGCCGTATATGGCACTCTCTAAAACCGGCATACTCACCTACCAGAGCATGGTCGCGATTTCGCTCGTCGAGTTCAACCCCACTCATCAGTCGATCGAGAACCGCTTCTAGCTCGGCAACCTTGTATCCTCTCTTCTTGAGCAGTTTGTAGTCTTTCTTGAACTGGGTAGTGGGGACTAAGGTCAGCTTCATGGCAATCACTCGTCAAGAGCGGCAAACAACGCACTGGCGGATTCATAACCTTCTGCCTCGACTTTTCCGTCCATGATGTCGCGCGCTTCCCGCATGGCCTTTTCCGTGGCTGCGTTGTAGCGCGGCTGGCGCACCTCAAAAGGCAGTCCGCCTTCCATGATGGACTTGTGCAGAAACACATTGATTGCCTCGGTGAGCGTGAGACCAAACCTTCCAAACACGGTCTCCGCTTCGCTTTTAACTCGGGGATCGATTCTCATACTAATCGCTGCTGTTTTCGTCATTTGATTCACCCCATCGTTCAAAACGTCTTTCATTGCAATGCAGTCGTATCACAATGCGTTACATACCGGATGAAGTAGAATGTTGGCATCTTCGTCGCACACAATTGCCACCCTGGGCCCGGTTCTACCGCCGTTCCCCGCCGCCATCCCCCAGATACCAAAACAGGCCGCCGGAAATCCCCGACGACCTGTCGAAATGTCTGGTGCCCCCGGGCCGATTCGAACGGCCGACACCCGCTTTAGGAGAGCGGTGCTCTATCCCCTGAGCTACGAAGGCGAATCAGTGGTGCAGTGGCACATTATAGCGCGCCCGCGCGCCCGCGCAACCCGGACTCCCGCACATCCCCAAACAGCGGCGAACTCTCCATCTCCGGCCTGCGCCAGCCCGCTACCCGAGCACGACCCTCAGCGCGACGGCCATCGCCACCAGCCCGCAGCACACGGCCAGCGCGACGACGTCGCGGGCAAAGAACGGGTACTGCTTGAACCCCGACGCGCCCGACCGCAGGTAGAAGCCGCGCACCTCGGCGGCGATGGCGGCGCTGTTCGCCTTGCGCACCGACCCCACGAGCAGCGGGATGCACAGCGGCACCATCAGCCGCACCTTGTTCGCGAGGCCGCCGCAGTCGAACTCGACCCCGCGCGCCGTCTGCGCCTCCATGATCCCCTTCATGTCGTTCATGAACACGGGGATGAACCGGATGGTCGAGGTGAACGCGAACGCGTACCGGTACGGCAGGTGCACGTTCTTCACGAGCGCGTTCGCGAGGTCGTTGAGCTTGGTCACGTAGAACACCAGGAACAGCGGAATAGCTGCGGCGATGAGCCTCAGGACCGTCCGGAGCGCCGCAAGCAGGCTCCCCGTGCCGATGTACCCCCACGGCAGCTCGACGAGGCGCGCCCCCTCCGGCGTCGTGAGAATCTGGATGACCGCCAGCAGCAGCGAGAAGAAGAACACCGCCTTCGCGAGCCCCACCGTCTGGTGCGTCATCCCGCACGAGACCGCGAGCGCGAAGCCGAGCGCCACCATGCACGCGATGAACGGGAGATTCGACGCCGCGAAGCACGCCACGCAGATGAGCAGCGCGCACGCGAGCTTCGCCACCGGGTTCATCCGATGCAGCAGGCTGTCCCCGGGAACGTACTCAAGAAAGTGTCCCATCGTTACCTCCCCTCCCCCGCGCCAGCCGCCGAGCCCGCACCGGCGGACGCCGACATCACCGCGCGCACCATCTCGTCGAGCGTGTTCGCCTCGGCAACCGGCGTCCCGGCGAGCGCTGGGTCGAGCGCCACCGCGCCCATCGAGATCCCCGCGACCTGGGGCGGCACGAGCGACGCCCTCGCCAGCGTCTCGGGCCGGCGCAGCACCTCGAACGTGGGGCCGTCGTCGACCACCGTCCCCGCGTTCATCACGATGACGCGCTCGGCGTAGTCGGCGACCACCTCCATGTCGTGGCACACCATCACAATCGTCGACCCCTTCCGGTGAAGCTCGCCGACGATCTGCATCACCCGCTCACACTCCCTGAAGTCGAGGCCGGTCGTCGGTTCGTCAAGGATCACGATGGACGGCTCGAGCACGACGATCGACGCGAGCGCGAGCAGCTGACGGGTCCCGCGGTTCAGCAGGAACGGGTCGTCGTCGGGGCCGAACCCCAGCCGGCCGATCACCTCGTCCACGCGCGCCCGCGCCGCGTCGTCGAGCGTGCCGAGCGCCCTGAAGCCGAACTCGAGCTCCTCGCGCACCGTGTTGCAGCAGATCTGTCGATCGGGATTCTGGAACAGAAAGCCCACCTTGCGCGCCAGCTGGCTCACCTTGAGCCCCGCCGTGCTCTCGCCATCGACCAGCACCTCGCCCGCAGTGGGCTTGAGCAGGCCGTTCATGAGGCGCATCGTCGTGGACTTGCCCGCCCCGTTCGTTCCCACGAACGACACGAACTCCCCGTCGCCGATGGTGAAGCTGACCCCCTTGAGGACCGCGCGCTCACCGTCGTACGAGGCGTGCACATCGCGAAACTCAATCATGCCCGCACCTCGCTTCTCATCGCGTCCCCCTCCGCAGCACCCGCCGCACCGCCGCGCACCACATCGCGCACCATCCGGGTCGCCTCGGCGACGTCGCGACACGCCGGCCCGTCGTAGACGCCCGCGGCGCGCAACCGGTTCGAAAGCGTCGTCGAACGCGGGCAGTTCACGCCGATCTCGAGCAGCTCGTCGCTGTGGACGAGCACCTCCTCGGGCGCCCCGGCGAACCGCACCCTGCCCCCGTCGAGCACCACGAGCTCGTCGGCGTACTCGCACATGAGCGCGATCTTCTGCTCGACCACCACAACAGTCGTCCCGTGCTCCCGCGCATGGCGCTTGAGCAGCTCGAACACCGCGATCGAGCTCGCCGGGTCAAGCTCGGCGGTCGGCTCGTCGAGCACGAGGGCCGCCGGGTGGAGCGCCACCACCGACGCGATGGCGACCTTCTGCCGCTGCCCGCCCGAAAGCGACGCGATCGTGCAGTCGCGCAGCTCGGCGATGCCCATCTCCTCCAGCACCTCGTCAAGGCGCGCCGGAATCTCCTCGTGCGGCACCCCAAAGTTCTCCAGGCCGAACAGAATCTCGTCCTCGACGATCGGCGACACCATCTGGCTGTCGACGTCCTGGCACACGCTCCCCACCAGCCGCGACAGGTCGGTAAGGCTCGTCTCGACCGTGTCGCGCCCCATCACGCTCACCGACCCGTAAAAGTCCCCCGGGTAGCAGTGCGGAACAATCCCGTTGAGCGCGTACGTGAGCGTCGACTTCCCCGACCCCGCCGCGCCCGTGACCCCCACGAACGCCCCGTCGGCGATCGTCAGGTTCACATCCCTCAACACCGGCTCCGCACCTTCGCGGTATCGAAAACTGAAATCGCGAATCTCAAACATGGCCAGCTGCCCTCTCCGAATCTCATCTCCCGCTTACAGCATGCCGCCTCTAGCGCTTGAGGACCTTGCGCAGCGGCACGACAAGCACACTCACGAGAATCGCGTTGAACGTGGCGGTGCCGAACACCATGAGCGCGTACGCACCCAGCGCGTACACGAGGCCGATACCCTGCGAGGCGGCCATGATGAGCGCGAACGTGTAACCGGAGACCACGGTGGAGAGGAACGTCGCGACAGCAGGATTCGCGTCGACCTTGCCGATCTTCATGGGCACGTACACGAGCAGGCCCATGGCGAGCGAACCGAGAAGCTCGCTCGGGATGTTGAGCAGCGGCGTGGAGTTGAGCATCGGAATCTGGCAGATGCAGCCCGCGAGCAGGCCGATCACAAGCGACTGCGGGAGCTTCGGGCGAACAAGCAGGATGGCGAGGCAGTACATGGCGATGATGAAGTTAGGCTTCATACCCGCGAACGAAAGGACGCTGCCGAGCGTGAGTTTAAGAATCGCGCCTGCCGCCAGCAGCACCGCTACCAAGACAAGCGATCCCACGTCAAGCGACCCGCCCTTCCCCTTGGACGCCGTGTCGGCGGAAACGACCCTGGCGGTGCCGGCGAACGCGGCACCCTGGCCAGCATTCAGTCCAGACGCGGTGGACTTGACGGACACGGACTCGTTCTGGGCGACGCTCTGCTTGATCTCTTCCATGATGACGAACCATACCTTTCTATGTGACCGCGGCCGCCCTCTCTTTGGGGCTCCTGACGGGGTAGAACCAAGCCGAACACAAGCTACTCAACAGGAAACTGCGCAACAAAAAAGGCCCCCGGCCGAAACCGGGAGCCTTTGTCTAAGCGCAAATATGGTGCGCGAGACTCACCGTCGGCCGAATCCGTCAGTTGCGCACCACCACCAGTTGTTGCGGACAATCATGACAACGGCGTTCAACATCGGTTCGACCTCCTTCTAAATCAAAAAGCGCTCTTGTGAGAGCAGCAAGTCTCAAATACGAAGGTGAATTTTAGACTATCCACCATAGGAGTTCAATACGTGCAACAAAGGCGAAACAGCTATCTAGCAAAACGTACGCAAACGTAAAATGTACGAGTATGGCAAGTTATACGATCGGGAAACCGAACTCGCATTCACGAATTAGGGGTCCCAGAAACGCAAAAAGCCGGCCCTCTCGGACCGGCTC
>CAYMHQ010000056.1:0-14346 GCA_964390275.1 uncultured Coriobacteriaceae bacterium
CAAGGACGTGCTCAACCGCATTACGCTTCCGGGGCGGTGTTCATCGCTCTTGTCGCCGTTGTCCCGAGCATTCTGTTCTACTTTACCGACAACACGCTCATCCAGGCGTTTGGCGGTACCTCGATTCTCATCATGGTCGGCGTTGCGCTCGACACGATGAGCAAAGTCGAGAGTCAGCTTAAAATGCACGACTATGAGGGTTTCTTCAAATAGACCTTTGGTCTAGAGGAGAAACCCTCCTTTTGTTGCCTCGAGTTGTATGAGGAGTGTTGCATCATGAATCTTGTTCTTCTCGGTGCGCCTGGATCCGGTAAGGGCACGCAGTCCCAGTTTATTATCGACGAGTTTGGCATCCCTCACATCTCGACGGGCGATATCCTTCGCGCGGCTGTCAAGGAGGGGACTTCTCTCGGCCTTAAGGCGAAGTCCTTCATGGACGCCGGCGAGCTCGTCCCCGATGACCTCATCATCGACCTTATGAAAGAGCGCCTCTCTCAGGATGATGCGCAGAAGGGGTTCATCCTCGACGGCTTCCCTCGCACGAGTCCGCAGGCCGCTGCGCTTGACGCCGCTCTTTCCGCCGACGGTCGGCGGATTGACCGCGCCATCGCAATCAACGTCTCCGACGAGGACATCATCGAGCGTCTTTCGAGCAGGCGCGTCTGCAGGTCGTGCGGCTATACCGGCACGAAGACTGATGTGACTTGCCCTTCCTGCGGCGGCGAGATGTACCAGCGTGACGATGACAACCCCGAGACGATCAAGAATCGCCTCAGCGTCTATCACAAGATGACCGCGCCCCTGGTTGACTACTACGGCGGTGCCGGCGTGCTCGTTGAGATTGACGGCGCCCGTCCCGTCGCCGATGTCTACGCGGACGTGAAAGCTGCCATCTCGAATGATTAAGCTCAAGACGCCCGAAGACATCGAGGGGCTTAAGGTCTGCGGTGCCCTTTCCAAAGAGGTGCTTCGTCTTGCGGGCAAGATGGTCAAGCCCGGAATCTCGACCCTCGAGATCGATAAGTTCTGCGAGGATTTTATCCGTATGAAGGGTGGTATTCCCGGATTCAAGGGATACGGAGGATTCCCCGGCACCATCTGCGCATCTGTGAACGATGAGGTTGTGCACGGTATTCCTGCTGCCGACCGCATTCTTGTCGATGGCGATATTATCTCGATCGATACCGGCGCTACGGTGAACGGCTGGGTCGGGGACAACGCTTGGACCTTCGCTGTGGGTCATATCTCTGACGAGGTGAAGGCGCTTCTCGAGGTTACGCGCGACTGCCTTTCGCTCGCCATCGAGCAGGCCGTTCCGGGTAACCACCTTGGGGACATCGGGTACGCTGTTCAGTCTCATGCGGAGAAGCATGGGTACGGCGTTATCCGAGAGTACGTGGGCCATGGTATCGGGCGACATATGCACGAGGAGCCCGATGTCAGGAACTACGGTCAGCGGCACCACGGCATCAAGCTCCAGGCGGGCATGTGCATCGCGATTGAGCCGATGATCACGATGGGCAAGAGGTATGTTCACACTCTCAAGAACGACTGGACAGTGGTCACCGACGACGGCAGCCTCGCGGCTCATTTTGAAAATACCGTCGCGATTACGCCTGACGGTCCGGTGATCACGACGGCGGAACCTGGATTCAATCCTATGGATGTCGACGAAGGGCGTAACGCTCTGGCGTAATCAGAAACTTTGTGGATTGTCTCGTCAGGGTCCTCTAAATTTGAAGTTCGATTTGATATCGGTCATTTTGGCTGGTATAGTGTATAGGCTGTTTTTGCGTACGTTTCTTTGGGCGCTTTTATAGAAAGTGAATCGTTGTGACGAAGCGAGAAGACGCCATTGAGCTTGAGGGGACCGTTGTCGAGCCGCTGCCGAACGCTATGTTCAAGGTGGAGCTCGAGAACGGTCATACGGTGCTTGCGCACATTTCCGGAAAGATTCGTATGAACTACATTCGCATCCTTCCTGGGGACAGGGTCGTGCTGGAGCTTTCTCCGTACGACCTTTCGCGCGGACGCATCACCTATCGCTACAAGTAGTCTCGTTTTTCGTGGGATTCACGACCTGTTCTCAGGTCGCGCCGTTCTGCAATTACGTCTGCGGCTGGACGATTACATATGTTGGTTGATTGACTATCCGAAAGGAAAGGGCAATGAAAGTTCGTCCTTCAATCAAGAGGATTTGCGACAAGTGCAAAATCATTCGTCGCCACGGCAAACTTCTTGTGGTTTGCGAAAATCCGCGCCATAAGCAGCGCCAGGGCTAGGAGAGGGGACTACATTGGCACGTATTTTTGGTGTAGATCTTCCGCGTGAGAAGCGTGTCGAGATCGGCCTTACGTACATCTACGGCATCGGCCGTACCACTGCCTCGAAGCTTTGCGCCGAGACTGGCGTTGATCCTTCCACTCGTGTGAAGGACCTCACCGAGGACGAGGTCACCAAGCTTCGCGACGCTATCGACGGCAAGATTCTGGTGGAAGGCGACCTTCGCCGTGAGCAGGGCCAGAACATCAAGCGTCTGATGGAGATTGGCTGCTATCGCGGCCTTCGTCATCGCAAGGGTCTTCCTGTTCGCGGGCAGCGCACTCATACCAACGCTCGCACCCGCAAGGGTCCGCGTCGTCAAATTGGTGCGAAGAAGAAGGGCTAACGCATAATGGCTACTAACAAGAAGGTTGTTCGTACGCGTATCAAGCGTGCGGACCGCAAGAATATCTCTGTCGGTCAGGCGCACATCAAGAGCACCTTTAACAACACCATTGTGTCGATTACCGACCCCCAGGGCAACGTGATTGCCTGGCAGTCCGCCGGTACCGTCGGCTTCAAGGGTTCGAGGAAGTCCACCCCCTTCGCTGCCCAGATGGCTGCCGAGGCCTGCGCCAAGGTCGCTCAGGACCATGGCATGCGCAAAGTGGCTGTGTTCGTCAAGGGTCCCGGTTCGGGCCGTGAGACTGCCATCCGTTCTCTTCAGGCGGCGGGTCTTGAGGTGACGAGCATCCAGGATAAGACTCCCACGCCGCACAATGGCTGCCGCCCGCGCAAGCGTCGTCGCGTGTAGGTTAGGAAGGATTACGAATTATGGCAGTTGATCGTACGCCCGTACTTAAGCGGTGCAGGGCTCTGGGCATTGACCCCATCGTCATGGGGATCACCAAGGAATCCAAGCGTCAGCCTCAGAAGCGTCGCCGTCGTCAGGAGAGCGAGTACGGCACTCAGCTCCGCGAGAAGCAGAAGGCCAAGTTCATCTACGGCATTCTCGAGAAGCAGTTCCACTCGTACTACGTCAAGGCGCGTCGTCAGCCGGGTGTTACCGGTGAGAACCTGATGGCCATCGTCGAGACCCGTCTTGACAACGTCGTCTTCCGTCTCGGTTTCGCGCACACCCGTCGCGAGGCTCGTCAGACTGTCTCGCACGGCCACATCTATGTGAACGGCCGTCGCGTCGACATTCCCTCCTTCCGTGTCAAGGCTGGCGACGTTGTGTCTGTCGCTCCCAAGGCCAAGGAGATGCTTGTGATCAAGAGCGCCCTCGTCGCTTCCGAGAACCGTAAGGTTCCGAGCTGGCTTGAGCTCGACATCGAGAAGCTCCAGGGCACCGTTCTCAACATTCCTACCCGTGACCAAATCGACATGGACATTCGGGAGCAGCTTATCGTTGAGCTTTACTCGAAGTAATCTGTGGTTTCGGAGTCTGGAGGTACTACATGTCAGAGTTCATCAGGCCACAGGTAACTGTCGAGAATGTGAACGAGCGGTTTGCGCGTTTCGTTGTCGAACCGCTTGAGCGCGGGTTCGGAGACACCCTTGGCAATTCGCTGAGGCGCGTTCTTCTTTCCTCCCTTGACGGCGCTGCTGCCGAGGCTATTCACATTGAAGGTGTTCAGCACGAGTTTCAGGCTCTTGCAGGCGTTCGGGAGGATGTCACCGACATCGTCCTCAACGTGAAGGGACTTGTTTTCAAGCCGAATGGTCTGGGTGACGAGGCCACTGCAACGGTCGACATCGACGGGCCCGCTGTCGTGACCGGCGAGGACTTCTTTGTCCCCGCTGAGTTCGACTTGGTCAACCCCGAGCATGTTATTGCAACGCTCGAGGACGGCGTGCATTTCACGATGTCCATGCGTATCGGCACTGGGCGTGGGTATGTGCCCGGTGATCAGAATGCTCGTCCGGAGGACTCGATCGGCATCATCCATGTCGATTCCCTGTTCTCGCCGGTCCGTCGTTGCACGAAGCTCGTTGAACCCTGCCGTGTCGGTCAGCGCACCGACTACGATAGTCTGATTCTCGAGATTGAGACCAACGGAGCGATTTCTCCTTCGGAGGCTCTGGTTCAGGCGGCGAATATCGTTAACCAGCACATTAACGCGTTCTTGTCGCTGACCGCTGTTGCTGATGGCCCTGAGGAAACCTCGATTTTCGCTCAAGTTGAGTCCGACGACAACCTGGAACTCGACAAGCGCATCGACGACCTTGATCTATCCGTGCGTTCCTTCAATTGTCTGAAGCGCGCGGGTATCCATTCTGTTCGCCAGCTCCTTGACTTCAGCGAGAATGATTTGCTCAATATTCGGAATTTCGGCGTTAAGTCCATCGAAGAGGTCAAGGACAAGCTTGCCTCTATGGGCATGAGCCTGAAACAGTAAGACCGGGGGTCTAGTATCATGAGGCACAACGAGAAGCGTGGTCTGAAGATTGGTACCGATACCGCTCATACCAAAGCTATGAAGCGCAACCTGGTTACCTCTCTGTTTTTGAACGACCGCATTAAGACTACCGAGGCGCGCGCAAAGGCCATCCGTGGCGATGTCGACCGCATCATCACCTGGGCCAAGCGTGGCGACCTTCATTCGAGGCGTCTCGCGATCGCCAAGCTCAACAACAAGGAGATTGTGCGCGAGGTCTTTGAGAAGGTCGAGCAGGGCATGTGGGCCGACCGCACGTGCGGCTTCACCCGTATCATGAAGCTCGGAACGCGCAAGGGCGACAACGCCTCCATGGTAATCATCGAGCTCGTCACCGAGCCTTGCGTTCCCAAGGGTAAGGCCGCCAAGGCGGCTGAGGCTGTTGCGACTCCTGTCGCCCAGCCTGCCGAGGAAGTCGCTGAGGCGCCTGCCGAGGAGGCCGCTGCTGAGGAGGCTCCTGCTGAGGAAGCCGCTGAGGTTGAAGAGAAGGCTGAGAAGGCCGAGTAGGCTTTTCTCTGCCCAATTGATGCGTCTGAAAGAAGGGGCCTCGCGGCCCCTTCTTTTTTCCGTTGGATAGGGGAGTCTCCTTATGGTTGACTTGCAGCAGATTGCGCCATCCTGCGACTCTGCGAACCCGAGCGACATTCTCGTTCTTCAGGTTGCATATGACGGGTCTGGTTATTCCGGGTTCGCCCTTCAGGAGAAGCAGGCTCACGTCAAGACCGTCGCGGGCGAGCTTCAGGGGGCACTCCAGGTTTTCTTGAAACGCCCTGTCACCTTTACATGCTCGGGGAGGACTGACGCCGGCGTCCATGCGCTCCGACAGTATGTCAGCATTCCCTTAATCGAAGGCGAGTTCGAGGAGGTTCGACGCAGGCATGTCCTTCGGGCAATGTCGGCCCTCCTTCCCGATGACATTCGTGTCATCGGGGTCTTCCATGCTTCATCGGACTTTTCGGCAAGGTTTTCCGCGCTAGCTCGCGTCTATCGATACCGAATGTGCCTGGGCGGAGTGCCCTCGCTCTTCAACGCGCGGTGGTCGTGGTGGGTGAGGCCTCGAGACGGCCGCCCTCTTTCAGTTGAAGCTATGGTCGAGGCTTCACGCTATCTTATCGGCGAGCACGATTTTGCAAGCTTCTGCAAAAGCGAGAGCGCTGTTGGCAAGCCGACCTGCCGCTTTGTCGAGTCGATTGATTTCCGGCAGGAGCAATCCCTCGGTGAATCTCTTTTGTCGGTGCAGATAGTGGGGAACGCCTTTCTTCATTCCATGGTTCGTACAATAATTGGCACGCTTGTCGAGGTGGGGTTCGGGAAGAAGGATCCGTCGTGGGTCTCCGATGTCCTTTTGGCCTGCGATCGCCGGTGCGCCGGTCCGACGGCACCCGCCTGCGGGCTGACGCTCTGGGATGTCCGCTATCCCGAAGGCTCGCTTGTCCCTGTTGAGGTCTTTGACGCGCACTAACAGAAGGGAACTGCGCATGCTCGTCCATAACACGTTTTCGCGGCTCGAACAGAGCTATCTCTTTTCCACTATTTCACGCAAGTCAAAGGCATATCAGGCCGCTCACCCCGACGCGAAGATTATCCGCCTCTCCATCGGTGATGTGACACTTCCTCTAACGCCCACCATCATCAAGGCCCTGCACGCCGCGGTTGACGAGATGGGGCGCTCCGAGACGTTCCGCGGATATTGCGATGACGCCGAGGGCTATGAGTTCCTGCGGAGTGCTGTCGCCGACCATTATGCGCGTCTCGGCGCTTCGGTCGACGTGTCCGAGGTGTTCATCTCCGACGGCGCGAAGAGCGACCTTGGCAACATTCTTGACATCTTTGCCCCGGGCAGCAGGGTATTGATTCCCAATCCGGTCTACCCCGCCTATGTCGACACGAACCTCATGGCGGGCAACGAGATCGTCTTCCTTGAGGGGAACGCAGAAAACGGCTTCCTGCCGTATCCCGACGATACTGTTGACGTCGACGTGGTCTACATCTGCTCCCCGAATAACCCCACGGGCGCTACCTACGATACCGACGGGCTCGCCTCCTGGGTGGACTATGCCCTGCGGCACGAGGCGGTCATTCTGTTCGACTCCGCCTACGAGGCGTTCATTCGCGACGAGAGCCTTCCCCACTCCATCTTCGAGGTTGACGGGGCGGACCGCTGCGCCATCGAGGTCTCCTCGCTCTCAAAGCGCGCCGGGTTCACCGGTTTGCGTTGCGGCTTCACCGTTGTCCCGAACGGCATTACGGTCGCGAACGGCAATCTGAACGCCATGTGGCGCCGCAGGCAGAACACGAAGTTCAACGGTGTCCCCTACATCGTCCAGAGGGCTGCCGAGGCGGCCTTCTCCGAGCTGGGAAGGCGCGAGACGGCTGCCCAGGTCGATGTGTACCTCGAAAACGCACGAATCATCGGCGACGCGCTCGACGAGCTGGGGATCGCCTACCGTGGCGGCAAGAACTCCCCGTACATCTGGATGGAGTGTCCCGGCGGCATGAGGTCGTGGGACTTCTTCGACCTTCTTCTCGAGAAGGCCCAGGTCGTGGTCACGCCTGGTGTCGGGTTTGGTTCGGCGGGGGAGGGCTATGCGCGCATCACCGCCTTCGGCCGGACCGAGGACTGTAAAGAGGCGATGGCGCGAATTCGCGAGGCGCTGAAGGCCGAGGGGCTCGTCTAGTCTGTCTAAGCCGCGGTTAGGCCTGGTCTAGGGCGGGCCGCCTATATTGTCATGCGCCTTGATTCGGCGTTTGCCTTGCCGGCACAGCTTGGGGAGGCCGGACGCTCGGACTGATGTCCGGGGGCCGGCCTCTTCTCTTGTCTGTGGGTCCGCTTACTGCATGCGCGCCATGTCCGAGACGGCGAACTGAAGGCGGGACCTTCCGATGATCTCGCCGCTGCCGAAGATGCAGCGATGGTCGCTCTCGGCGAACCTCTCGAGCGGTTCGGCGAGGCTCCTGACCGCGTCCACGGTCGCCTCGAGGACCTCTTCGCGCGTGAGCTTTCGCCAAGAGGGGTCGCGATGCGTGATCGCCTCGATGTCCTGACGCATCGCGACCTGTTTGGGCTTCACCGGGGCGTCGAGCCCGGCGACGGTGCTGATGATGTAGCCGTCCATCTCGTCCTTCGAAGGGCCGAAGGCGGCAACCCACTTCGAGATGCTGCTCATTGCATCGATCGAGCTGTCGAGGTTCGGGTCCCGGTATGTGTAGCATCCCATGAGACCGCTGTTTGTCATCCGGAACCCGCACCCGTAGGCGCCGCCCTTGACCCTGATGGTGTTCCACAGATAGTCGTAGTTGAGCGCCCTCGCGGCTACCTTCCAGACGCCGGAGAACCGGGCTCCGGTGTGCTGGAATCCGTCGACCTTGGCGGAGAAACAGATGTCAGTCGGGATCGCGAACGCCTCGTTCTCAGCCCCGAGGTCGGAGGCCATCTGGCCAGCGAGCGGGCCTCCCTGGACTTCGCATTCGTTGACGCCCGTCGGGCGAGGCGCGAAGCCGAGGGCGCGGGTCGTGTCGCGATACCTCTTGAATCCCTCGCGGTCACCGGTGAAGCTGTGAAGGCTCCCCGGAGCGACAAACACCCTGTCGCGAACCGAGGAGAGCAGCGCGGGGAGCGACGCGCAGCGGTCGTCCCATTCGGCGAGCAGCCGCTTGACGAACAGATAGTAGTCGACGCCGCCGAAGCTCTGTCCGACCTTGCTCGCGCGCGACACGTAGCTCCAGGCGCGCCCCAGGGCGTACGAATGCCCCGAGCTCAGGAACGACTGCTCGAAGTCGAGCTTCTGCTGCTGGAGTATGCACTTGATTCGCGCGACGTCGTCGAACAGGGTGCTCGACCAGACCTCGCGCGGGATGGCTATCAGGTCGTCGAGGTTTTCCTCGACGGCGCTCGCTGTGATGACGGCGCGGGGCAGGGGGTCTCCGGTCGCGCAGTCCTCATAGACGACCGGTGCGAAGGTGAGGCTCCCCAGTCGCGACTCGATGAGCGTGTCGAGCTGGGCGGCGGTCCTGCGTTCGGTCGGCATCTTGCCGAGAAGCGAGAGCGCGAGGGAAACGTAGGGGAGTTCGTCGTCGGCGAAAGCTGAGAGGTCGAAGAAGCTGTTCGTATAGTCGATGCGCCGCGTGGGGACCGTGTGGTAGAGGAACGGGAGCTGTCCTTCCGTCTCTTCCTCGGCCTCGCAGTCCGGGTCGCTGCGCATGGGGCCCACGTCCTCCACGCGCAGGCGGGGGAGTGTCGCGAGGCCCTCTTCCGAGTCAGGCCTGTCCTGGATGCGCCTGAGCTCGGCGGCCCTCTCCTCGATGCGGGAGATGCCCTCGTCGTCGGTGCGCGCGAGGAGGGTAGTCAGCCTGTCCTCCTCGATGTTCGCCGCCGTCGCGGGATCATCCGGCTCAAGGGGGATGAGCTCGCAGAGGGCGTGATGGTTCGACTCCACGAACGTCTCGCGGACGAGCGCCTCCCAGTACCCCGTGTCAAGGCCGGCCCTGAGGTTGGCGAGCGACTCCTCGTAGCGCAGGTAGTCCGTCGGCATCGCGTCGTCGTAGAGCCAGCCTGCCATCGCGTTGATCGCGAGCGTCACGCCGTCTGCCTGCCCGTAGTCGCGCTCGCGGAGGTCGAAGGCGGTCGACTCGAGCGAGGCCTCGAGGGCGTCGCGCGGTATTCCCTCGTCTGCCATGCGAGTGAGCTCGGTGGCCAGGGCGTCCTCGAACGCGCCGGCGGTCCCGGGTTTCGCGCCCCTGACCTCGAACACGACGAACGGCTGGAGAATCCCGCTGTACACGAACGCGTCGTAGTCGTCTCCCAGGCCGGTCTCGAGCAGCGCGCGTTTGAGGGGCGCCTCGTTGCTGCCCATGAGCGCGTCCACGAGAATCTCGCATGCGAGGCATCGCTCACGGTCTCTGGCGGTCCCGATGACGAAGCCCGCGAGCACGACCTTGTTCTCGGGCTCCGTCTCGAGCCGGCAGACCGCGTCGAGCCTGACGACGGGCGCCTGAAGCTCGAGAGTGTTCGGCTCCGCCTCGCGGGGCGCCCGGTCCCTGAGATAGCGCCCGTCGAGCAGCGAGAGCTCCCTCGTGAGCGAGAGGTCGCCGTAGAGCACCGCGAGGGCGTTCGAGGGGTCGTAGTGACGCCGGTAGGTGTCGAGGTATGACTCGTAGGTCAACGAAGGGATCGCGAGGGGGTTCCCGCCCGACTCGAACCGGTAGCACGTGTCGGGGAACAGGGCCGCGCACAGGCCGTTCAGCGCGACGCTGTCGGGGTCGGCGAGCGCGCCCTTCATCTCGTTGAAGACGACGCCGTTGTAGCGCAGTGCGACCTCGGGGGCATCGGGGCTCGCGGGGTCGGGTTCGCTTTCCACGGAACCGTCGCCGGACGCCTCCTCCCTGAGCCCCTCGTCCTCTGCGCCCTCTTCGTCCCCCTCGCCGCCGGGCCCGGCCTCGAGATGCCATCCCTCCTGCTCGAACACCGAGCGGTCGCGAGTCAGCCGCGGGCTCAGGACGGCGTCGAGGTACACGTCCATGAGGTTGAGAAGGTCCTGCTCGTTGGTGCTGGCGACGGGGTACATCGTCTTGTCCGAGAACGTGAGCGCGTTCAGGAACGTCTGCATCGAGGATTTGAGCAGGTTCACGAACGGCTCCTTGACCGGGAAGCGGTCGCTCCCGCACAGCACGGAGTGCTCGAGGATGTGGAACACGCCGGTGTCGTCGACCGGCGGTGTCCTGAACGCGATGGAGAACGACTTGTTCTCGTCGTCGTTGGCGAGCCACATGAGGGGCATCCCGGTCGCCCCGTGGCGGAACAGGTAGGCTGTCCCGTCGATCTCGGGCAGGTCCTCTGCCCGTTCGAAGACGAAACCCTCGACGATGTCCCCGCTCCGCAGGGACCGCATCGCTTCATCTGAGATGGCCGGCATAGACAGAAGGCTCCTTCCAGGGCGCAGGCGTCGGTTGATGGCGTGTGCCGGCTAGTATAGAGGTTCGCATGGTGGGGCGTCCCGCGACTTATGTATTGTTTCTGGCCTTTTAACCCGGATATCGCCCCCTGTGCCCGATGCGGGAGCGGGAGGCCGCGCCCGCAATCGTATAATGACCCCCCGTGTGAGTTCGCGCTGCAGGTTTGCGCTGTGGGAGTTCAACGAATGTCGGGGCCGGTCCGAACCGGGGCGCGGCCGCGCGGATCGTGCTGGGGGAGTCTGATGGACCTGTCGTTTGTCGCCGTTTTCGGCGACCTGATCGCCAACCCGCTGCTGCTCGCGGTGCTCGTCCTGGTGCTCGCCGTCATCATCGTGAACGGCGCGACGGACGCGGCGAACGCCATCGCGACGGTGGTGGGCACGCGCTGCATGCCCCCCGGAGCGGCGATTGTCATGGCGGCAGTCTGCAACTTCTTCGGCCTTCTCATCATGACGCTGGTGTCCACCGCGGTCGCCGACACCATATCGCACATGGTCAACTTCGGCGGGGACGCCCATGAGGCGCTCGTGGCCCTGTGCGCGGCGATGATCGCGATCGTCGTGTGGGGCGTCACGGCCTGGTACTTCGGAATCCCCACGTCGCAGTCGCACTCGCTCATCGCGGGGCTCACGGGCGCGGCGATTGCGATCGAGGGCTTCACCGCCGGCGTCAACTGGTGGGAATGGATGAAGGTCCTCTATGGGCTCGTCATCTCCACGGTCCTGGGCTTCGCGCTCGGCTGGCTCATCGCCCGGTGCTTCAGCAGGCTGTTCGCGAGGGTCTCCCGTCCCGCGTCCGAGCGATTCTTCACGGGCGCGCAGATCTGCTCGGCGGCCTTCCTCGCGTTCATGCACGGGGCGCAGGACGGCCAGAAGTTCATGAGCATCGCGATGATGGCCATCATGCTCGAGCTGGGGGTGACCGGTCAGCCGGCCGAGTACCCGCTGTGGATCATGCTCATGTGCTCGCTCACGATGGCCGTCGGCACCGGCATGGGCGGCAAGCGCATCATCAAGTCGGTCGCGATGCAGATGACCAAGCTCGAGAAGTACCAGGGGTTCTCCGCCAGCCTCGCCGCGGCCCTCAGCATCCTCCTCGCGACGCTCACGGGCCTTCCCGTCTCCACGACCCACACCTCGACTACCGCCATCATGGGCGTCGGGGCCGAGAAACGCTTCTCCTCGGTCAAGTGGAGCACGGCGAAGGACATGGTCATGACCTGGGTCGCGACGTTCCCGGGCTGCGGCCTTCTGGGGTTCGTGCTGGCAAAGTTGTTCATGATGCTCCTCTAAGAAGATTCGGCGATTCGACAAGAAAGGTCCTCCATGGCTAAGAAGCAGAAGTTCGACTACTTTGAAGGTTTCTGTCGTCAGGCGCAGACGGCGGTGAAGGAGTCGCAGGCCCTGGTCGACCTCCTCGAGAACTACCAGCCCGACTCTGAGGAGTGGATCAACGCGCGCTTCGATGGGATGCACGCCCTCGAGAACGAGGGCGACGATATCACGCACGAGATTCTCGAGAACCTCGCGACCGAGTTCATGCCCCCCATCGACCGTGAGGACGTGACCGAGCTCAGCAAGTACCTCGATGACGTGTGCGACCTCATCGAGGAGGTCACGCAGCATCTGTACATGTTCAACATCAAGGAACTCCACCCCTACGCCATCGAGATGGCCAAGATCATCGACGAGGAGGTCGACGCCCTGGCCGAGGCGACCGGGATGTTCCGGGAGTTCAAGAAGCCCAAGAAGCTCGAGGGCCTTCTCGTCGCGGTCCACGACAAGGAGTCCGAGGCCGACCTCATGTACCTCAAGGCGAAGCGCGACCTGTTCACGAATCACGCCGACGCGCCCGCCGCGTACCTCATCGCGTGGAACTCGACCTTCTCGCACATGGAGGCCTGCTGCGACGCGTGCGAGGACGTGGCCACCGTGATGCAGAAGGTCATGCTCAAGAACACGTAAACCGGCGGGGCGCGCACGCTCCGGCACGCGGCGGGCACGGGAGCCGTGGGGTTATCGTTTAAGAGCCGCGTCGATTCGTCCCGGTCGGCGTGGTCTAGAGTATCATGGCGTTTTCGCATGCGATGCTGATGCAGCCATCAACGGGGCGTGTCGAAACCGGGGTGCCCCAAGCGCGCGGCGCGGGCGGCACCGTTTGTGAAACCTGTCGTCCGCCACGGTGTGGGACGGCATAGGCAACGAGGGAGTATTTGAGCATGACCAGCGTTTTGAACGAGCACTCCACGCATACGCATACGTGCGGCGAACTCCGCGCCACGGACATCGGCCAGGTCGTCACGCTGAACGGCTGGGTCCAGCACCGCCGTGACCACGGCGGCCTGATCTTCGTCGACCTCCGCGACCGCGAGGGCCTGACGCAGTGCACGTTCGACCCCGAGCTTTCCGGCAAGGTCGCCTTCCACACCGCCGAGACCATCCGTCCCGAGTGGCCGGTCTCGATCACCGGCAGGGTCCGGGCGCGGCCTGACGACACGGCCAACCCCAACATGGTCACCGGCGAGGTCGAGGTGCTCGCGACCGACGTCGTCGTCATCAACACCTGCAAGACGCCGCCGTTCCAGATCGAGGACGGCATCGAGACCGCCGAGGACACGCGTCTGCGCTACCGGTACCTCGACCTTCGTCGCCCCGAGATGCTCAACCGCTTCAAGCTGCGCGACAGCTTCACGTGGGGCATGCGCGAGGCGCTCCACAACCGCGCGTTCCTCGAGGTCGAGACGCCCATCCTGTTCAAGTCGTCCCCTGAGGGCGCGCGCGACTTCATCGTCCCCTGCCGCATCCAGCCGGGCAACTTCTACGCCCTGCCCCAGTCGCCCCAGCTGCTCAAGGAGCTGCTGATGGTCTCGGGCTTCGAGCGCTACTACCAGGTCGCCAAGTGCTTCCGTGACGAGGACCTCCGCGCCGACCGCCAGCCCGAGTTCACCCAGGTCGACATCGAGATGTCGTTCATCGACATGGACTGCGCCATCGGCGTCCTCGAGGAGGTCCTCAGGGACGCGTTCGCCCATGTGGGCGTCGACCTTCCCATCCCGCTGCGCCGCATGAACTACTGGGACGCGATGGACACGTACGGCTGCGACAAGCCCGACACCCGTTACGGGATGCACCTGCACGACGTGACGTCCATCTTCAAGGAATCCAAGTTCAAGGTCTTCGCGACCGCCGCGAACACCGAGGGCCAGGTCGTCAAGTGCATCAACGCGAAGGGCGCGGGCACGTGGAGCCGCGGCGAGCTCGACAAGCTCCCCGGCATCGCCTCCTCCTTCGGCGCGCACGGCCTCGCGTGGATCGCGTTCCGTGAGGACGGCTCGGTCAACAGCCCCATCGTCAAGTTCTTCACCGACGAGGAGATGGCTGCGCTGCGCGCGGAGTGCGACGTCGAGCCCGGCGACCTCCTCATGTTCGCCGCCTGCGGCCGCGTTCTCGCCGACGAAATCCTCGGCGGCATGCGCACGCACATGGCGAACGCCCTCGGCATCGTGCGCGAGGGGCACGACTTCCTCTGGGTCGTCGACTTCCCCATGTTCAAGTACGACGAGGAGGAGAAGCGCTTCGCCGCGGAGCACCACCCGTTCACCCAGCCCTACGAGGAGGACCTCGACAAGATCGAGTCCGACCCGCTCTCCGTGCGCTCCTACACCTACGACTTCGTCATGGACGGCTACGAG
>CAYMHQ010000057.1:0-13963 GCA_964390275.1 uncultured Coriobacteriaceae bacterium
GCTCGTCACCTGGGAGGCGCTCGACCCCGCGGCGTACTCCGCGCGCGAGGGCGGCACGCTCTCCGTGACAGGCACGGTCGAGGGGGTCGAGGAGCCGCTGGTCGCGACCGTCATGGTCGAGGCCGCGTACCCCGTCGAGGTCCAGGGCGAGGCCGCCGTCACGACTCCCTCGGGCACCGCGCCCGAGCTGCCCGCAACCGTGAACGTCGTCTGGTCGAACGGCGACATAGTCGAGACGGCCGTGACGTGGGATTCGGTCGACCCCTCCGCTTACTCGATGCGCGAGGGAGGCGCCCTTGAGGTCTCCGGCGCGGTCGAGGGGGTCGAGGAGCCCCTGGTCGCGACCGTCACGGTCGAGGCCGCATACCCCGTGGGCGTCGCCGGCGAGGCCGCGGTCTCCACGCCCTCCGGCACGGCCCCCGAGCTGCCCGCGAGCGTGAACGTGAACTGGTCGAACGGCGACGTCGTGGAGACGCCCGTGACGTGGGAGACGGTCGACGCTGCCGCCTACTCGGCGCGCGAGGGCGGCGTGTTCACCGTCTCCGGCGCCGTGGAAGGGCTTACGGAACCCCTCGTCGCGACCGTCACGGTCGAGGCTGCCTACCCCGTCGCGGTCCAGACCGAGGTTGCAGTCACGACCCCCTCGGGCACCGCGCCCGAGCTGCCCGCCGCCGTCGACGTCGTATGGTCGAACGGCGACGTCGTCGAGACGCTCGTCACCTGGGAGGCGCTCGACCCCGCGGCGTACTCCGCGCGCGAGGGCGGCGCCTTCGAGGTCGCCGGCACGGTCGAGGGGGTCGAGGAGCCCCTGGTCGCGAGCGTTACGGTCGAGGCCGCCTACCCCGTGACAGTCGAAGGCGAGGTCGCCGTCTCGACGCCCTCCGGCGCCGCCCCGGCGCTCCCCGCAAGCGTGAACGTCGTCTGGTCGAACGGCGAGGTCGTGGAGACTCCCGTGACGTGGGACGCAGTCGACGCGGCCGCGTACTCCGCGCGCGAAGGCGGGACCCTCCAGGTCTCGGGCGCGGTCGAGGGACTCGAGGAGCCTCTCGTCGCGACCGTCACGGTCGAGGCGGCGTACCCCGTCGAGGTCCAGACCGTGGTCGCCGTGACGACCCCCTCGGGCACCGCGCCCAAGCTGCCGGGCACCGTCGACGTCGTCTGGTCGAACGGCAACGTGGTCGAGACGCCCGTGACGTGGGACGCGGTCGACGCCTCCGCGTACTCGGCGCGCGAGGGAGGCTCCTTCCAGGTATCCGGAGCGGTCGAAGGGCTCGAGGCGCCCATGGCGGCGTCGGTCACGGTCGACGCTGCGACTATCGTCTCCGCGGCGTCGCCCACCGGGCTCTCCACGCCTTCCGGCACCGCGCCCGAGCTTCCCGCGACCGTGGCTGCGACCTGGTCGAACGGCGACGTCACCGACGTGGCCGTGACGTGGGACGAGATCGACGCCGCAGCCTACTCCGGACGCGAGGGCGGCACGCTCACGGTGTCCGGCACGGTCGAGGGCCTCGAGGGCCACGTGTCCGCCGAGGTCGCCGTCGAGGCCGCGACGGTCGCAACTTACGCGGCCCCGCAGTCGGTGAGCGTCCCCTCCGGCACCGCTCCCCTGCTGCCCGAAACCGTCTCGGTCGAGTGGTCGAACGGGGACGTGACCGACGAGACCGTGACGTGGGACGCGGTCGACGAAGCGACCTATTCTACGCGCGAGGGCGGGACGTTCTCGGTCTCCGGCACGGTCGAATGCCTCGACGAAACCGTCACCGTCGATGTTGTGGTCGAGGCCGCGACGATGGCGACCGCGGCGGCGCCCGAATCCCTGAGCACGCCCTCGGGAACCGCGCCCGAGCTTCCCGCGACCGTGGCGGTGACCTGGTCGAACGGCGACGTGACCGAGGAGCCCGTTACGTGGGACGAGATCGACGCCGCCGCATACTCCGGCCGCGAGGGCGGCACGCTCACGGTCACGGGCACGATCGAGGGCCTCGAGGGCCACGTGTCCGCCGAGGTCACCGTCGAGCCTGCGACCGCCGGCTCTGCCGAGGTCCCTCAATCGGTGAGCACGCCCTCCGGCACCTCCCCCGAGCTTCCCGCGACGGTCGCGGTGACCTGGTCGAACGGCGAGGTCGTGGAGACTCCCGTGACATGGGACGCGGTCGACCCGTCCGCGTACTCGGCGCGCGAAGGCGGGACCATCGAGGTCTCCGGCTCGGTCGAGGGGCTCGAGGAGCCCGTTGTCGCAACCGTCACGGTCGAGGCCGCCTACGCCGTCTCGGTCCAGGAGGAGCCCGAGGTCGCCACGCCTTCGGGAACCGTCCCCGAGCTGCCCACGACCGTCGAGGTCACCTGGTCGAACGGCGACGTCACCGAGGAGGCGGTCGAGTGGGCCGCGGACGACACGCTCGCCGAGGCCGGAACCCACACGGTGACCGGCACCGTCGCCGGCACGGAGCTTTCGACAACTATCGAGGTCAAGACCGAGGAGGCGACGATCGAGAGCGTCGCGGAGATCGCCCCCGTCACCACACCCTCCGGCACCGCGCCGAGCCTGCCCGCCACGGTACTGTCGACCTGGTCGAACGGCGACGCCATCGACGCGGTCGTCATCTGGGAGACGCCCGACCCCGCCGCCTATTCGGGACGCGAGGGCGGCACGTTCACGGTCACAGGGTCGATCGAGGGCTACGACGGCGAGGTCTCCGTCGAGGTCACGGTCGAGCCGGCGACCGCGGAGTCCGTCGCGGCGCCCGCGGCGGTGACCGTCGGGGCCGGCACGACGCCCACCCTGCCCGCGACCGCGGCGGTCACCTGGTCGAACGGCGACGTGACCGAGGAGGCCGTCGAGTGGGGCGAGAGCGTCTCGTTCTCCGAGGCCGGCACCTACACCGTCGAAGGCAAGGTCGCCGGGACCGACCTCGTGACGTCGGTCGAGGTCACGGTCGAGGCCGCGACGGTCGAATCCGTCTCCGAGCCCCAGCCGGTCGCGACCCACTCCGGCACCGCGCCCGAGCTGCCCGCGACGGTGGCGGTCACCTGGTCGAACGGCGAAGTCACCGAGGAGGCCGTCGCGTGGGAAGCCGTAGATGAGTCCACGTACACCGCGCGCGAAGGCGGCGCGTTCGAGGTCTCCGGCACGGTCGCAAGCCTCGAGGAGCCCGTGTCCGTCGAGGTCACGGTCGAGCCCGCCACGGTGGTCTCGGTCGAGGCGCCGCAGCCGGTGAGCACGCCCTCCGGCACCGCTCCCGAGCTGCCCGAAACCGTCTCGGTCACCTGGTCGAACGGCGACGTCACCGAGGAGGCTGTGGCGTGGGACGCGGTCGACGAGTCCACCTACTCGTCCCGCGAGGGCGGCACCCTCGAGGTCGCGGGCTACGTCGAGGGCATTGAGGAGACCGTCACCGCCGAGGTCACGGTCGAGGCCGCGACGGTCGAGTCGGTCGACGTCCCGCAATCTGTGAGCGCCCCCGCCGGCACGACGCCCGAGCTGCCCGAAAGCGCCCAGGTCACCTGGTCGAACGGCGACGTCACCGAGGAGCAGGTCGTCTGGGAGGAGTCCGACGCCTCCGGCCATGTGAGCGGCGACACGTACGAGATCGCGGGGACCGTCGCCGGGACCGAGGCCCCGGTGAGCGCCGAAGTCTCGGTCGTCGACGCGGTCGCGACCTCAGTCGCCGACACCGCCATCGAGGTCTCCACGACCTCCGGCACGGCGCCCGAGCTACCCGCGACCGTCCAGGTGGTCATGAGCGACGGGACCGAAGCCGAGGCGGAGGTCGCATGGGAGTCCTTCGACGAGGCGTCCGTCGGCGAGGACGGGACCGCCGTGGTCACGGGGACCGTGCAGGGGGCCGAGGATCTGACCGTCGAGGCCACCGTCCAGGTCACGGCTCCCGCGGAGTCCAAGGTCGGCCTCTTCGCGGGCATCGCGGTCGCGGTCGTCGCGGCCGTGGGCGTCGTCACGGGCCTCGTCGCCAAGAACCGCAAGAAGGGGTCCGACGCCAAGGACGCCCAGAAGGAAGAAACTCCCAAGCAGTAGGCGATCGGATTCAGGAAGGTAGACCAAAGGCGCCCGTCGAAACCAGGTTGTTTCGGCGGGCGCCTCGTTTGTCGCGCCTCGTATGTATACAACGGGACCGCACCGGGACCGCCAGGCATGCGACGCCGGTCCGCAACCGGCCGGTCAGGCCCCGCCGGCTCCGGTCACGCTCGCTCGCCTACTCGAGCGTTCGCCTACTCGAGCATGCACGGAGGTATGTCGCGGTCGGGCATGTCGCTGAACAGGAACTTGTCCTCGATCTCGGGGGTCATCTTGCAGATGTCCCGGTCGAGCTCCTCCCCCTCCACCGCGCCGACGTGCTCGCGGAACCTGCAGGACGCGCACTCCTCGTACACGGCGAACGGCCAGTAGACGCCTTTGATCTTCACGCCGTCGTTGTCGGTCCAGACCATGGAATCCCCTTCCCCTTGCTCCCTGATGAACACACACGCACGAACATGTCTAGCCCGCCAAGCCCGCAAGACCCGCCAGCTCGAACGGCGAGCGGAACACGAGGCCCGGGCGCTGCGCGAGCAGGTCGGCCTCGGGGAACATCCCCCAGACGGCCGCGACCGGCAGGCACCCGGCATCGCGGCCGGCCGCGACGTCGAACGGGCTGTCCCCAACGTAGGCGCACCGGGAGGGGTCGAGCCCCATCCGCTCGCACCCCATGAGGACAGGCGCCGGGTCGGGCTTGTGAAGCCGGCAGTCGTCGCTCCCTATGACGAACTCGAAGAAACCCTCGAGACCGAAGCGCTCGAGACCGCGCACGGCGAGCTGGCGGCGCTTCGAGGTGACCACGCCGAGCCGCACGCCGTCGGCGTTCAGCGCGCGCAGCGACTCCTCGACCCCTGCGAACGACCGCACCATCTCGTCATGGAAGGCATGGTTGTACTCCCGGTAGACCTGAAGCATCTGCCTGCGAAGATCCGGGTCGTCGGAGAAATCCTCAAGTTGAACCTCAAGTGGAACTCCAACTTTAGCCATAAGGATAGAGTCAGGGATGATGCGGCCCAGAACGGCCGTCGTCGCATGGCGGAACGACGCCAGGATGAGGTCGTGCGTGTCGATGAGCGTGCCGTCCAGGTCGAACAGCACCCCCTCGAGCCGCGGCGTCGAATTGTCCGGATTTCCTTGCACGTTACCTCGCTGGGACGTTGAACGCGGACTGGTACAAACCCTTGGATTATAGTATGGGCCACCCAGCGAGGGGCCGCAGGGTCCCGTTCTGCACGGCAAAGGCCAGAAAGGACGTACAAAACCATGACGCCTACACCCCAGGAAGCCTACGAGCTTCTCTGCGAATACAACGAGGGCGAGTTCCACCGCAAGCACGGCCGCATCGTGGGCGACACGCTGCGCTGGTTCGCGACGGAGACGGGGCACGCCGACGAGGCCGACCTCTGGCAGGTCGTGGGGATTCTGCACGACCTCGACTTCGAGCAGTGGCCCGACGAGCACTGCATCAAGAGCCAGGAGATCATGCGCGAGCGCGGCATCGACGAGCGCATCGTGCGCGCCACGGCGAGCCACGCCTTTGGGCACAACGTCGACATCGAGCCGCAGGACGACCTCGAGAAGACCCTCTTCGCCGTCGACGAGCTCACGGGCCTCATCGGCGCCGTCGCCCTCATGCGCCCCTCCAAGAGCGTCGACGACCTCGAGGTGAAGTCCGTCAAGAAGAAGTTCAAGGATAAGCGGTTCGCGGCGGGATGCTCGCGCGAGACGATCGAGCAGGGCGCGGAGATGCTCGGGATCGATCTCGACAAGCTCATCGAGATGACCATCGAGGCCATGAGGGCGAGCGAGAACGTGGACTAGCGCCCGGTCGGCGACGGGCGAAGCGGGACTGTCCGGCCATGCGGCGGGCGGAGACGGCGAGACGGGAGGGGACGGGATGCACAGCGTACTGGTCGCCATGAGCGGCGGGGTGGACTCGAGCGTGACCGCCTATCTCCTGAAGAAGCAGGGGTACCGGTGCGTCGGCGCGACCATGCTGCTCAGAGGGGGTCTCTGCGGCGCGACCGGCCCCGGGGAGGACCCGCTGAGAGACGCCCGCGACGCGAAGGCCGTCGCCGACCGGCTCGGCATCGAGCACCGCACGCTCGACTTCTCCCGGCAGTTCGAGGAGGAGGTCGTCGCCGAGTTCGCGCACGCGTTCGAGCGAGGCCTCACGCCGAACCCCTGCATCGAGTGCAACCGGCGCGTGAAGTTCGGCCTGCTGCTGCAACACGCCCTCGAGGCAGGGTGCGACTATATCGCGACCGGGCATTACGCGCGCGTCGTCGAGGAGGGCGGGCGCTTCCGCCTGCGGCGCGCGGCGGACCCCTCAAAGGACCAGACCTACGTGCTGCACTCGCTCACGCAGGAGCAGCTCGCGCGCACGCTCCTCCCCCTCGGGGGCCTGCGCAAGGACGAGGTGCGCCGGATCGCGGCGGAGCAGGGGTTCGAGAACGCGGGGAAGCCCGAGAGCCAGGACATCTGCTTTATCCCCGACGGCGACCACGTCGCGTTCCTCGAGCGCTACCGGGGTGCGGCGTTCGAGCCGGGCGACATCCTCGACGAGGAGGGACGCGTGCTCGGCAGGCACCGGGGTGCCGCGGCGTACACCATCGGCCAGCGCAAGGGGCTCGGCGTGGCGCTGCGCGAGCCGGTCTACGTGTGCGCGAAGGACATGCGTGCGAACACGGTGACGCTCGGCCCCGCGAGTTCGCTCGCGACCGCATGGTGCAGAGTCGAAGGGTGGAACTGGGTCGCGCCCGAGCCGAACGGGCCCGTGAGGGCGGCCGTCAAGACCCAGTACCGACAGCGGGAGCAGCCGGCGACGGTCGTGCCCCTGCCGGACGGCTCGGTGCGCGTCGAGTTCGACGAGCCGCAGCGCGCGGTCACCCCGGGCCAGTCGGCCGTCGCGTACGACGGCGAGGACGTCGTGGGCGGGGGCGTGATCGTCGCGACCGACCGGGTTCCCGGCGCCCGATAGGACGGACCCGGGGCCGCCGTCGAACGCCCCCACGGCTCCCCCGGGCGACCCCGGGCGCCAACGCAACGGCAACCGCGCCTACCGGCACAGGGGCGCCAGCCACTCCTCCCAGGTCGCGTCACAAGGGGACACGAACGCGGCGCCACCCCACGCCTCGCCGAACTGGTCGCGGGCGCGCTCGTTGAGGCCGAACAGCTCACGGACCACGACGAGCGCGAGGTCGTAGTAACCCTGCGGGCCGCGCGCGAGCAGCCCCATGGCGCTCGTGAGGCCGCAGTTCGCCATGAGCTCGAGGCGTCCGAGCTCGTCGACCACGAGAAGCCGCCGCGGGCCGCACGGCCCCTCCCCTCCCGCGCGTCCGGCGTCAGCCGCCTCGGCGGCCGCATGCGCAGCGGCGACATGCTCGGCAAGCGCGTCGAAATGCCGGTTGACCTCGGCGACCGCGGAGTCGGGGATGTTCCAGGTGAGACCCTCCTTCGCCGCGCCGCAGGTGGCGTCATAGGTCCCCTCGCGCATCGCGAGGTCGGCGCGGCGGGCGAACGGGACAACCGCGTGGCCGGGGAGCAGCACGTTGTCGATGCCGAGCTTCTCAAAACGCGCGGCGGAGCTCTTCGCGGCGGCGCCTTCCCCCACCGTCCCCTCCCCCGCATGGTCACGCCACACGCCGGGGGCGAGCACACCCTCGCACACGACTCCCGCGTCCTCGAGCCGCGACACGCAGCCCTGGAGCCAGCGCGTCTTGCCGATCTGGATGTTCCCCGTAAGAATGAGCAGCACGGCCTCCCCCTATTCCTCCACGCAGCCGGCGCCGGCGGTCGGCGAGAGCTCCGGACGACTCGGTCCGGACGACTCGGTCCGGACGACTCGGACATTATACGCATCCCCCTCTTTCAGCCCTATGGCCAGCGCATCGTTCTCCGATAAAATGGCCCCTCTCGTCTCGAAGAGGCAGCCGAACTGGTAACCTTTCACATGTGTGCAATCGCGCGAAACCGTGCGCGACGGTGTCGCCGAACATCCGAACGTCAACGTCGCCGGGATGACCCGGGGCGACCGAGGAGCAGGGGGAACCACATGAAGAGGCTCGCCGAGTTCGTCGTGAAGGGGCGCATCCCCATTTTCGTGATCAGCCTGTTGCTGGCCGGGGTGTGCGTCTATCTGATGACCCTCGTCTACATCGACCGCGACCCGTCGAGCACGATGCCCGCGGACTCGATGACACGCCTGGGCTACGACGCCATGGACTCGGAGTTCGAGGAGACCACGCCGCTCAAGGTCATGTACTGGGGCCTCTCCGAGGACGAGGTCGAGACCGTCGCGACCGACCTCGAGAACCTCACGAACGTCTCGAGCGTCACCTACGAGCAGGGCGAGGAGGGAACCTCCGCCGAGGGCAAGACGCTCTACACCCTCTACCTCGAGGGCAACTCGTACTCCACCACCGCCGACGAGGCCCTCGCCGCCGTGCGCGACTACACCGAGGGCTCCGGCGCCAAGCTGAGCGGCTCGGTGCTCGACACGGTCGACCAGCTCTCGACGCTCGGCGTCAACATCATCTTCGCGCTCGCGATCCTTCTCGCCATCCTGCTCATCATGTGCTCGTCGTGGATCGAACCGCTCCTCTTCATCGTCGTCATCTGCATCGCGGTCCTCTACAACATGGGAACCAACGCGTTCCTGCCGAGCGTGGGCCTCATGACGTTCTCGGTCGCGGCGGTGCTCCAGCTCGCCCTCTCGATGGACTACTCGATCATGCTCACCGACCGCTACCGTCAGGAGCGCGAGAAGACCGACGACAAGTGCGAGGCCATGGTCAACGCGCTGCAGGGCGGCTTCGCGGCGATCGCGTCGAGCTCGTTCACCACTGTCGCGGGCATGCTGTGCCTCGTGTTCATGAGCTTCGCCATCGGCAAGGACATGGGCGTGGTGCTCGGCAAGGGCGTCGCGTTCAGCCTGGTCTGCGTGCTGCTCGTTCTGCCGGGCCTCATGGTCATGTGCGACGGGGCCATCATGAAGACGCGCAAGCCCTTCCCGCGTCCCAAGCTCAGGCTGCTCGCCCGCTTCAGCAGCGCGATGCGGTTCCCCGTGCTCATCGTGTTCGTGGCGCTCATGGTGTTCGGCTTCGCGCAGCGCGACTCGACCTCGATCGCCTACTTCATGGACTCCTCCAACGAGGACCAGGCCGCGATCGAGGAGGCCTTCCCGCCGACCCAGGAGATCGTGGTCGTGTACGCGACGGACGGGGACGTCTCGGGCGCGTTCGACGAGATTGCGGCGATGGACGGCGTCGACTCGTTCCAGTCGTACGAGAACACGGTCGGCAAGAGCTACACGGCCACGGCGCTCGCGGAGGAGCTCGGCATGGACTCCTCCGTGGTTGACCTCATGTACTACGACTACCTCAACGGCAGCGAGACCGGCAAGCTCACCGTCAACCGCGTCGCAAGCTTCATCGAGAGCGACGTCGCCGGCAACGAGACGTTCGCGGACAAGCTCGGCGGGACGGCGCTCGACTCGGTGGGCACGCTCAAGAACATGAGCGACGCCTCCTACGTGACAGAGCAGATGACCGCGGGCCAGATCGCCTCGGCCATGGGCGTCGACGAGGAGCAGGCCGAGCAGCTCGTCCTCTACTACTACATCGAGCAGGGCGACGTCGACACGGGCACCCTCACGCTCGCCGAGTTCGTCTCGTTCCTGCGCGAGAGCGTCGTGGGGAACGACCTCTTCGCCGGCCAGCTCGACGAGAGCATGACCTCGCAGCTCGACCTCTTCGCCGTGCTCACCAACCCGGCCGACACCGCATGGCCGCTCTCCTACACCGACTTCGCGCAGGTGACGGGCATGGACGAGTCGCTCGTGAAGACGGTCTACGAGTACTACTACCTCGCGACCCAGGACGTCTCGGGGCTGCGCCTCACCGTGACGCAGGTCCTCTCCGCGATCGACGCGATGGCGCAGGACAGCCGCTACGCCTCCTACTTCACCTCCGACCAGCTCGCACAGCTCGAGCAGCTCCGCACGATCGCCGAGGGCGCGCAGGCGCTCACCGAGTACGACGCGGGCCAGCTCGCCGAGATGTTCGGCCTCGAGAAGACGGTTGTCGAGCAGCTGCTCCAGCTCTCCGTGACGCTTTGGAGCCTCGACTTCACGCCCACGACGCTCAACGTCACGAACTTCCTCAACCTGCTGCTCGACGGCGTCGCCTACAACGAGACCGTCCTCGCGATGCTCGACCCCACGATGGCCGCGGGCATCCAGGCCAAGGCGGCCGAGCTCGAGCAGCTGAGGACGCTCGCCAACCTCGCCGTGTCGCAGACGACGCTCAACCCCTCCGAGGCCGCGGCGGCGCTGGGGCTCGACGGGTCGCTCGCGAACATGCTCTACCTCGAGAGCGGCGTGGCCAGCGGCGCGGTGACGCTCCCCTCGCTCAGCATCCGCGACTTCCTCGCGTTCGTGCTCGACACCATGGTCGCCGACCCCACCCTGCGCGCCAACTTCGACCAGGACGCGCTCACCCAGCTCTACCAGGCCCGCGGCATCGTCGAGTCCGCCGTCGCGGGCGAGACCTACGACGCGTTCGGCATCGCCGAGATCCTCAACATCGCCCCCGACAGCGTCCGCCAGCTCCTCGTGTACCGCGCGTGGGTGCAGGGCGGCGAGGACTCGTGGACCGTCGACCTCGCGACCATCCTCCCGTTCACGGTCGAGACCGTCGAGGCGGCCAAGGCCGAGGCGGGCGACGGCTCGCAGGCCAGTGACGCGCAGGCCAGCGGCGACGAGTCGGGCGACGCGATCTCGCAGCGCATCGCCGAGGCGGTCGACGACGACCAGCTCGCACAGCTCGAGGCCGTCGCGAAGATCGTCGCGGGCGCCCAGGACGGCGCCGTGTACACCGCCTCCGAGATGGCCGCGCTCTTCAACGAGCTCAGCGACGGTGAGGGCGAGGTCACCGAGAACGAGATGGCGCTCCTCTACCTCTACGAGGCGAGCCAGACCTCGCTCGACGCCTCCACCACCATGACGCTCGAGCAGTTCGTCACCTTCGCGAGCGACGAGACCTCCCAGAACCCGCTCTTCACCGGCCTCGTCGACGAGGACGCGCAGGCCGAGCTCGACGACGCGAAGCAGACGATCGCCGACGCCAAGAACTCGCTCGTGGGCGAGACGTACTCCCGCGCGATGGTCGAGGTCACGCCCGAGCGCGAGTCGCAGGAGATGATCGACCTCGTCCACAGCATGGAGAGCGTCCTCGACGAGACCGGCGTCGAGTACTACCTCGTGGGCGAGTCGTCGATGGCCGTGGAGATGCAGGAGACGTTCACGACCGAGTACGCCTTCATCACGCTGCTCACCGCGGCGGTCATCTTCGTCATCGTCGCGATCACCTTCAAGTCGCTGTTCATCCCGCTCGTCCTGGTGCTGCTCATCCAGACCGCCATCAACCTCATGCTGTTCGCCACCATGATGCAGGGCGTGAGCACCTACTACGTGGCCCTCATGCTCGTGCAGGCGCTCCTCATGGGCGCGACGATCGACTACGCCATCCTGCTCACGAGCTCCTACCGCGAGTGGCGTCTGCAGTACGAGCGCCGCGAGGCGCTGCAGCACGCGATGCAGGCGTCGATCGGCACCATCATGACGTCGTCCTCGATCCTGATCCTCGTGACGTTCGCGATTGGCCTGACCTCCGCCGACGTGACGATCTCCGAGGTGTGCATGACCATCTCGAAGGGCAGCCTCTCCTCGGTGCTGCTCGTCCTGCTCCTGCTGCCGGGCGTCCTCTCCGCGCTCGACCGCTTCGTCGCCGGCCCGGGCGTCGTCCTCAGGCCCGAGGACACCCTGCCGCCCACGCCTCCCACCGGCGCGAGGTCGTACGCGCTGCCCCTCAACGAGGCCGGCGCCGCGATGGCGCTCGAGGAGCCCGCGGAGGCCACCGAGGGAGCCGAGAAGGCTGAGGGAGCCGGCGACGAAAGCGCCGACGAGGACGAGGCGAAGTCTGAAACCGACGGCGAGACTGAAGACTCCGAAGGCGGCGCCGAAGAGGACGCGCAGCACGGGGCACCCTCGAAGGAAGAGGAGTTCGACAAGTGGTTCAACGACTTCTACCGCAGCTACACGGAGGCGCGCGGCGGCTCACATAAGGCGAGTGGGTCGGAGAGCTCGGACCAGTAGGCGTTAGACGGACGGCCGCCAGGGCACATGAAACAGGCGGTCGAGACCGAGACCTCGGGCGCGGCACGTGCTAGGGACCGGAGGGTCCCGCGAGGCACGCGCCGCGCCCTTTTGCATTCGGGAGGCGCGGCATGGCGGAGAACATGGCGGCAAGCAAGCAGACAGGCGCGGGCGCGGTCCGAGGCGAAGACGGCCGCCCGGTCCTCTACGACATGCACTGCCATCTCGACTTCCTCGAGGAGCCGCGCGGAGCCGCGGAAGCCGCCGCACGTCGGGGCATAGCCGCTTTCTCGAACACCGTGACGCCCCGCGGATATCTCACAACGCGCGGCACGCTGAGCGGCTCCGCGAACGTGAGAGTCGGGCTGGGGCTTCACCCCTGGTGGGTCGCGGACGGTTCGGTCGGTGAGAGCGATCTGGCGCTCTTCGAGGAGCTCGCCGAGACTACGCCGTATATCGGAGAGATCGGCCTGGACTTCGCCGAGCGCAGGGCCGGCACCTTCGACAGTCAGGTCGCCGCCTTCGAGCGAGCGGTCGCCGTGCGCCCCGACGAGCGCAGGGTGTACTCGCTCCACACGGTCCGCGCGGCCGACACCGTGCTCGATATCCTCGAACGGCAGGGCCGGCTGCACACAGGCGGTTCGAACGAGAGCGTCTGCATCTTCCACTGGTTCTCAGGGTCCTCTGACGAGCTGACGCGAGCGGTCCGGCTCGGTTGCTACTTCTCGTTCGGGACGAGGTCGCTCATGACGAAGCGAGGACGGGCATACGTGCGCGCCGTGCCGAGGGATCGTCTGCTCCTCGAGACGGACTGGCCGGACGAGCCGGCGACACCGGAGGGCGGCGAATGCCCTGAAACGGCCGTTTGGGTCGACTCATGGAGCCGGGAGCTGCGGCGCGCGCTCGAGCTCATGCAGGCGGCCCTGCGCAGGCCGGGCGCGCACGCCGACCCACTTGCGGACGCCCAGGCCCAGCTCGAACTCGCTGACAGCCTGGAGAAGAACGCACGGCGGATTCTGGGAATTTAGCACCGCGTTTTTATGGGGTGAGAGCGAAGAGAAAGCGAGCTACGCGACTGGTGGGGCTGCGACTTAACAGGCAGAGCGGGCTCTGCGCCAGGTGCACCGAGCTCATGAACCTCGCCGAGGAGGTCGCGTTCAACGAGATCCTCCGGCGCGAGCGCGACAGGATGCGGCAGAGGAACAGCCGGCTGTGCCGCAAGTACGGGCTCCCCAGCCGGCGCGACCGCCAGGGCGACGCGTGACGCGGGCCTCGGGGGGCAGGGAGGCCCGGCCTCAACCGTTCACGCTCTAAGAGAAGAGCATCTTCGCCAACCCTTTGATGATGAGGACGACATCCTTGAGTATCGGGTAAAGGCAGAAAAAGAGGAATACCGCGATGACGGTATTCCGGAAGCGGCGGTACCGACGTATGCACCGCTCGGGGTTTTCCTCGAACTTGCGGAGGGAATCCAGATAGTTCCGCTCCATCATCTCCCTCTTAGACATTTCCGCCTCCGCCCGTTTGCAACCTGCGCCGTTGATTCTTAGTCCATTCTACCATGTATGGCTCGGACCGCCCCGGGCGCATTCGAAGCCGAGACGGGCGGGCTCTCCGGCCAAGACCGCCCCGCCCCTCGGGTGAGGGGTCGACCCTTATCGCCCGCCAGGACGCGTCCTGCGGGGCCGGCGTTCGCCTCCTGCGCCCCTTCCCTCCCTAACCTGGCCGCAATTTGTGACGCGCTGCGAACATGCGCCTCGAGGAGGTGGGCGCAT
>CAYMHQ010000058.1:0-13890 GCA_964390275.1 uncultured Coriobacteriaceae bacterium
GGGGCGCTCTGCGTTTGGTCGGGTTGCTCCGCCCCGCCTCATGCGCACTTTTTCTGCGACCGACGCGCGCGGGCGGCGTCCCGGTACAATGTTCCTCGGCCGTCCGCGGCCGCTGTCCCGTCCGGCCGCCGTCCGTTCTCGGTCGCCCCCGCGGCGTCCGCCGGCCCATCGTTCCCGCAGCTTGTCCGTAAGGAGTCCCGCCCCATGCTCATCCACCGCATAGCCGCCCAGCTTGCGACCGCGGCAGAGTTCCGCGACATCGAGCGCGCCCTCAGGCTCGGCCAGGACGCGACGCTCGGCGTGGCGCAGTCGGCCCGCCCGCTCATGGTGGCGGCCCTGTACGCGCGCGACCCGCGGCCCACGGTCGTCGTGGTCGCGGGCGAGGAGGCGGCGGACCGCATGGCCCAGGCGCTCGCGTCGTACGTGGGTCTCGACCAGGTCGAGCGCATCCCGCTGCGCAAGGACCTCCCGTGGTCGGACAAGTCCCCCGACCACGCCGCGGTGGGCGCGCGCTGCCGGGCGTTCGCGCGGCTGGCGGCGGGGGAGCCGTGCCTGGCGGTCTGCTCGGCGCGGGCGCTGCTGCGGGCGGTGCCGCCGGCGAGCAGCGAGTTCTACATGCCGGTCACGTTCAGCCTCGGCCAGGCCGTCCCGTTCGAGAGCGTCCCCCAGAGGCTGCTCTTCATGGGGTACACCGCGGCGGGCGGGGTCGACGAGCCGGGGACGTTCCACGTGCACGGCGACGCGGTCGACGTCTGGCCGGCGCAGGCCTCGGCGCCCGTGCGCCTCGAGTTCTTCGGCGACGAGATCGACTCGGTGCGACGCATGGTGCCCGCCACGGGCCAGACCATCGGCGACGCGGCGGAGGTCAGGGTGTTCCCGTGCCGCGAGCTGGCGCTCTCGCCCGAGGCGATCGAGCGCTGCCGCCGGCGCCTCTACCAGGCCTCTCAGGACGATGACGAGGTCGCCCGCCACATGGAGCTCCTCTCGCAGGGCGTCGTCTTCCCCGAGCTCGACCGCTACCTCCCCCAGCTCTATGCCAAGACGGTGATGCCGCTCGCGCTCGTCTGCCCCCAGGCGCTCACGGTGCTCGCCGAGCCCCGGTCGCTCTTCGACGACGCGACGCGCGCCTACGACGAGATCTCGCAGGCCGCGCGGGAGAAGCGCGTCGACCCGGCCGGCCTCTACGTGAAGCCCGCGGAGATGGACTTCGGCACGCAGCAGCGGCTCACGCTCGTCTCCCTCATGCGCGCGGGTGGCGGCGCCACGGCCGAGCTGCGCGTCCAGCAGCCCGACGTCGCCGGCGGAGCCCGCCTCACGCGCCGCCTGGACGCGCTGCGCCATGTGGGGTACGCGACGGTGTTCGCCATCCCCGACTCGAGCGCGCGCCACGCGATGGAGCTCTCGCTCACCGACGAGTCCATCCCCATCACCGTGTCGCTGGGGGTCGACTCGGAGAACCGCGTCCCGTGCACGCCCGAGTGCGCCGGCATCACGCCCGCGCCCCTGCCGCGCGGTCCCATCCTCATCACCGACGCGCCGATCCCCGCGGGCGTCGTCATCCCCGACGCGCGCCTCGCCATCGTGAGCGTGAACGACCTCCAGAGCCGCATGGCGCGCCACGGCCGCCGCAAGAACGTCGACGTGACCGACGTGACGTTCCCCTTCAAGCCGGGCGACTACGTGGTGCACGCCACGCACGGCGTCGCCCACTTCACGGCCATCGTGCGGCAGGAGGTCGCGGGCAAGGAGCGCGACTACTTCCTGCTCGAGTACGCCGACGGCGACAAGCTCTACGTGCCGTTCGAGCAGGTGGACCGCATCACGCGCTACGTGGGCCCCGACGGGGAGAACCCCCGGCTCACGCGCCTCAACACGGCCGACTGGTCCCGCGCGACCACCAAGGCGCGCAAGGCCGCCAAGAAGCTCGCGTTCGACCTCGTCGACCTCTACACGCGTCGTGCCGCAGCGCAGGGCTTCCGCTTCAGCCCCGACACCGCCTGGCAGCGCGACATGGAGGACAGCTTCCCCTACGAGATCACGCCCGACCAGCGCGCCGCGATCGACGACATCAAGACCGACATGGAGTCGCCCAAGCCGATGGACCGCCTGCTCTGCGGCGACGTGGGCTTCGGCAAGACCGAGGTGGCCCTGCGCGCGGCGTTCAAGGCGACGCAGGACGGCAAGCAGGTCATGGTCCTGTGCCCCACCACGATCCTCGCGCAGCAGCACTACCAGACGTTCCGCGACCGGTTCGCCCCGTTCAACGTGCGCGTTGACGTGCTCTCGCGCTTCCGCTCGAGCGCCCAGCAGAAGAAGTCGCTCGAGGACTTCGCGAAGGGCGAGGTCAACGTGCTCGTGGGCACGCACCGCCTGCTCTCGAACGACGTGAACCCGCGCGACCTGGGTCTCGTGATCGTCGACGAGGAGCAGCGCTTTGGCGTGCAGCACAAGGAGCAGCTCAAGAACCTGCGCGAGCAGGTCGACGTCCTCACGCTCTCGGCCACGCCCATCCCGCGCACCATGCAGATGGCGGTCTCGGGCGTGCGCGACATGTCGCTCATCAAGACGGCCCCTCCCGGCCGCCGCCCCGTGAAGGTGCACGTGGGCGAGTGGGACGAGGACGTGGTGAGCGCCGCCATCCGCCTCGAGCTCGCGCGCGAGGGCCAGGTCTACTACGTGAGCAACCGCGTGAAGGCGATCGACGAAGCGGTTCAGCGTGTGATGAGCGTCGCCCCCGAGGCGCGCGTGGGCGTGGCCCACGGTCAGATGAGCGAGCGTGAGCTGGAGGACGTCATGCAGCGCTTCGTGACGGGGGAGTGCGACGTGCTCGTGGCGACCACGATCATCGAGAGCGGCATCGACAACCCGCACACGAACACCCTCATCATCGAGGACGCCCAGCGGCTCGGCCTCGCCCAGCTCTACCAGCTCAAAGGCCGCGTGGGCCGCGGCAGGCTCCAGGCGTACGCGTACTTCATGTTCCCGCCCGACCTGCCCCTCACGCCCGAGGCGACCGAGCGCCTCACCGCGATCGGCGAGTTCACCGACCTCGGCAGCGGCATGAAGATCGCGATGCGCGACCTCGAGATCCGCGGCGCCGGCTCGCTCATGGGCGCCGAGCAGCACGGCAACCTCTCGAGCGTCGGCTTCGACCTCTACACGCAGATGCTGGGCCAGGCGGTGCTCGAGGCGCGCGGCGAGGAGCCCGAGACGGCCGAGTCCGCCGTGTCCATCAACCTTCCGGCCGACTACTACTTCTCCGAGGAGTACCTGCCCGACGTGGACCGGCGCGTGCTGCTCTACCGCAAGCTCGCGGCCGCGAGCGACCTCGCCACGGTCGACGAGCTGCAGAAGGAGACCGCCGAGCGCTTTGGCGAGCTGCCCGAGGCCGCGCGCAACCTGTTCGACCGCGCGCGGGTGCGCATCCGCGCCGACCGCCTGGGGATCACGAACGTGGGGTACGCGACCGGCAAGATCACCCTCGCGAACGTCGAGGTGCCCGAGGCCGTCCACAAGGCGTGGCGCGCGAAGGGTGCCCAGGTGTTCCCCAAGACGAAGAAGGTGAACTACCCCTTCCGCAGCGGCAAGGAGGAGCTGCTCCCTGCGGCGCTCGCCCTGCTCGAGGTGCTCGGCGGGGCAGACGAGGAGTAGCGGCGCGCGGGGGATGGCCGCCAAGCGAAGACGCCGCCGGGAGGCATCGTGCCCCCCGGCGGCGTCTCTCGTTCGCGTCCCTGGTCGCGCCCCGCGTGCCCGGCCGGCGGCTCGCTACCCCTCCTGCGCCCCGAGCAGCGCCATGATGTCGTCCTTCGAGAGCGAGGCGGAGCCGATGCCCTCGCCGCCCAGCACACTCTCGGCCAGGTCGCGCTTGCTCTCCTGCAGCTTCACGATGCGCTCCTCGATCGTGTCCTTCGCGATGAGCTTGAACACGCTCACGTCGCGCGTCTGGCCTATGCGGTGGGCGCGGTCGGTCGCCTGGTTCTGCGCGGCGACGTTCCACCAGGGGTCGTAGTGGATGACCACGTCGGCCGCGGTGAGGTTGAGGCCCACGCCGCCGGCCTTGAGCGAGATGAGGAACACGGGCGCCTGTCCCGCCTGGAACGCCTCGACGAGCCGGGCGCGCTCCTCCTTGCTCGTGGAGCCGGTGAGCATGAACCAGCCCACCTTTTCGGCCGTGAGGCGCTTGGCGATGATGTCGAGCATCGTCGTGAACTGCGAGAACAGCAGGATCCTGTGCCCGGCGTCGAGCGCGTTCTTCACCAGCTCCATGCACGTCTCGAGCTTGGCGCTGTCGCCCTCGTAGTTCTCGTAGTAGAGGTGCGGGTCGCAGCAGATCTGCCGCAGCTTGGTGAGCTCGGCCAGCACCTGGAGCTTGTTCTTCTTGAACTCGTCGGGCAGCTCGTGCGCGAGCTGCATCGCGAGGCGGTCCTGGTTCGCCTTGTAGAGCTTGTCCTGCTCGCCGGTCATGCGCGCGTACACCACGCTCTCGTTCTTCTCGGGGAGCTCGGCCAGGACGTCGCCCTTGAGCCTGCGCAGGATGAACGGCGACACCATGCACCGCAGACGCTCGGCGGCCCCCTCCTCGCGGTTCTCGACCGGTCCCTCGATGCGCTTCGAGAACGACTCGCGGGTGCCGAGCAGCCCCGGCATCAGGAAGTCGAAGATGCTCCACAGCTCGGCGACGCGGTTCTCCATGGGCGTGCCCGTGAGGGCGAACCGCACGTGCGCCGGCAGGCACTTCGCGGCCTTGGCGGCCTGGGTCGTGGGTGTCTTGATGTACTGCGCCTCGTCGAGGACCGCGCGGGCGTAGGACTGCTCGGTGTAGGCCTCCACGTCGCGCTTCATGAGGTCGTACGAGGTGACGAGCACGTCGTGCTCGGCCGAGGAGGCGATGATGAGCCCGCGCTGCTTCTTGGTCCCCAGCACGGCGACGGCGTCGAGCTGCGGGGCGAACCGCTCGAGCTCGGCCATCCAGTTGTACACGAGCGACGCGGGCGCCACGATGAGGGTGGGCCCCTTGTCGCCGGCCTCCTTGCGCGCGAGGATGTGCGCGATCATCTGGAGCGTCTTGCCGAGGCCCATGTCGTCGGCGAGGATGCCGCCGAACCCGAACCGCTCGAGCGTCTCGAGCCAGCGGAAGCCCTCGTCCTGGTAGGGGCGCAGCACGTCGGCGAGCGAGGCCGGCACCTCGAAGTCGGCGTCGCTGAACGTGTCGAAGTCGCGCACGATGGCGCGGAAGGCGTCGTTGCGGTCGAGGCGCACGCCCGAGGCCTTCTTGAGGAGCGCATCCACGTAGAGCGTGCGGTTCGTGGGCAGGTTGCCCACGCCGTTCACGAGCTCCTCCGCGTCGACGCCCAGGCCCTCCGCGAGGTCGTTGAGCGCGCGGACGCTGCCGTCGAGCCTGATGATGTCGCCGTCCGAGAGGCGCAGGTAGCGCTGCTTGCGCTTGTAGGAGGCGAGGTACGCGGCGAGGTCGGCCGCCGAGAGCTCGCTCGAGCTGACCTCGATGTCGAGCAGGCCGCTCCGCACCGCCGCGCTGATCTTGACCTGGGGGCTCTCGCGCACCGCGATGGAGCTCAGGCGCTCGCTCAGCATCACCTCGCCCAGGGCCGAGAGCTCGCGCAGGCCCTCGGTGAGCAGCAGGTAGAGCTGCTCGTCGTCGCCCTCCTCGAAGCTCGGGAGGGTCTCGGTGCCGCCGGGGAAGTACGCGTCCACCACGTCCTGCGCCTGGTACTCCCTCGCGAGGTCGCGCGACGGCTGGCCCGGGCGCTGAGGCTCGAAGAGGCCCACGTTCCTGTCCGCGTACGCCACGGTCGCCCGGCAGAAGACCTCGCCGCCCTCCAGGCCGATCGAGAAGTAGAACTCCGGGTCGGGCGGCACGAGCTTGGTGATGTCGTCCGGCGCCTTGAGGGTCGTCCGCGCGCGGAGCACGGGCAGGACGGTCCGGCAGAAGTCCCCCAGGTCCTCGTCGGCGACGTGGAGTCCGCTGCGCTCGACCGGCAGGAGCGCGTCGAAGAGCGTGGCCGCCTGCGCCGCGAACTCCTCGCCGCACTTCCACGCCCGGCTGTCGTCGAGCAGGTAGAGGCGGCCGTCCGCCGTGAAGCACTCGAGCTGGGAGGGGAACTTGAGGTCGTATCCGCCCAGGGCGTTCTTCTCGATGGCCACCTCGATCTCGGGGTCGCCCTCCACGACCTCCAGGGTCCGCTGCGGCGGGGTGAAGGAGTAGCCGGACGAGGGCGGTGTGGGGTCGAAGGCGAACGACGTCCCCATCAGCGTGTCGAGGACCTCGATGAGGTCGGCCGAGGAGAGCGGGAGCTCCTTGATGTCCGTCCCCCTGCCGGCGTCCCAGTACCGGTCGCGGGACATGAAGAACGCATGCTGGCTGTGCACGATGCGCCGCACGATGCCCATGATGGCCTGGGCGCGCTCGGTGAACGCGGCGGGCGTGTGGACGAACGAGAGGTTCTTGCCGTAGCTCAGCTCGGTGCCCGTCTCGTAGGCCTGCACCAGGGCGCTCATGTTCTTGACGACGTAGGAGACCTTGCCGCGCCGCACCTTGAGCTTGAGCGTCCGCGTGAGGTAGGTCCTGGAGTAGTAGTACGAGGAGTTCGAGCACCCGATGGTCGCCAGGAGCTCGACGGGCTCGGCCGACCTGTCGAGCAGCTGGTCGCGCGCATGCTGCGAGGCCGCCGCGGCGCTCAGCTTGTCGGCGGTGAGCGCCTGGAACGCCGTCTTGATCTGGGTACTCGTGACCGGCGGCTGCGGCTTGGGCGGCGTGAGCCGCGACGAGAACATTGACGAGGAGGAATACGAGGGGGAATAGCTGGAGGAATAGCTGGGGGACGAATAGCTCGGGGATGCGTACGACGTGCCGCCCGGCGTGCCGGCCGAGCTCCCGCTCAGCGCCTCGTCCGCCGCGGCCTTCAAAGCCTTCGAGTGGTCGGCGAGGTAGGACTGGGTGCTGTAGTAGTGCAGGGCGAGGGCGACGCAGTGCTTGCACATGCCCCCGTACCTGTCGTACGCCGGGCACTCGCAGTAGTAGTCGTCGATGTCGCCGGCGACGAGGTCGATGGTGACCTCCGAGTAATAGGGCGCCTCGCCCGACGCCTGTACGTCGGCCGAGAGCGTCACGACCCTGTCGGTTTCATGGCTGACCGTGAAGCCCGAGACGTCCCTTGACGCCATGGCCTGCCCTTTGGTGAAGGCTGCCTGGGAGGTCGCCTCGATCTGGATCGTGTCTCTGAGGGTCATGGGCTTGGCTCCTGTGCGCTCGGGTTCGCTGCCGCGGCCGAAGGGTCTCGGGTCGGACCTCCCATGATATCGTCCGCGCCCCGCTCCCGCCCGGTTCTCCCGGCCTTTGGCGGACGCGTCACCGTCGGAACATAATCGCGGGGCGGCGGGGATGGCTGCGGGGGCTGTGGGTATGCGGGGCCGCGGGCGCGTGGTGCGGCAAGGCGCAGGGAGCTTGGCGCATCCTGCTGAGCGACTCAGCGAACAGTGAGGTTTCCGCCCGGTTGCGGAGGGTTCGTGGAGTCGGCGAGTGTCGGGCCGATTCATATGTGCGCTTTGTGAATGACACACTCTAACAAAACAGCGTGCGTTCGATGGTCTCTTTGTGGAGGCCGGAAGGGCACACCCGGGCTGAGCTGGGCGTTCGCGTCATATCAATCTTCTCAGCAATTTGTTAGCCGTTTGTTAGAGCTTTGTTAGAGTGGCCCCGATCCGCCTGAGTATCATGGCGCCCCAACGACAGGCGATTCGAAAGGAGCGTCACATGGAGGAGCGTCAGACGGTCGGCATGGCCCGAGAGGACACGGCGGGGGAGGACCTGACGCAAGACGCCACGCCGCAGGATGATGCGGAGCGTGAAGGCGCGGCGCTGGAGGAGGACGCGGCGGGCGTCGTCGCGCCGTCCCGGGCGCTCATGGACGACGAGCGCATGGGCATGTTCTTCGCGGGTCAGGCGGAGTGCGCGGAGATGGTCCTGCGTGCGGTGACCGAGAAGCCCGACCTGCACGTGACCGGCGTCGACGTGGGCTTCGAGCTCACGGAGCCCGACGTCAGACATGTCAAGATCGACGTGAAGGCGCAGGACGACCAGGGCAGGCGGTACCTGATCGAGATGCGCCGGGCGTCCGAGCGGGTGAACCCGCGCCAGGCGCGTTACTGCGCCTCGCGGCTCGACGCGCGTGCCTTCTTCTCCGAGGTGCGGCGCGGCGTCGTTCCCGACACCGTGCTCGTCTACATAACCGACGGCGACGTCCAAGGCAGGGGCCTGCCGCTCTACCAGTTCGAGCAGACGGAGACGAGCACCGGGATGCCCCTCGGCGACGGGCAGCAGATCATCTTCGCGAACGCGGCCTTCGACTACGAGGAGGGCTACCTCGGCGACGCGATGCACGACCTCATGTGCACCGACCCCGAGGAGATGCGCTGCCCCATCATGGCGGCGCGCGGGAGGGAGCTCGGCGACTACCTCAAGACGGGTCCCGCCCGCCCTGCCCGCCCGGCGCTCCCACGGCGCCCGTCGATGGCGGGCTCCCCGGCGATGTACTAGGCACCGGGGAAGCCGTAGGAGCGGAAGGCGATGACATACGGAAGGCGGTAGCATATGCGTGTTCGAGTGAGTGCCACAATCGACGCCACGATCGACATCGAGGAGGAGGGTCTGCCCCGCGAGTCGTCGCCCCGCGGCAAGGCCGAGCCGGCGCCAAAAACCGGGCCTACGTCCGCCTCCCGCCCGCGCCCGCGACCGCGCGACGACGCCCCCGACGACATGGACGAGTTGATCTTTCTCACCCTGCTCCCGCCGCCGAAACCCAAGCCGAAGCCGGAGGAGTGACGGCCTGTCCCGAACGCGGGACGAGCGATGGGGTGGACTCCTGTCCAGATCGGGTCTCGCCGGCCTAAACGGGGGCAACATTCAAACGGAGGTGGCACATGGGTGAAGCGAGTGCGGTCGAAGCCGTCGGCGCGGCAGGCGCGGGCGGTGTGGAAGGCGCAGCCGGCGCGACCGGGACGATTGCCGACGAGATCCAGGCCCAGCTCGACGCCGTGGAGCGCGAGAAGGGGGTGCGGGTCCTGTTCGCCGTGGAGTCGGGCAGCAGGGTGTGGGGGTTCGCGTCGCCGAACAGCGACTACGACGTGCGGTTCGTCTACGCGCATCCCCGCGACTGGTATCTCCGCCTGCACGAGGGGCGCGACGTCATCGAGTGGCGCTGCGACGAGACGCTCGATGTGAACGGCTGGGACCTGCGCAAGTTCCTGCGGCTCGCCCAGAATTCCAACCCCACGGCGCTCGAATGGCTCGCGTCCCCCGTCGTCTACCGGTCGACCCCGTGGCTCGGCCGGCTCTCGGAGGAGTGCGCGTGCTATTTCGCGCCCCGCCACGAGCTGAACCATTACCGGCACATGGCGCGCAACAACTACCGGGGGTTTCTGGAGGGGGAGGAGGTCCGCCTCAAGAAGTACCTCTACGTGGTGCGGGCGCTCCTCTCGGCGCGCTGGATCGGCGAGCGCCGCACCCGGCCCCCGGTCGCCTTCGACGAACTGGTCGCGGCGGAGCTGCGCATGCCCGGGGAGGCCGAGGTCGTCCTTGCCGTCGCGGAGGTGCTCAGGGCCAAGGTGTCCTCGGACGAGGTGGGGACGGGCCCGCGCGTCGACGTGCTCAACGGGTGGATCGTGGACACGTTCGCCGAGCTCGAAGCGGTCGCCGAGGCCATGCCTCGCGACCCCGTCGTCCCCGGAGACGCCCTGGACGCGCTCTTTCTGGAGATCCTCGCGGAGGGCCCCACTGGTCCCGGTACTGGTCCCGGCTGCCGGGGGCGTTCCGGCGGCGCATAGAAAAAGGCCCCGGACTGTGTGCCCGGGGCCTTTGGAATCGCCTTACATGCCAAGCCGTGCTATGACCTGCCCCGCGAGGGGACGAACAGACGCGAGGGGACGGACGTTACTTGTTCCCGTGATCGCCCGGCTTGCGCATGCGGGACATGCCGTACTCCTTCGGGGAGGTGCCGCCCTTCGCCTTGGGGTAGCCGCCGCTCCTGCCGCCTTCGCTGCGGCCGTAGCGGTCCTCGCGGTGCCCGTCGCGGCGCTCGCCGTACCCGCGGTCGCCGCCGCGGTCACCACGGTCGTCACGGTAGCCGCCGCGATCGCCGTAGCCGCGGTCGTCCCTGCCGCCACGGTACCCGCCGCGGTCGTCACGATAGCCGCCACGGTCGTCGCGGTCACCGCGGTACCCGCCGCGATCCCCGCGGTAGCCGCCGCGGTCGCCGTACCCGCGGTCGTCACGGTCGCCGCGATAGCCGCCACGCCCGCCGCGTCCGCCAAAGTCGCGGTCGCCACGGTACCCGCCGCGCCCGCCGCGACGATCCTCGCGGTCGATGCGCTCGCGGACCTGGGCGGCGCGCTCCTCGCGGTCGCGACGGTCGAACTCGGCGTTCTTGCGGTTGCGCTCGGCGATGCGGGCCTCGCGACGCTCCTCGGCGGTCATGCCGGCACGGGGGTTCGTGTTCTCCGCGCCCTCGGCCACGGGAGCAGCGACCTTCTCCACGGGTGCGGGAGCAGGAGCGGCGCCCTCGTCGTTGCGAGGGGCGGGGGTGTCACCGGTGAGGATGGCCTCGTCGCGGGCGATGCGCTCGATGCGGCGCTCGCTGCGCTCGGTGCGCTCCCAGTTGCCGTCGTCGGAGTGACGGCCGCGCCCGCCGCGGTCGAACGAGTCGCGCTCGCGACGCTCGCCGCGCTCGAAGCGCTCGCCGCGCCCGCCGCGACCACGACCGCCGCCACGACCGCCGCGCCCGCGTCCACGGCCGCCGGAGCGGGGACGAACGGTGGGGTCGCGATCGGGGTCGAGCTCGGGGCGCCTGTCGTCGAAGTCGAAGCCCTCGACCTCCATCTCGTTGACGGTGCGCTTCATGAGGTACTCGATGTCGTACATGTCGCCGACCTCGTCGCGCGTCACGAACGTGATCGAGTAGCCTTCCTCGCCGGCGCGGCCCGTACGGCCGATGCGGTGGATGTAGTCCTCGGGGTCCATCGGCACGTCGTAGTTGATGACGTGGTCGACGTCGCTCACGTCGATGCCGCGGGCGAGGACGTCGGTCGCGACGATGATGTCCACGCGGCCCTCGCGGAACAGGCGGAGCGCCTTGCTGCGCTGGTTCTGCGAACGGTCGCCGTGGATGGCCTCGGCGCTGAAGCCCTCGCGGTTCAGGCGCTCGGCGAGAATCTCGGCGCGGGCCTTGGTGCGGGTGAAGATGATGACGCGCTCGGCGCCCTTCTCGTCGAGGATGTACTCGAGGAGGTCGGTCTTCTGGTTCTGCGAGACGGGGATGAGGAACTGCTCGACGGTCTCGGCCGCGGTGCCCTTGTGGGCGATCTCGATGAACTTGGGGTCCTTGACCTCGCCGCCGATGGTCCTCATGACGGAGTCGTCGAGGGTCGCCGAGAAGAGCAGCGTCTGGCGCTCCTCGGGCAGGGCGTCGATGATCTGCTTGACGTCGGGCCAGAAGCCCATGTCGAGCATACGGTCGGCCTCGTCGATGACGAGCACCTGGATGTCGTCGAGCTGGAGGGCGCCGTTGTCATAGAGGTCGAGCAGGCGGCCGGGGGTCGCGACGAGCACGTCGACGCCGCGGCGCAGGCCGTTGATCTGCGGGTTGTAGCTCACGCCGCCGACGACGGTGAGCACGTAGTGGCCGGTCTTGCGGCCGACGGTGCGCATGACGTCGTCGATCTGCTGGGCGAGCTCGCGCGTGGGGGTGATGACAAGGCAGAGGGGTCCGTGGCCGCGCTCGTAGTGGCCGAGCTTGTCGAGGACGGGGAGGGTGAAAGCGGCGGTCTTGCCGGTGCCGGTCTGAGCGGCGGCAAGGACGTCGTGGCCTTCGAGCACGAGCGGGATGGCCTGCTCCTGAACGGGGGTCGGCTCCGTGTAGCCCATCTGGCGCACAGCAGACATGACCCTCTCGCCGAGGCCGAGTTCTTCAAAAGATGCCATATAGCGTTTTCTCCTTGCAAAATCTGTCGTTGGTTTGCGAAGCACGATTCGGTCAATGTGTCTGTTGCTTCGATACGCACGTGCAAGCCACGGAGCAGATTCGCAAGGGGTCTGGACGGAACCCGGTGGGAATGTGAAGGCGTATTAAAGCAAACTTGGCTAGTTTAAATCCCAAATCGCACCTTGACAATGTAGATAAGATGAGCTAGTGAAACCTCCACACGTTTTGCGCGAGTCGTGCGTGGCCTTCTGCGGACCGGCCGCACGCCTACGCAAAGACCCCGCGGGCGGGTTCCTGTTCCGCTCGCGGGGTCTCATAATCATCCTCGTCTGTCGAAGGCCCGTGCGCCTGGCCGGGTTCCGGGCCGGGCTCTGCCGCGCCCCGCTACTCCTCGGCCGCCGGCTCCTTGGGCTCGACCTGCTTGAGGAGCAGGTCCGCCGCGCAGGTCGTGGCGGGCTCCACGGCCTCGGGGAAGGCCTCCTTGCACAGGCCGCACATGGTGCAGACGAGCGGCTCGCAGCGGATGCCGCCGTCCTCGGTCTTGTGCAGCGCGCCGAGCGGGCAAATCTCGACGAGCGCGTCGCGCGGGTCGGCCTTGGCTGCCGCGGTCGCGGCCTCGACGTCGCCGTTCTCGAGCGCCACCTGGGCCGCGGTCTCGTCAGCCTTGAGTTTGGACGCGTCGACGGTGACGTGGCGGAACGTGACGCGCGGCGCGATCTGGGGGAAGCGCATGACGGCGTCGAGAATCGTGGCGCGGGGCACGGTGAGGGTGCCGCTCAGCCCGTCGCCGCCCTTGAGGCCCGGGGTCTCCTCGCCCTCGGCGGGCGTGATCTCCTTGCGGACGCGGATGCGCGACTGCTTCATGTCCTTGTTGCCGCGCTCCTCCTCGGTCAGGTCCTCACCCTCGCCGTTGATGAGGTCGCGCGCGATGTCGCCGAACCCGCTGCCGATGTCGGAGAACATGTCGTCGCCGTCCTTGGGGATGTTGCCCTTGGAGTCGGTGAAGTCGAGCTCGCGGCGCATCTCGACGAGCGGCATCTCGGCCCCCACGATCTCCTGGGCGTCGACGACTGCGTTGACGATGATCTCCTCGGCCGCCTTGGCCTTGCAGCGCGGGCACAGGTCGCCCGGCAGGTAGACGGCGAGGTTGGGGAAGTCGAGCATGAGCGAGGCCCAGGTCTCCTTGGTGAGCGCGCCCAGGCAGGGGACCTCGACCACCGAGGGGCTCTCCTTGGCGAGGCCGGTCTCGATGCAGGTGAGGTAGACGTGGCGCCCGCTGCCGCCGGCGGCCTTCTGCGCGCGCTTGAGCAGGTGGCGCAGGTGGCGCGGCGTGGGCTCGAGCACGATCATCGAGGAGGTGGGGCACACCGTGGCGCACAGGCCGCAGTCGACGCAGAAGCCCTTGCTCACGGTGAGCTTGACGCCGCCCTTGGTCTCCGACGACTTGGGCAGCCTGATCGCGTGGCCGGGGCAGATGTCCATGCACGCCTGGCACGTCGACTTGTCGCTCGTCGAGCGCATGCACAGGGTGGCGTCCTGACCGATGGCGCGGACGAGCGAGATCGCCTTTTCGCCGGCGGCGCGCAGTTTGGTTTGCTCAGCCATAATCGATGCGTCCTTCCACATCGGCGTCTGCCCGCCCCTATGGTGTCGCGCGTGCGTCGCGGCGTGTGGGCGGCGGCCGATGATGCTGTGGTCCCGATAACCTTTCCGATGCTTCCCGAGGCCGGAGACCTTCGCGAGCCGGCGGGGCGGCGCCTCTTCCTGCGGCGACGTCCTGTCGAACCCGGTCCCGGCGCCCCCGGATTTTACCGGGCTATTGTACCCATCTTTCAGGATGTTGCCCAACATCGTTTCGCCGAGGGGCCACAGCACAAAAAGCACGCGCAATCGAGGA
>CAYMHQ010000059.1:0-13742 GCA_964390275.1 uncultured Coriobacteriaceae bacterium
CGAAGCGCGTGAAATACCCGCTCGACGCGGCGACGCGCACCGAGGCTCTCTGCGCCGACCGCGCCATGTCGCGGGCGACAGCGTCGAGCAGCCCCGAAATCTCGCCGGCGCGAGGGTACAGCACGCGCGCGGCGTCCGTGGGCTCGACCCCGTACGTCGTACGCGTGAACAGACCGTAGCCCAGCTCGGCCTCAAGGCGGGCGATTGTTTTGGACAACCCCTGCGGCGATATGTAGAGCGTCTTGGCGGCGCGCGCGATGCTGCCCAGCTCGTACACGGTTTTGAACGCCATCAGGTCGCGTGTGTTCATGAGCCCTCCGAGTCCCGGTCGTGTCGGTTGCGCCGCCGATGTGCGCTACCAATCCCAGTGCGCACCGCCGGCCCCGCATTATCCCGCTTTGAGGCTCAACCATCCACCCCCCCGCTCCCCTACCTCGCGCGGAGCATCCGCTTGAGGTGGGCGGGGGCGATCGAGTCGAAGCAGGCGGCCATCTCGCGCGGGCTCTCGCGCATGCCGCCGACGGCCCACCTGCGCGTCATGGCGGAGGCTCCCTCGTTGTAGAACTCCACCTGGAGAAGCTCGGCCGAGCCGGTCCCCTCCGTCTCGTTCCTCGCGGCCGTCTCCATGTAGAGGTCGAGCACCGAGCGGCAGGTGAGCTTCACGGGGCTGTCCACGCCCTCGTCGCGGAACACCTTGCCGAAGAAGTCCCGCCAGCTCAGCAGGTGCTCGAAGCAGCGCAGATGCCCCTCGTAGAACGAGCACTCGGGCCCGATCTGGCAGAGCGACCCCTCGAGGATGTGGCACCACAGCCAGTTGGGCACGTCGTTGAGCGTGGGGAAGTACCGGTAGAACGCCGCGCGCGAGATGCCCACCCGCTCGCAGAGGGCCGACACGGTGATGCGTCCGTACGGCGTGTCCTCGAGCATGGCGTCGAGCGCGTACACCACAAGCATCCTCGTCTCCAGCTGAGTTCTCATGGCTCTCGATCCCTACCCTTCCGCGCTTTCGCGCTTGATCTCGCGCTCGTAAAGGCTGATGAGTTCCTGCTTGCTGCCGACGCCCGCCTTGCGGTAGATGTGGAGCGCGTGGGTCTTCGCGGTGCCGGCGGTCACATAGAGCTGCTCGGCGATGAACGGCAGGCTGCGGCCCTGCACGAGATAGGCGCACACCTGGGCCTCGCGCGGCGTGAGGCCGTGCCGGTCGGCGAAGGTGTTGAGGAGGTCTGCGTCGCTCGCGATGCGACCGACACCGTGGGCAGCGCCCGACGTCGTCCCGGGAGTCGCCGCGCCGCCAGCAGTCATCGCGCACGTCGTCTCCGATGCACCGTCCGCGTCGCCCTCTCTGCACGCGCCGTCCCCGTCGGTCGTCAGAAGGCGTGCCGCCAGGTCGTCGGTCGCCATGACGAGCAGGTAGAACAGAATGAACACGCCGGCGGCGCACACCGCAGGCAGCCAGGTCTCCTCCGCCCCCGGGACGCCGCTCGGGAGCCCGCCCGGCAGACCGCTCGCCGTGCGTCCCAGCACGTTGCCCAGGAACACGACACCGCCCACGAGGCCCTGCCCCACACCGAACGAGAGCAGCGGCGAAATGCCCGTCTCCTGCGTAGCCTCGGTCACCTTGAGCACCACGACTACCTGCAGAAACATGCTCGCCCCCACCACGAGGGACCCCGAGAGGCTCGCGCCCCCTCCCGGCAGCACAATCAGGAGCAGCATGCCGAGCACAGCGAACGGCAGGCAGTAGCGGTAGAGGCGCTCCGCCGAGAGCCGCGCCTCGCCGGTCCCCAGCAGCACGAGCGCGGCGAGCGTGATGCAGAAGCACACGAGGAACGCCCCGGGAAAGATGACGGCGGCGCCCTGGTACGTAGACCCCATCAGGAACGACGAGACGAAGTTGCCCACCAGCGCGGTCACGGCGAAGAGCCCGATGGTGCGCCACGGCAGCAGCCCCGAGTCCACCGAGCCAGCCGAGGCCTCGCCGAGCAGCGAGACGTCGGCACCCGCATGCACCGTGGGACGTGCCGGCCAGACCTCGGCGGTCAGCAGGTGGCGGCGCCACGAGTCGAGCAGCCACAGCAGGGCCGAGACGACGGGCAGCGCGCAGGCGAGCGCGGTCGCGACTCCTCCAGAAAGATTGAGAGACCCCAGGTAGATGGCATAGCCGAGCAGGAACGACAGCAGCACGACCCTCCGCGTGGCGCGCGACCCGAGCGAGAAGCGCGCGCCCCAGGCGACCGTGAGCACAAATGCCGCTGCCCCGTAGACCACGCCGCACGCCATCACCGCCGCGACCGGCGCCCCCGGCACGCGCATGAGGAGCGAGACGAGGGCCGACGCCGCTCCCAGGGCGACGCCCGACCCCACGACGGCGGCGGGAGGCAGCCCGCGGTGGCGGCGCCGCAGGACAAGCGCGACCGCGAGGGCGAGCACGGCGAGCGTGAGCTGCGAGGTGTAGTAGGCGAACTCGATTCCGATGCTGTCGACCACGTCGGCCACGGGAAAGAGCGCCGTGCTCAGGTTGGCCGTGTAGCCCCACGCCCACAAGCACGCCGCGCCCACCGCCGTGCACGCCGCCGAGGCGCGCCGTCCCCACACCGCCATCAGCCGGTCCCCTCCCCTCGGTCGCGCACCCCTGCCGTCGCGTATCCTCCAAGGATACTCCTTGCGGTCTACCTGCGTAAACGTCAATCGTCAGTTCGTCTCTACCATTTGGTGAGATGCTTTTGGGGACGGCGGTGGGGCACCATGGGAGGTACCGGGCGGCAAAACGGTCGCCCGCCAAACAGTCAAGGGGGTCACTTCCATGAGCGCTTCCGAGAGCAAGACCTATCCCGAACTCGCCCGCGAGGCCATGAACCGCCGCACGTTCATCACCGCCGCCGGCGCGTCCGCCGCGTTCGCCGCAGCCGCCGGCATGGCGGGCGTCGCGCTGGCCGACGAGAACGCCGACGCGAGCAAGCCGCACGCCGAGGGTTCGCTCGCCGCCGAGAACCAGGCAGCCGGCACCGCGGGCGCCAACTATCCCACGAACGACCCCAACCTCTTCGCCCCGTGCGCCGCGGGCGAGGGCGAGATCGCCTTTGTCGCCGAGCCCATCTCCGACGACCAGATCGTCGCCACCTACGACGTCGACGTCGTGGTCTGCGGCCTCGGCCCCGCCGGCGACGCCGCGGCCCTCTCGTGCGCCGACCACGGTCTCAAGACCGTCGCCGTCGAGAAGCGCGCCTTCGCCAACTACTGCTCCGCGACGCTGGGCGGCACCGACTCCAAGATCCACAAGCACTGGGGCGTCGAGTTCGACAAGAAGGAGTGGCTGCACGACGCGATGGTCGACTGCGGCTTCCGCGGCAACTTCGACCTGTACAACCGCTACCTCGAGTGCAACGGCGAGGCCGTGGACTGGTACGTCGACCACCTCATGCAGGCCGGCGGCAAGACCGAGGACGACTTCCCGCTCACGTTCAACGCCACGGGCGACTTCCCCGACTTCCGCGACCAGGCCGACTCCACCGGTCTGTCCCGTTCGTGGAACACGAGCTTCAACCTGCCCTTCACCGCCGCCGAGCTGGCCGAGCTGCTCCCCCAGCTCATCACCGAGGCGGGCGCCGAGATCCGCTATGAGTGCCCCGCGTGCCAGCTCGTGACCGACGAGTCGGGCGCCGTGACCGGCGTCATCGTGAAGAGCGAGGCCGGCTACGAGAAGTACAACTGCGCCAAGGGCGTGGTGCTCGCGACCGGCGGCTACGGCTTCAACCTCGAGAAGCTCCAGCGCTGCTGCCGTCCGCGCGACCTGGCGCTCTGCGGCTGGATGAGCCCCTCCAACGGCAACACCGGCGACGGGCACGAGATGGCCGTGGCAATCGGCGGCATCGAGGACGAGTACCCGCACCCGCTCATGCTCGACCCCATGCAGCTCATGCCCTACCTGCGCGTCAACAAGCTCGGCAAGCGCTTCACGCCCGAGTACGAGCCCTACAACCACCTCGCGTGCGCCATCCAGGCTCAGCCCGGCGCGTGCGACTACTACATCGTCGACGGCGCCATCGCCGACAAGATCGACGCCATCTGGACGCCCTCCAGCTCGTGCTACGGTCCCAAGGAGGTCTGGGTTGGGGCCGCTACCAGCGGAAACGCCCTTGTCGCCGACACGCTTGAGGAGCTCGCCGGCCTCATGGGCGTGCCCGCCGACGCCTTCGTGGCGACCATCGAGCACTGGAACGAGATGTGCGACGCCGGCGAGGACACCGACTTCCGCTTCCCCGGCAGCATGATGGCCAAGATCGACACGCCGCCCTTCTACGCGAACCTCGAGGGCGCCGAGGCCCTCTCGACGGCCGGCGGCCTGCAGGTCGACATCCATTCGCGCGTCCTGAACAGCGACTTCGCCCCCATCCCCGGCCTCTTCGCCGTGGGCCTCACCTCGGGCGGTATGTTCAACAACACCTATCCGCACAACCTGAACTGCCTCTCGCACACCCGCAACTGCACCTTTGGCTACCTGGTGGGCAAGTTCCTCTCGGGCGACGAGGCGTAAGGCGGGAACGAGCAAGGCGCGCGAGTAGAACGCACAGGCTGTAGCACGGCGAACGGCCGAGCGCGTGGCGGAGTGCCCGCGTAAGACAAGGGAGGCGACGCGAGACGTCCTGGTGGACGCGCGCCGCCTCCCTTTTGCGTGAGGATTAGATACTGAGCAATTGTGCGAGGAACTCCCTCGCGCCCCTCTACTCCGCCGCCCTCCCCTGCGAGTGCAGGTGGACGCGGGCCGGCAGCTCGCTCTCCTCCTCGGTCGCGAGCAGCTCCGAGAGCAGGCCCATGGTGTGGGCGAGGTTGGAGCGCGGGTGCTTGATGGCCACCTCGAGCGGCACGCCGGTGCGGTTGATGCAGACGATGTGGCTCACGCCCGCCTCGGCCGCGGAGGGCACCACGGTGTCGTCGATGACGCCCGCCACCGCGATGAGCGGGGTCCGGGCGGCCTTGCAGCGGCTCGCCACGCCCACGACCACCTTGCCGTGCAGCGACTGCGCGTCGAAGCAGCCCTCGCCGGAGAAGACGAGGTCGGCGTCCTGCACGAGGTCGTCGAAGTGCGCGGTGTCGAGCACCGTCTGGGTGCCCATCTGCAGCCGCGAGCCAAAGAACGCCACCATGCCGGCGCCCATGCCGCCCGCCGCGCCGCCGCCCGGGAGGGTGAGCACGTCCACGCCCAGGTCGCGCTTGATGACGGCGGCGAGGTGCGCGAGCCCCGCGTCGAGCATGCCCACCTGCTCGGGCGTCGCGCCCTTCTGCGGGCCGAAGATCGCGCTCGCCCCGGTGATGCCGCACAGGGGGTTGTCGATGTCGCACATCGTGATGATCTCGACGCCCTTGACCAGCGGGTTCATGCCGCTCACGTCGATGCGCGCGATGTGGGAGAGCGTGCCGCCCACCGGCAGGAACTCCGAGCCGGTCGCGTCGTAGAACTTCACGCCGCACGCCGCCGCCATGCCCACGCCGCCCTCGTTGGTGGCGCTGCCGCCCAGGCCCATGATGACCCTCTTGGCGCCGCGGTTCAGGGCGTCGAGCAGCAGCTGGCCCACGCCGAACGTCGTGGTCTTGTCGGCGCGGCGGTTCTGGCCCACGAGCGGCAGACCGGCGGCCGCGGCCATCTCGATGACGGCCGTCCCGTCCTCGAGCATGCCGTAGAAGCCCTCGACGGGCTCGCGGTAGGGGCCGCACACCTCGCAGGTGATGCGCTCGCCGGGGTTCGCCGCCAGGAAGGCGTCCACCGTGCCCTCGCCGCCGTCGGCCATGGGGATGGTGTTGATCCGGGCCTCGGGGAAGCGCTCCTGCAGGGTCTCGGCCATGATTCGGCACACGTCGATGGCGCTCATGGTGCCCTTGAACGAGTCGGGGACGATCAGGAAGTTCTTGTACACCGCTGGATCCTTTCCGCCGCAACCTTTCGGCTGCATCCATTCGAGCTGACGCAGCCGAGCTGACGCGTTCGGGCTGCTTGTTAAGCAAAAAGCGGGGCCCCGCGCGTGCAAGGCCCCGCAATGGCTGAGAGCTAGGTTGGTGCCCCGTTAGCAGAGGCCCATGGCCTGGCAGACCATGTAGACGATCCAGACGTCGATGATGGAGGCGACGCCCATGATGCCGGTCAGCACGGTCTGCGTCTTGTAGCCCTGTTCAGGCTGCATCGCGCCGAAGTTCGTGACGACCCAGAAGTAGGAGTCGTTCGCGTGGGACACGGTCATCGCGCCGGCGCCGATCGCCATGACGAGCAGGGCGGCCGCGACGGGCGTGTCAAAGCCGAGCGAGACCATGAGCGGGGCGAGGATGCCGGCCGTGGTGGTGATGGCCACGGTGGACGAGCCCTGCGCGGTCTTGAGGATGGCGGCGAGCAGGAACGGGAAGAGGATGCCCAGGCCCTCCATGACGTCGGCGTTCTCCTTGATGAAGTTCACCAGGTCAGTGGAGGCGATGACCTTGCCCAGAACCGAGCCGGCGGCCGTGATGAAGATGATCGGGCCGACGGTCTTGAGGGCGTCCTGCACGAGGTCGTGGAACTTGTCAAGCTTGCCGGTGGTGCCGAGCTGGATCACGCAGCACACAACGCCGCAGGCGAGGGCGATGACGGGCTTGCCCAGGAAGGTGCAGATGTCGTCGACGACGCCAGTCCAGCCGGCCATGCTCGAGATGGTGCCGAGGGCCATGAAGACGACGGGCACGACGATGGGCGCGAGGGTGTTAAAGCCGCCGGGGAGCTTGCCGTAGGTCGCGACGAGCTGGTTGTAAGCCTCCTCGGTGACCTCCTTGGACTCGTTCTCGTCCTCGGCGTTGATCTTCTTGCCGATGAAGCGCGCGAAGATGATGCCCGCGATGAGCGGCAGGATCGAGGCGAACACGCCGATGCCCATGACGAGCAGCAGGTCGGCGCTCTCCATGCCAAGGCCCTCCTCCATGAGGGTGCCGGCAGCGGCGATGGGGCCGGGGGTCGGGGGCATGAAGACGTGCGAGATGTACAGGCCGCAGGAGAGCGCGACGGTGAGCATGACCGAGCTGGCGGCCGTGCGCTGGACCATAGCCTTACGGATGGGGTTGAGGATGACGAAGCCCGAGTCGCAGAACACGGGGACCGAGACGACCCAGCCCATGAGGGCCATGGCGACCTCGGGGTGCTTCTTGCCAACCAGCTTGACGATCATGTCGGCGAGCTTGAGGGCGCCGCCGGTGGCCTCGAGCACGGCGCCGACGATGGTGCCGAAGATGATGACGAGGCCGATGCACGAGCCGGTGAACACGCCCGAGAAACCGCTCACGATGACGGTCACGATGCCGTTGACGGACGTGCCGTCGGCTGTTGTCCCGTCGACCAGCGGGATGCCGGCCACGAGGCCGAGCACGAGCGCGACGAGCATGATCGAGATGAACGGATGGATCTTGAACTTCGAAATCATCAGGATCATGACCACAATCGCGATCACGAACGCGATGATAAGCGGTACACCAGTCATGGCGACCTTTCCTCCTTGTTCCGAACGGACAGTTACGAGCAGTTACGAGCGCGAGCGTGGGACTCGCAGGCCTCCGGCGCCGCGGCTCCACGTGCGGAGGCTTCTGCGCAGCCCCCCGAGTCGCCCGAGTCGTCCCGACGTCGAAATTCTGTTGCGAAATTCTAGCGAAACAATGGAGCGAACGGCACCATGTAATGGGTGAAAAGTTGCTGAAATTGGGACGAAAGCGGTCCAGAATCCGCAAACGGCAGCTACGCCGCCCAAGCGGCACGGGTGGAGGAGAACCGTCCGAGGCTACGGTAGCCGCACGCCTTCTTTCTGTTCGGCCTATGCATCCAAAACCTCGGGGTCCGAAACCTCGACCTCAATGCTGTCGACCGTCATCTCGGTCCCGCTGAACAAGGTGTAACGCCCCGCCGTCCCGCAGCGCGGGCACGTGCGTACCGGACGATGCGCGTCCACGCTCGCCGCCCCTGTCGTTGTCGCCTCGTCCGCGGGGAATATCTCGCCGCACGCGAGGCAGCGCAGGGTCGCGGGCGAGCGCGTGACAACGACCTCGGCGCCCTCGGCCACCGTCCCCCGCGCGAAGTATCTGAAGTACTCCCCCACGAACGCCTCGACGGCATCGTTCAGCTCGCCGATGGTCAGGCTGACCGACTTGACCGACTTCACGTGCCGCGGCTCGCATTCGGCGAGCACGATTCTAATAAGGTCGCGCACCATCGGCATCTCGTGCATAAGCGCCCCTCCCTACCGCCCGGATGCGCCCCGGCAGCCCGCAGGACCTATTCCCGCAAGCCGTCCGGGGCGCAACTTTCTGAACGCGTTGTCAGGCTCGTTACCGGGCTCGTTACCAGATCAGGCCACGCTCGAAGCGGTCGGCTGCCATGAGGTTGTCGGCCTCGTGGATGTCCTCGGCAAAGGGCGGGCGCACATCGTCCTTGCGCACCAGCCAGCGGGACTGCGTCGGGCATACGTACGCGCACTGGCCGCACGCCAGGCAGTAGTTGCCCACCACCGGGTAGCCCGTCTCCTCGTCCATGGTGATCGTCTCCATGGGGCAGCGCTCAGCGCAGGCTCCGCACTTGGCACACGTGTCCGGGGTGAACTCGAGCGTGTAGCGGAGCCAGTTCCGCGTCATCTCGACATCGGTCGAACCGTACTTCAGCCAGCCCTTGAGCACCGTGCAACAGTGGATCTTGCAGGAGCAGATCGTGTCGCACTCCTTGCTGTAGGTGTGCTCCAGGATGAAGCCGTCCTCGCGGCTCTTGCGCAGGCGCTCGAGCGCCTCCTCCTTGGTGATTTCGCGGCCCACGTGGTGATCGATCCAGAACTGGGCCTCCTCGCCGCTCGACATGCACGTCATGACGTCGTCGCCGCACTCGGCCGACACGATGTCGGAGAGGTCGAAGTCACCATCGGGGTATCCGGGCAGGTCGAGCGTGCCCGCCCTCACGCCCGCCGTGAACCGGCAGAAGCACGGTGAGAGGGAGAACTTGTTCTTGGCAGACCAGATGGTCTCGAGGTCGTCGTACGGGTAGATGTCGCCGTCCTTCACCACATCCCTGCTGCACGGAGCCGGGAGAAGCGATCCGGTGCCCACGTTGGCGCGGACGAGCGACAGGTCGGAGCCGTTGATCGCCACCGCCTCGGGAATGCCGGTCTTGCCCGTGTAGATCTCGGGCGTGTGGTACTCGACGAAGCCCTGGACCGCCGGGACGTGATAATAGAACGTGCCGGAGTCGTTGACGACGCGGCCGATCCAGCCGCCGCTGAAGAAGTGGTCGCAGATCTGCTCGCACTCCTCGATTTCGCGCCCGCTCGTCACGGCGAACTCGATGGGAGTGAAGCGCTTGCCGTACGGCATGTCGATGAACGCCTGCGCCTGCTCCTCGGTCATCTCCTGCATGATCCAGTCAAAGGAGTGGTCGGTCACGGTGCAGCCCACGCCGCTGCCATAGGTGTTGATGAGGGCGCGCACCTTGACATACACTGCGGGGATGACGGTGCCGTCCTCGCAGGTGTACTCGGTCTGAGCGTCGACGTACATGTGACGACGGCGGTTGAGCTCGTCGAGCGGCATGGTGCAGCCGCCCACGGCCCTGACCTCCTCGGGCGTCCCGTTCCAGTCCCCGGACACGGAACCGGGGCCGCACCAGGGGCAGTCGGCGCCCAGATTGGCCTCGACGTCGTCCAGCGTCCCGGAGGTCCCGTCCGCGTACGCCGCGCCGACCATGCCCATCCCCATGCCGAGCATGCCCACACCGGCGGCTGCTCCCATGAAGTCCCTGCGCGAAATCGTAAAGCTCATCGTGCTCCCTTCTCTCTTTCCGATTCTCCCAACGACCCGCAACGCCCCGTCCATACCGACGCCAGGCGCAAGCGAACGGGTCGACGATCAGGATGGTGAGACCTCGGCGCGGCCGCATTCCATCCCCCCGACACCCGGGAAAGGCAGCACTTCCCTGGGAGGGGTTACCTCGACCTGCGGTTTTCTTTAGAGTGGTAAAGTTTTACGCCACGGTCGCGCGAAGCAATTTCGCGAGAAAGGCCGCGCGAAGGTCGTCGGCCTTCTGGAAGTGCGAGGGAACGGAGAGGGCATGGGAAACGGGCGCCGCACGGAGCACCGCATGGAAGCCGCCTCGGCCAAACAGGGCAAAGGGACAGCGGCGGAGGGACGGGCGAGGCTCGGCATGCGCACCATCGTGGAAACCTTGGGTCTCACGGCAGCCCTCTGTGCCGTCCCCGGGGGAGCCCTTGGAAACTCGCTCGCCACCCTCGGCATCGTCGGCATCGAGCAGACGCTCGCGTGTCAGAGCGTGTACTACATCGCCGTTGCAGCCGCGGCGGCAGCACTACGGCCGTTGGGCAGGCGTCTCGCGCAGCTCCCGCGCGTGGCCATCTCGCTCACCTGCCTCGTCGTTCTGGCCGTCTGCACCCTCGCCAGCTGGTGTGCCCGGCCGGCTGCGGAATGGCCCGTGGGCCAGATGTGCCTCGTGGCGGTCGGCGGGTTTGCCGGCGCCTGCCTGATATTCAGATGGCTCGACGGGTTCCTCTCCATAAGCCTGCAACACGGGAAAGTCGCCTGCGTCGTCTGGTTCATCTCCCTGAGCGCGGCGTGTCACGCGTGCACCGGGCTCGCCGTTGTTCTGGGGGGCGGCACGGCGGAGGCTTGCCTCGTTGCCGCACTTGTCCTGTTCGCCTTCGCCGCCGTCTGCCAGGTCGCGATGATTCCCGGCCGAGCGCAGATGCCACGCGGGCTGTGGACGGAACGCGAGGGTACGGACCCCAGGCCGTTTCGTCTGTCTGTCTACTCCTTCGCGCTGCTCCTGAGCTTTGGTATCCTGCAGGGCGCATCCGCCACGATATGCGCCTCCGCCGGCGGGTCTTTGATCGCCGGCTTCGTCCTCCCCCTCGTCATCTGTCTGCTGGTGGTCGCGCTCGCCAGAGCGCTCGACAGAACCCGCCGGGCATCCGACCGCAAGCCAGACCGCGGGCTGGGGCGCGTGCGATACGGGGCGCTCGTCCGCGTCTCTCTGTGCGCCGTGGGCATCCTGGCGGCGGCAACGCCCATGCTCTCCCGCCTGTCCCCCGGCGTCATCCAACCGCTCTTCATCTGCTCGTCGTTCCTCGTGAGTGTCGTGATGTCGCTCTTCTCAATCAACGTCTGTCACGAGCAGCACCTGCCGTTCGGGGAGGTCCTCTCCCTGAGCTACTGCGTCTACGCCGTCGCCGAGGCACTGGTACGTCTGGCCTACGTTGGCACGGACGCCCTTTGGGGCACCGACGTCGCGCGCGACGTCATCCTGCTGGCGGTCACCGTCTCCGTACTCCTCCTCATCCCCCTGCTCCCGAGCCGGAACAGCGACGCGTCCACCTTCACCCTCGCGCGGCTACCCGAGAACGAGGGGTTCGACGAGCGCGCACAGCGGATGCGCGACACGCTGGTTACGCGCCACGGCCTCACGGCGCGCGAGGCGGAGATCCTTGACCTCATGCTTCTGGGGTGCACACGCCAAGAGATTGCAGCCGAACTCAGCCTGAGCAGCTGGACCGTGCGAGACTACGCGCGCGACATCTACGGCAAGGTGGGTGTGCACTCCTCGAAGGACCTCATGCTGCTCGTCTGCACCGGAGACACGCCCTCGGCGAAAACCGAAGCAAACGACGAGGGGCCGAGGGGATAGGCGCCCATCTTGATGCTTGATCTGGCTATCGACATCAAGACCCCATCTCGAACCGGGGCCATGCGTCGTTTTACGCCTGCGTTTCACGCCTTCCCGAACCAATTTCGACGCTATGCTATTTACCTGGGCGTTTGCACTTTTCCGAAAATTCAGGTCCGGGGGAGCATGTCTGAAGGCGCACCGTCCCCAGAAATGTTGCCCTTACGCCCCGAGCATGCGGACCGGGATGACATAGACACCGTCGAGCCGGCGATAGGCCGCCTCCCCCACGCCGACGAGCACAGCGAGGAACGCGGGCGCGGGAGTGCGGCCGAGGCGGTCCTTGGCGAGCTTGTCGCGCAGGCGCAGCAGGTTCGAGGCGGCGACGTCCACCTTGTCCATGCCCACCTTGATCTCGAACGCGCCCCAGCTGCCGTCCATCTGCTCCACGATGGCATCGACCTCGAGGTCGGAATCGTCACGATAGTACCTGAGCGGCTCGATGCCCGGCCGGGGAAGCGCGTGAGCGTACACCGCGAGGTCGCGCATGCAGAGGCTCTCGAACACGAGGCCGAACGTCTGCCAGTCCGCCAGAAGCGAGCGGGGCGACATGCCGAGCGCGGCGACGGGAATCGAGGGGTCGGCGAAGTAGCGCTTCGGCTTCGTGCGGACGCGCTGCGGGGAGCGCGCGGCGGGCGCCCATCCGGGGACCTCGTCGATGACGTAGGCGCGCTTCAGGATGCCGAGATGCTCCGAGACCTGCCGCTCCTCCCAGTCGGTCGGAGCACTAGTGGCGCTCCCGGCCCCTCCGGAATCCCCGGCGCCGCCGTCGCGAGAGAAGACGTCCTGGGCGAGCGTGGTGAGCCGCGCCGCCTGGCACAGGTTGCGCGCCAGAGCCCTGATCAGCCGTTCCGCAATCTCAGGATTGCCGCCCATGCGCGGGACGGTCTGGCGGTAGAGGGCCCCGAGGTACTCCGTCACGACAACGAGGGAGTCGTCCGCCGTAAAACCAAGCGTACCGGGCCATCCGCCGCGGCAGCAGATTTCGGCAAGCTCAGCCACGCCGCCCCCTGCCGAGTCGCATTGGCCAGACGTGCATTGGATGGGCGCGCATTGGGCGGGCTCGAACTCGCCTTCGAACAGGCCTTTCAGGGACACCTTCCCCGTGGACTCGCCCGACTCCTGCAGCGACATGGGCCACATGCGGATTCGCCCGATGCGTCCGGCTCCGCTGTGGGAGGTCTCGTCGAGGCAGGGGGTGCTCGACCCGGTGAGCAGCCAGGCCCCGCGCTCGCCGCCGAGGTCGTCCACCGCATGGCGCACGACGTCCCACACCGCGGGGACGCGCTGCCACTCGTCGATCACGTGGGGTCGTTCCCCCAAGAGCGCAAAGGAGGGATCAGCGGTCACGATGTCGAGGTTCGCGCCCCGGTCGACATACGTCACGCTCTCGGCGTGCGCCAAGGACGCCCACGTCTTACCGCACCACTTGGTCCCCGCAACCTCGACCGCGCCGAACAACCTGAGGTACCGCTCGATCTGCCGGTCGACGATTCGCTCGCGGTACCCCTCAGGTTTGACAGGCATACGTCCTCCAACCATCCATCGACCCGACCTTCTTGCGCCATGTCACAAGAGTATACACCGCGAAAACGAATGGTTGGACACCGGAAAAACGAATATGGCGACACCGCAAAAACGAATTTTTAGACACCACAAAAACGAATCTGCAACTCAGTCAGCGGGCTTGTCACGACCGGAAAATGCACCTCGACAACGCATCACCAAGGCTCGGCTGGGTTCCGTGTCGGAGGCGCTCCGGCACTTTAGCGTGCTAAATTCGCTCATGAAAGTGTGTACTACAGGCTGCGACTCGCTCATGAAAGTGTATTCTACTTGATGGGACTCTTCAATCAATGAGGATTAGAGGACACCCCGAGGAAGTCTCTCCGGGATGGATTTAGCCAACCGCTCACACAAGTCCAGGTTGTGTGAGCGGTTGGCTAAACCCATCCCGAATCATATTCAACGGCCCCAACGCCAGTCCGGCCACCAAACCCGCAGCACCGGAATCGCTTTTCGG
>CAYMHQ010000060.1:0-11722 GCA_964390275.1 uncultured Coriobacteriaceae bacterium
GCCCGCAGGTCCTCCCCGCAGGCGGCCGGCATTCGCACGCTGGTCGCGCTCTCGCACGCTGGTCGCGCTTTCTTCTCGCTCGCTGGTAAGTTGCGCGCTCTACTCGGTCGCGCCCCTACCCGGTCGCGCCCCCTACCCGCGCGCCCTACTCGCTCGACGTCACCGGGTTCTGCGTCACGTAGACGGTGACGGTGTCGGTGAAGGGGGTGTTCTGGCCGGCCTTGTCCACGCTCACCACGCTGAACAGCGCGTAGTCGGCGGGGTTGATGGTGGTGTTGCCGTCGGTGACGTTGATGAACGAGAAGCCCATCCCGCCGAGCGCCGAGACCACGCCCGCCACGCCGCCCGAGTAGCTGGCGATGTCGCTCGGGATGATGTACGAGGTCGGCGCCGGGGGCGTGTAGCTGCCGTAGGCGTAGACGGTGATCCACGCGCCGGTGTCGACCTCCCAGCCGGGCTCGGGGTTCATGTAGTAGACGGTCCCCGCGGAGGCCGCGTCGGGCGCCTCGACGGAGGTGTCGACGGTGCAGTTGAGGTTGAGGGACGCGAGGCCCGCCCGCGCCGACTCGGAGCTGTAGCCGATGTAGTTGGGCACGGTGATCGTCTTGGGACCCTGGCTGATGGTGAGCGTGACGGTGCTGCCGGGCTCGACCTCGGTGCCCGCCGCGGGGCTCATCGCCATGACGCTGCCGCTCGCCACCTCGTTGCTGTAGCCGGAGTTGTCGATCTGGACCGTGAGGCCCAGGCCGGTGAGGATGTTCTCGGCGTCGGCGCGCACGTAGTTGGTGAGGGTGGGCAGCGTGACCTTCTGCGTTGCGGGGTCGACGCCCTTGCTCAGGCCGTAACGGATCGTGGTCCCCTTGGCGACCTTCTTGTTGGCCGGCGTGTAGGTGACGACGTTGCCCTCGGTGTACGTCTCATGGTACGCGTCGAGCGTGGAGTCGTGCACGGCGGTGAGGCCGTACGTGGCGAGGGTGGACTGCGCCTGGGACTCGGTCATGTTGCGGATGTCGGGCACGCTCACCGTGTCGGAGCCGGAGCTGATGACGAGGTCGACCGAGGACCCGCTCGCCACCTCGGTCTTCGCGGCCGGGCTGGTGCGGATGACCTTGCCCACGGCGTAGGTGCTGCTCGTCTCCTGGGTGACCGAGCCCACGCTGAGGCCCTCGGTCGCAAGGCGGTTCTTGGCCTCCTGCTGCGTGTAGTTGGCGAGGTCGGGCACGGTCACCTTGGTCGCGCCGCTCGTCGAGTCGCCGCCGGCCGCCGAGCTGTCGCCCGACTCGCCCGAGCCCTGGCTGCTCGCGCCGCTCGTGCCGCCCGAGGTCCCCTGGCCCGAGCCGCCCGTGCCCGAGCCGCCCGAGAAGGCGTTGCAGGTGGTGAGCGCGAGCACCGCGATCAGCACGATTGCCACGATGCCCACGATCGCCACGATGACGGCGTTGGAGGAGCGGTCCTGGCGGCGGCGCTGCTCCTGCATCTCGCGCGGGTTGCGGAAGGTCGAGCTCGAGGAGCGCCGCGGGTCGACGGAGCCCATGCCCGCCGCGCCGCGCCCCTGATGGACGAGGGGCTGGGTGCCGGCGGTGCGCTGCCCGGCCGCCGTGCGCTGGCCTGCGGCGGTGCGCTGTCCGGACGCGCCGCGCTGGGAGGCGTAGCCGATCGAGCCGGTGGGCATGCGGGTCGTCTTGGTGGCGCCCAGGCGCGAGGTGGGGTCGGCCGAGAGGGGGTCGTAGCTCGGGATGCCCAGGGGCCGCCCGTTGATGTAGTTGTTGAGCACGTGGCGCAGCTCGTCGGCCGACTGGAAGCGGTTGCGCGGGTCCTTCTCCATGCACATCATGATGATGGACTCGAGGCCGTCGTCGATGTTGGGGTTGATCTCGCTCGGCGGGATCGCCTGCTCGCTCACCTGCTTGAGCGCGACCGTCACCGCGTCGTCGCCCTCAAAGGGGAGCTTGCCGGTGGCGGCCTCGTACATCACGACGCCGAGGGAGTAGAGGTCGGAGGTGGGGCCGAGCTCCTTGCCCTGCGCCTGCTCGGGGGAGACGTAGTGGGCGGTCCCGAGCACGGAGTTGGTCTGGGTGAGGTTGGAGTTCTTGGCGCGGGCGATGCCGAAGTCCATGACCTTGGCGTCGCCGTTGGGCTGGATCATGATGTTCTGCGGCTTGACGTCGCGGTGGATGATGTCGTTGCGGTGGGCGACCTCGAGGGCGGAGCAGACCTGGGCGCCGATCTGGGCCACCTTGCGCGGGGCGAGGGCGCCGTGGCTGCGGATGCCCGTCTTGAGGTCGGTGCCGCGCAGGTACTCCATCACGATGTAGTAGGTGCCGGTCCGCTCGTCGCGGCCCCAGTCGTACACCTGGACGATGAACGGGTTCTGGAGCGCCGCCGCGGCCTGCGCCTCCTGCTTGAAGCGCTGCGCGAAGGCGGGGTCGTTGGCGTACTGCGGCAGCATGACCTTGATCGCGACCGTGCGGTTGAGCACGCTGTCGACGCCGCGGTACACCGTCGCCATGCCGCCCGTGCCCACCTGGGACTGGACGACGTAGCGCCCCCCGAACACGGTGCCTTTCTCTATCTGTGCCATACCAAACTCTCCCATCGCTCTCGTTCGTCGTGCGAGCCGCCCGCCGGCCCCCTTGTGTCTCCCGCGGACCGCCCCAAACTACTCGACGCTGCCCAGAACGTCGATCGCAACTTGCAACACGTCCCCCGCCACAGATGTCGCGGTGTGCTCCGCGTCGTCCTCGATGACGACGGCGACCGCCGCCACGGGGGACTCGTACGGCGCGTACCCGATGAACCACGCGTCGGGGTTGGAACTCGAAGTCTCGGCGGTCCCGGTCTTGCCGGCCACGTTCACGCCGGCGATCGCGGCCGCGCTGCCCGTGCCCTCGGTCACCGTGGTGAGCATCGCGCTCGCCACCTGCTCCGCCACCGCGGGCGAGCAGGCCTGGCTGAGCAGGGTGGGCTGGGTGACGCTCAGGTAGACCCCGTTGGAGTCGGTGACCCCTTTGACGAGGTAGGGCTGCATGAGGGTGCCGCCGTTGGCGATCGCCGCGGCGACCATGGCGTTCTCCATGACGGTGGTCTGCGGGCCCGCGGGGCTTGTGTGCTGCCCCACCGGCTGGCCGGCGCCCGCCCACGCGAGCTCCCACTCGGTCATCTCGGAGGCGTCGGGCATGAGCGAGGTCGTCATGGAGAAGCCGTACCCCGTCGAGACCCCGTAACCGAAGCCGCGCGCCGCGTTCACGAGCGCCTCGGCCCCGATCTGCAGCGCCACCTGCGCGAACGCCGTGTTGCTCGAGTAGGCGAACGCCGTGCGCAGGTCGATGTCGCCGTAGTCGGCCCCCTCGTAGTTCGAGACCGTGCCGCCGCCCACCTCGAGCACGGAGGGCGCGGAGTAGACGGAGTCGAGCGTGGCGACGCCGCTCTCGAGCGCCGCGGCGAGCGTGATCACCTTGAAGGTGGAGCCGGGCGTGTAGAGGGCCTGCGTGGTGCGGTCGAAGAGGGGCGCGTTCTCGCCGCCCTCGGTGAAGAGGGTCTCGAGGTCGTCGTTGGAGTAGGTGGGCGAGGACGCCTTGGCGAGGATCGCGCCGGTCGAGGGGTCGATGACCACGATCGCGCCCACGTGCCCCTCGAGCGCCTCCTCGCACGCGGCCTGGATCTGCGAGTTGAGGGTGAGCACCACGTCGTTGCCCGACTTCTCCACGCCGGCGAGCGTCTGGAGGGCCTCCTCCCACGTGTCGTAGCTCTCGGTGCAGGTGAGCTCCTCGTCGTAGAGGGCCTCGATGCCCGTCGAGCCGTAGCGGATGCTCGCGTAGCCCACCGTGTGCGAGGCGAGCGACCCCTGCGGGTAGACGCGCACGTACTCGCCGTCGGCGTTGCGGACGCTCTCGGCGAGCGTGACGCCGTCGCTCGTGAGGATGCTGCCGCGCTCGGCGTAGACCCGGCGCGCCATCGTGTGGTTGTTCGACGGCATCTCCTTGATCTCGTCGGCGCGGATGACCTGGATGTAGGCGAGGTTGCCGATGAGCAGGGCGAACGTCGCGGCGAAGAACCACGCGAGCACAGTGAGGCGCTTCGAGAGGGCCCGGCGCCCCAGGACGCCGCTCTCGGGGGTCTCGAGGTGCATGCCCGCGAACGCCCCCCTGGTCGAGACGCCCGAGCCCTCGATGTCGGTCTGGGTGCCCGTGCCCTCGTCGCCGCAGCGCAGGAGCAGCGCGACCACGATGAAGCTCGACACGAGGGAGCTGCCGCCCTGGCTCATGAAGGGGAGGGTCACGCCGGTCATGGGGATGAGCCCCGTCACGCCGCCGACGATGACGAACGCCTGGAGGCTGACGGACGCCGTGAGGCCCACCGCCATGAAGGCCGCGAGGTCGCTGCGCGCGCGGGCCGCCGTGAGGAGGCCGCGGACCGCGAACAGCATGAAGAGCAGGATGACCGCCGAGGCGCCGAGCAGGCCCAGCTCCTCGCCGATCGCCGCGAAGATGTAGTCGCTCGAGACGAGCGGGATGGTGTCGGCCGCCATGCCCTGGCCGATGCCCGTGCCGAAGAGGCCACCGTCGGCCAGCGAGTAGAGGGTCTGGACCTGCTGGAGGCCCGAGTTCGACGCGTCGGCGAACGGGTCGAGCCACACCTGCACGCGCGTCTGGACGTGCGAGAAGCACCGGTACGCGAGCACGCCGCCCGCGGAGAGCAGGCCCACCGAGACGATGGGGTAGATCCAGCGCCCCGTGGCCGTGTAGAGCATGACGAGGAAGATGCCGAAGAAGAGGACCGCGCTGCCCAGGTCGCGCTCCCACACCACGATGGCGAGGGAGATGAGCCACACCACGAGCAGCGGCAGGAGCATCCTCAGCCGCGGGACCTTGACGCCGAGCACGCGGCGCACGCCCACGCTCAGCAGCTCGCGGTTCTCCGAGAGGAAGCTCGCGACGAAGACGATCACGAGGACCTTGGCGAGCTCGCCCGGCTGGAAGCTGATGACGCCCGGGATCACGATCCACAGCTTGGAGCCGTAGATCTCGGTACCGATGACCATGGGGAGCACGAGCAGCGCGAGGCCCGCCGCCCCGATCGTGTACTTGTAGCGCGCGAGCCGGTCGAGGTTGCGCACGATGGCGAGCGTGGCGACCATGGCGGCGATGCCCACGAAGAGCCACGCGATCTGGCGGGTCGAGTCGTCGGGGCTGAGCCGCGTGACGAACGTGACGCCGATCGACGAGAGCACGAAGACGATGGGCAGGATCGCCGGGTCGGCCCCGGGCGCGAGGAAGCGGATGACGATGTGGCAGACGGCGAACGCCGCAACGAGGGCGATGGGGACCATGAGGGTCTGCGCGCTCAGCTGACCGCCCTGCTGCGTGACGAACATCACGTACAGCAGGAACACCGGTATGGCGCCGGCGATCAGCAGGAGCAGCTCTATGTTGCGGCGGTTCCCCATGGCGTCACTCGCCTCCCGCGGAGGTCGCGGCGGACGAGGACGAGGGGGCCTCCGAGGAGGCCGGCTCGCTGGAGGCTGCGGCCGTGCTGGCCGACGCCGACGAGGAGCCGGATGTCGCCGAGGAGTCGGCCTGGGAGACCTGCTCCTGGTAGCTTGCGATGGCGCCGCGGGCCTCGCCCTCGCTGCCGAACGCGATGCCCGAGGCGAGGCGCTGCTCCACGGCGTCGCTCAGCAGGTCGGTCTTGACCGAGGACGTCTCGACGAGCTCGCTCAGGCCAAGCTGCGAGGGCAGGCCGGGAATCCCCCGGTAGAGGGCCACGTAGCCGTTCGAGTCGGTGACGTACCAGTAGCGCTGCGAGACGGCCGAGAGCGCCGCCCACGTGAGCAGCAGCACCACGGCGAGCGCCGCGAGGAACATGCCGATGTTGCGCAGGTGCGCCTTGAGCGCGCGCGAGGCCACGCCGTCGTCCTTCACGTCGATCACGACGCAGGTGACGTTGTCGTGCCCGCCGGCCCGCAGCGCGAGGTCGACGAGGGAGTCGGCGCACGCCTGGGGCGCGGGGGAGCAGACCATGGCCTCCTCGATGACGTCGTCGGTGACCATCGAGGAGAGGCCGTCGGAGCACAGCAGCACGCGGTCGCCGTGCGAGACGTCAACCATGAAATGGTCGGCCTTCATGTTGGGGTCGCTGCCGAGCGCGCGCGTGATGATGGAGCGGTTGGGGTGGATGCGCGCCTCCTCGGGCGTGATCTCGCCGGCGACCACGAGCTCCTCGACGTAGGAGTGGTCGTGCGTCACGCGGACGAGCTTGCCCGCGTGGAGGAGGTAGCAGCGCGAGTCGCCCACGTGGCCCACGGCCATGCGGGTCCCGTCGATGACGACCGCGGTGCACGTGGTGCCCATGCCCGGGCGGCCCACGCCCCTCACGGCGCCGTCGATAACGGCGGCGTTCGCGGTCTCGATGGCGGCCCCGAGCAGGGCGTCGTCGGGCGCGGAGGGCGCGGCGTCCGCGAGCGCGGTGACCGCTATGGTGCTGGCGATCTCGCCGCCCTCGTGCCCGCCCATGCCGTCGGCGACGGCGAACAGGGGGAACCGGATGACGAAGGAGTCCTCGTTATGGGACCTGATGAGGCCCACGTCGGTGCGGGCGCCCCACGCGAGCGCCCCCGTGCCCTTCGCGGCCCCCGACATGCGGTCGGTCGCCGCCGCCGAGGTGCGGGCGGTGGGCATGACCGGCGCGAACGGGAGCGTCTGCGCGGGGCTGGCGCCCGAGTTGAGCGCCGCGACCTCGATGTGGTCGAGCTCGGCGGTGGCGTCGGCGGGGTCCTGCGGGGCGGCCGGGGAGGCCGAGGTTGCCGACGCGTTCGGGGTCGCGCCCGGGCCGGCGGCGGGGTCGACAGCGGATGTAGCGTCCGCGGGGGAGGCGCCGGTCGAGACGGGTGTGCCTTCTACATTGGTCACGCCCGCCGGGGCCGCGGGGTCCGCGCCCGCGACACCGTCCCTGCCGTTCGCGGGGGTGTCCTCCAGGGGGAGGCCGGCGCCGGTGAACGAGGCGGGGTCGGGGTCGTCGACCTCGCGGGCGTCGTCCTCGGCGAGCGCCGAGAGCGCCGCGATGATCGCGGGGTCGCGCGTGGGGTCGGTGATCGCAGCCTCGTCGCGCCCCTGCTCGGATGCGGACGCGGGGACGACGGGGGCGGACTCGGGCTTGAACTCGGCAGCAGGCGAGGGGGACGCGACGGGATAGCCCTCCGCGTCCGCCCCTGCCTGCGCCATGGTGTCGTAACGTTCGCTGCTCATTGGCGTGTCACCCTTATAACGGTGTCGCCGACCTGCACAAGGTCGCCGTCATGCAAAACGGTGGGACCGACGATGGCGCGCCCGTTGGCCATCGTGCCGTTCATGGAGTTCAGGTCCTCGACGATGAGCGCCGGGCCCTGGGGCGCGAACCGCGCGTGCTTGCCGCTCACGTACGCCCCGGGCAGCACGATGTCCGCGCCGGGGGAGCGCCCCACCACGATGGGGCCCAGGATGTCGACGTGCCCGCCCTTGACCTCGTCGGGACCGTCGATGATGTCTACCGACCAGACCGCCGCGTCGCTGCGCTGGCCTTTCACAAGGCCCACGCCGGTCTTCATTATCGCGAACAGGAAGATGAACAGCGCGATAACGAGGAGGATGCGTCCTATGAACAGCGCGACGGGGATCGATACCATAGGTTACAGCTCTCTGAACGACAGGTTGACGAGGCCGAGCGTGACGGTGTCGCCGTCGGCGAGCTCTTCTTCGTTGACGCGCAGGCCGTTCACGCGCGTGCCGTTCGTCGAGCCGAGGTCGGTGATGACCCAGACGCCGCCGAGGCGCTTGAGCTCGGCGTGTCTGCGGCTCACGTTGGTGTCGTTGAGGACGAGGTCGGCGGAGGACTCGTCGCGGCCGATCACGGTCGAGGGGACGCCGATGCGCCACGTGCGACCGGTCTTGGTGTCGGTGAGCTCGCAGGTCGCGGGGCCGCTCTGGGCACCCGCGGCGTTCGCGGGGCGCACGCGCTGCTGGCGGGCGGCCTGCTGGGCCTGCGCCTGAGCCTGAGGGGCGTCCTGACCCTGGGCGAGGGGCGACGTCGCGGGCCTGCGGCTCCTGCCGCCGGCGGGCGCGGGGACGGGCTCGTCCTGCATGCCGGCGACGGGGGTCGTCGCGGGGCGCTGCGACCTGCCCGCGGGCGCGGCGGCCTGCTGGCCACGGCCCTGCGGCATGGCCTGCGGCTGAGCCTGTGCCTGCATCTGAGGCTGCTGGCCCTGCTGGCCCTGGGCGGGCGCCTGACCGGCCCCGCCGCGCTGCTGCTGCATGGGCGCGCGGCCGCGCGGGTTGCGCATGGCGCCGCGGTGCTGGGCGTACGCGGCCTCCTCCTTGCGGAGGGACTCGAGCACCTCGGGCGTCACGACCTCGGCGACGACCTCGGGCCTGCCCTGCTTCACGTTGCCGTCGGAGATGAAGCGCACCATGGGGTTCGCCATGAGCGCGAGGCCCCGGTTCTGCGCCTCGTGCGCGATGAAGTCGACCAGCTCGTCGGTGACCTGCTGGTAGAGGGGCGCGATCGCGGCGTCGTCGGCCGGGTTCACCAGGATGGTGTAGAGCGACGGCGCGAACGCCTGGCCGTCCATCTTGATCGCGTTGCGCCGCATCTCGGTCACGGCGTGCTTCGCGAGCTTTTTGAAGGGGAGGGGGGCCATCGCCCCGCCGCCCTCGAAGATTTCCCTCATACGCCCCTCGAGAATGTCGAAGAGACTCATAGCTAGCGTCCTTCCTCGGTCGAACCAAACGAACTTCAACGAACCCCAACAATCCGGACGGGCCGGACTAATCGCCTTCCGGTTGCGGCCCCTCGCCGTCCACGTCGAGGGCGCGGGGGGAGCCGAACATGCAGACACACATTCCTAACAGTATAGTCGAGCCCAACGCCGCGGCCAGCGCCTCGGGTGAGAGGGCAGTCCAAGAACCGCCATTTTCCATACGGCAAATTACCAGCTCAAACGCGACAAGAATGGCCCCGGCGACGAGACAGCCCACGTAGCAGCGCGATTTTGACCCGCCGTTGCAGATGCCCCCGAGCGCGGCCGCCGCGGCGACCCACGAGGCCCCCGTGAGCCAGAAGTCGGGCGAGCGCGCGAGGGAGGCGGCGCACAGCGTGGCCTGACCGGCGTGCGAGGTGGCGAACCCGGCGACCTGGAACGCGTCGAGCGAGTGCGCCCCGCCCAGGCACGTGAGCGCGCCCGCGGCGGCGAACCCCACGAACGCCGCGAGCGCGGCGGGGCCGGCGGGGAGCAGGTAGCCGCAGAGGAGGGGCGGTATGGGGAGGTGGCCCGAGAACGAGAGGCACCCCGAGAGCGTGCCCGCCGAGCCGCGGGGGAGCCGGCGCGCGACGAGCGCCCACCACGCGGCCCCTCCGATGATGAGCGCGGCGGCGAACCACCAGAGGTGCGCGACGAGGCAGGCCGCGACGAGCGCCGTGACCGCGAGCGCGCCGCCGAGCGGGGGCGCGGCGAGGGCGAGCCCGGCGACCGCGAACCCGGCGACCAGGGCGGGGTACGGGGGGACGGACGCCGCGACCGACTGCACCGCGAGCCCCGCCGCCATGCCCGAGGACGCCGCCGCGAGCGCGCGCAGCGCCCAGGGGGCGAGCCGGGGGAAGGAGCAGGAGAGCGGCCCGAGGTCGAGCCACATGCCGAAGGGCGAGCGGCCCGGCGCGTCCTCGTCGGCGCACTGGTCCTCGTCATCCTCATCAGGACGGGAGTCGTCGAGCACGTCGGCCACGAAGGCGGCAAGGCTCTTGCGGCCCGCCTTGGGGCGCCCCAGGCCCGCGAGCAGCTCGTCCCCGAAGGCCTCGGCGCTGTCGGGGCGCAGGTTGGGCTCGGGGTCGAGGGCGGCGAGCAGGGCGTCGGCCACCTGGGGCGGGATGTCCTCGTTCAGGGCGCACGGGTCGGCCGCACCGCGTCTGACCAGCTCGAGCGACTCGCCGAGGGTCCCGGCGGCGAAGGGGCGCACCCCCGTGAGCGCCTCGTACATGACGCTCGCGAACGCGAACACGTCGGTGCGGATGTCGACCTTGGCGCAGGTGATCTGCTCGGGCGGCATGTAGCCCACCGTGCCGCCGCGCGCGCCCGCGAACCCGGTGACCGAGGAGAGCGCCGCCATGCCGAAGTCGGCGAGCTTGACCCGGCCCGACGCCTCGATGAGGATGTTGTCCGGCTTGATGTCGAGGTGGAGCACGCCGTTCTCGTGCGCGAACTGGAGCGCGTCGACCACCGACTCCGCGACCGCCGCCGCCTCGTCCATGGTGAGCAGGCCGTCCTCCGTCGCGTCGAGCAGCTCGGAGAGGCTCGCGCCCTCGACGTACTCCATGATGATGTAGGCGTTCTCGTCGTCGCTCTCGAAGTCGAGCATCGAGACGATGTTGGGATGCGCGAGCATGCTCGCCGTGCGCGTCTCCGCGAGGGCGGCCCGGAGCAGCATGTTGTGCTCCACCTGGTCGAACGGGGCCTGCTCGGGCGCGGCGCCCAGTGCGGGCTGCCCCTCGAAGGCCCGCGCGCCCTTCTTGCGCGACGGCTTGACCACCGGCTCGGCCATGTGGAGGGGGATGGTCTTGATGGCGACGCGGCGCATGAGGCGCGGGTCCCAGCAGACGCAGACCGTGCCGAAGCCGCCCTTGCCGCGCTCGTCGAGAACGCGGTAACGGCCCAGCATGAGCTGGTCGGCTATGGAGGTTGCGTCAATCGGCACGGTGCGGCCCCCTCGGGAATGTGCGAGTCTGCGGTGCGATACTGGTGCGTGTGTGGTGCGAATCGAGTGCGTTTGCTGGTGCGTGCGTGGTGCGTTGGAGCTGCGTATATAGCGTGGCGACCTGCGACGAGCGTGGTCCCGGGCCGGGTATGAGCGATAATTGGGCGATTATACCCCGCGTTCGTGTGCACCCCGTGGAAGGGAGGGCCCCGATGATCTACAAGATACTCGCCATCGTCGCCGACGTCTGCTTTGGCGTCATGACCCTGGCGCTCGTCGGCTGCCTCGCGTGGTCCCTCGCGTCCCAGACGGTGCAGGCGGGGTTCGACAAGGTGTCCGAGGCCGTGAGCCAGGCGGTCGAGAAGGCCAACGAGGCGATGGGCGTCATCGATGACCTGAAAGGCCTGGTCGGCGGCGGTGAAGGCGACGCGACCGGCGAGGGCGATGCCGCGGGTGCGACCGGGGACGCGACCGGGTCGGGCGACGCGTCCGACGACGTGGCCGTGGCGTAGGGCGGGGTGCGCATGACGAGCGAGGTCGAGCGGGGCGAGTGCGTGCGGGGCAGGGCCGTGCGAGCCGGGGGCGATGCCGGGAAGTCTGCGGAGGCCGGGAGGCCTGCGGAGGAGAAGCGCGAGCTCACGCACCACGACTACGCGGTGTTCGCCCGACAGACGGATGCCGAGATCGCCGGATGCTGCGCGGTCGAGACGTTCCACGCCTCGGGACCGGGCGGGCAGGGCGTCAACACGGCGGACTCGGCGGTGCGGATGCGCCACCTGCCCACGGGGATCGTCGTCGTGTCGCGGGAGGAGCGCTCCCAGCTGCTCAACCGCCAGACGTGCGTCGCCAAGCTGCGCGCCGAGTTCACCAAGCGCGCCCAGCCGCCCAAAAAGCGCAGGAAGACGCGGGTGCCGCATCGCGAGAAGGAGCGCCGGCTCAAGTCGAAGCACTCCCTGGGGGAGAAGAAGGCGCTGCGACGGAAGGTCGACGCCGGCGGCGAGTGA
>CAYMHQ010000060.1:11822-13716 GCA_964390275.1 uncultured Coriobacteriaceae bacterium
GTCTGGACATCGGCAGGGAGAACGCACTATACTCTCCTGCTATGCGGGCGTGGCGGAATAGGCAGACGCGCATGGTTCAGGTCCATGTCGGGGCAACCCGGTGGAGGTTCAAGTCCTCTCGCCCGCACCATCCTTTCTAAGAAACTTAATATCGCGAGGCATCCTAAGTTGTGTCACGGATGTTGTTCGGCGGTCCATTGCCCGTGCCTTGATGCCGGGCTTTTCGTCGTGGTCGCATGCGAGCGTGCGGGTTGCCGCGCGTTCCGGCGTGCGCCAGCCGAAAATTGCCGCCGGGGTCGTTGACGGGCACATCCCCCTCGGGTAATGTCCGCAGGCAGCGCTGCGGCCGCCTGATCAGGTCTCGCAATGCGGATCCCACATCATAGATTCCACAGCGCGGGGGCGGAGAGTCGGAGGGCAAGCGAAGGCAGGAGGAGACGCGTTCCGGAGGTGCTTTTCGATGGTTGTCCTAACCGAGCAGATCGACATCCCGGTCCTGAAGGGTGCGCACTAGCCATGGCTGACTCGAGAGCAGTGACAGGTTCGACGGCGGACGCCGGCATGGATGTACCCGCCAGCATGGACGCGCCTGCCGACATAGCCCGCTACCTGCAGGAATCCCCGATGCTCGACTTCTCGTCGCCGACGATCCGGACGCTCGTTGAGGAGCGCGGCTGGCGGAGTCTCGGCGAGTTCGAGCGCATCCGGGCTATCTACAACTTCGTGTGCGACGAGATCCTCTTCGGCTACAACGTCGACGACTCGATTCCGGCCTTGCGGGTCCTCGCGGACGGCTACGGCCAGTGCAACACAAAGGGCACGCTGTTCATGGCACTGCTGCGGTGCTGCGGCGTCCCATGTCGGGTACACGGGTTCACCATTGATAAGCGCCTGCAGAAGGGCGCGATGACCGGCCTCGTCTACCGGCTCGCCCCGCGCGACGTGTTCCACAGCTGGGTCGAGGTGCTGCTCGAGGGGACGTGGTACGAGCTCGAGGCGTTCATCATCGACCGCGCCTACCTCGAGCGGCTGCAGGCGGCGAACCCCGGCTGCACGGGCGCATTCTGCGGGTTCGGCGTGGCGGTGAGCGACCTGCGACACCCCGTCATCGACTTCAACCGCAACAGCACCTACATCCAGAGCGAGGGCATCAACCGGGACTTCGGCGTGTACGACACCCCCGATGAGCTGCTCAAACATCACCATCAGGACATGTCTCCGCTCAAGGCGTTCGTTTACCGCAACCTCGGCCGGCACCTGATGAACGCGAACGTGCGGCGGGTTCGCGAGGGGTAGAGGAGGAACCATGCAGCTCACATGCCATTACGACTCACCGCTCGGCGGCATCCTGCTGGCGAGCGACGGCGAGGCGCTCACGGGCCTCTGGTTCGACGGGCAGAAGTACTTTGCGGACACGCTGAAGGTGGACCGGGCGAATCGGGCGCAGGCGGGCGAGGAGGTTGCGGGCGCCGACGACTCGGATTCCGCCTCGGATTCGCCGGTGTTCGACGACGTGAGGCGCTGGCTCGACGTCTATTTCTCGGGGAGGGACCCGGGGTTCACGCCGGCGCTCCACATGCTGACGACCCCGTTTCGCCGGGCGGTCTGGGAGGTCATGCTCGCGATCCCGTACGGCTCGACCATGACGTACGGCGAGATCGCGGCGGAGGTCGCGCAGCGGCGGGGACTTGCGCGCATGTCGGCCCAGGCGGTCGGCGGTGCGGTGGGGCACAACTCGATCTCGCTCATCATCCCGTGCCACCGGGTCGTTGGGTCCGATGGGAGCCTGACCGGCTACGCGGGCGGCGTCGACAAGAAGCTGCGACTCCTGACCATGGAGGGCGCCGACATGTCGAGGCTGTTCGTCCCGACGAGGGGAACCGCGCTGTAGGGG
>CAYMHQ010000061.1:0-6645 GCA_964390275.1 uncultured Coriobacteriaceae bacterium
TCAGTTTCCGAGTTGATATAACAGTCGTAGAATTAGGGTCGCGAGCAGTATTACGCTCGGGGGTGTTTTGTATTATCGCAGGTAGATGAGTCGCGCACAAAAGGGGTTCATCGATGAAACGCCCTTTGGCCCCTCGTTATATCAATCGGGAAACTGACTTACCCCGGTTTTTGGTCAAAATTCGGGAAAAGCGATTCCACGAGGGCGCTCGCAGCAACCACGGACCCGGGCGTGCCCATCGCCCCCTGCCCATCGCTCCACGCTCATCACCCCGCGCCTGCGCCCTTCCCCAGCGCCCTCTCCCCGCGTGCCCTACCCCCGCGCGCAGCAGTCCTCGTCGCCAAAGAGCAGCAGCTTCTCCTCGCCGGGGAGGGCTTCGCGGGCCTGTTCGCGCAGGTTGTTCATGCCGCTCAGGAACTGGCGGTACAGCACGACCACCAGGTAGCGGCCGCGGGGCGTGAGCGTGAGCTCGTCGGCGTTGTTGGTGGCGAAGGCGCGGTTGGCGCACATGAAGGCCATCTCGACGGGCAGGCCGCGCTCGACGGTGCACCCAAAGTCGCGCTCGAAGCGCTTCTTGTCGAGGCGCAGCTTGTAGAGCTCCACCATGAAGCGGTAGCGCATGAGGTCGCGCTTGCTCAGCACGCTCTTGCCCATGATCGACATGTGGCCGGCGGCGATGTCGGCGTTGTAGTCGGAGATGCTGAACGTGTTCACGTAGAGCGCCCCGTTGAGGTGCGTGATCGAGCCGCTGCCGATGGCGGGGTAGTCGGTGTAGTTCGTCTGGTACTCGTTGATCTGCTCGTAGCCCTCGGCGGTCTTCTCCTCGGCGCCGCTGCGGGTGAACGTCCACAGCGTCGAGCGCGTGAACGGCGGGTTGGAGCCGCCGGCGAGGGTCTCGTCGAGGATCTGGTAGAAGACGTGCTCTCGGTCGTAGTCGAGCTTGCCGAGCGTGGCGGCCATCTTGTTCGCCGTGCCGTTCGAGACGTAGAGCGGGGAGAACGTCGTCTGGCGCGCCCCGCATGCGATGATCTTCTCGAGGTCGGTGCGCAGGATCTCCTCGGTCTGCGAGGGGAAGTTGAAGATCATGTCGACGTTGAGCGAGTCCACGTACTCGTTGGCCTCGGCGATGCGCTCCATGATCTCCTCGCCGCTGCCGTACTTCTTGTAGCGGTCCATCTGCTTGAGCAGGCCGTTGTCGAAGCTCTGGACGCCCACCGAGAGGCGCTGCACGCGGTGCTGGAGCTTCTCGAGGTAGGGGCGCGTGAGGTGGTTCGGGTTCGTCTCGACGCCCACCTCGGTGATGCTGAAGTTGTCGCGCGCGAGGTCGAGCGTCTCGCACAGCTCGTCGATCATGATGGTGGGGGTGCCGCCGCCCACGTAGATGGTCTCGAAGTCGTAGCCGAGGTCCTTGAGCATGAGCATCTCCTTGCGCATGCTCTCAAAGTACGGCCTGGCGATCTCCTCGCGGTAGGGGTAGCGGTTGAAGCTGCAGTAGGGGCAGAGCACCTGGCAGAAGGGGACGTGCATGTAGAGCATGTACTTCCGGCCGGGTTCGGCGGCGGGCATGAAGGTCTCGTCGGTGGGTTTGAGCGCGAGCTCGCACTTGGCGAGGGTTTTGACGACCTTGGTCAGCATTCGCTCAGCGAGCATGGAAACGCGCTCCTTCCGGGAGGTTCACGGTTGCGGCGAGCGGGGGTGTGCCGATCGGAGCCGACTGGTGCCGACCGGAGCCGACCGGTCCGTGGGCGGTTCTGCGCCGCGGCGGGCGGTTCCCCGATTTCGCCGAGGGGCATTGTAGCGCAGCGCCGCGGCGGGCGGCGCCGGGGCGGAGATGATGTGGAGAAACGGGTGCGGAGGAGCGCGGGCGAGGGGCGGGGAGGCGACGCCGGCAGACCGTGGGCGCCGCGTGGACGGGCTGAAGACGTGCTGTCAGGTGCGAAAATGCATAAAACTGGCGGTGGAGTGCATACTTTTGACGGCGTCATATCAAAAGTGAAAATCCCGGAATCGCTTCCTCCGATTTCTGACCAAAAAGCCGGGTAAGTCAGTTTCCGGATTGATATAACATGCATAGAATGGAGAAAGAGGAGGAGCCAAAGAGCGAACCGTCGGGTCTCTCCCCAAATGGCTCCCAAACGGACGACGCATCTACCTGCGGAAATAGAATACGCCGCCAAAAGGGTTCATCGATGAACCCTATTCACCCTACGTCTATATCAAACTAGAAACTGACTTACCCCGGTTTTTGGTCAGAAACGCCGATTTGCGATTCCGGCTGCCTGCAACCTGGCCGCCTGCAACCCGGCTGCCCCGCCGTCGGACGTCTCTACGCCTGCTCCCCCTCGACCGCCTCGTACGTCGCCCGCGAGAGGTTCTGCAGCAGCGCGAGCAGGTTGCCGTTGCCGTCGCCCGAGGTCAGCGCCACGAACACGTAGGGGGAGGGCGCGAGAACGATACCGGCGTCGTTCTGGAGCATGTCGAGCTCGCCGGTCTTGTGCGCGAACGCCACGCTCGCGGGCAGGCCCTGGCGCGCGCCGGAGGTGTCGGTCTGCTGCTGGAGGAGCTCGAACGCCTGGGCGCTCAGGGTCTCGCCGTAGAGCGTGCCGTCGTAGATCGCCTCGAGGATGCGCGCGGCGTCGAGGCACGAGATGTAGTTCTCGAAGCCGGCCGCCTGCGCGTCGAAGTCCATCATCTTGCGGCCCAGGACGGTCTGGGTGAGGCCGAGCTCGGTCGCCTCGGCGTTGATCGCGTCCATGCCGAGCAGGTCGATGAGCATGTTGGTCGCCTCGTTGTCGCTGTACGCGATCATGAATCGCGCGCATTCGAGCACGGTGAGGCCGCTGCCCGGCGACATGTACTGCACCATGCCGGCGCCCGAGACGGGGCTGTCGCTCACGAAGAGGTACTGGTCGAGGCTCACGGCGCCGTCGCTCACGCTGTGGAGGAGCCGTGCGAGGACGAGGAGCTTGATGACGCTCGCGCTCACGCACTGCGCCTCCGCGTCGAACGCGATCTCGACCGCTGGAGTCTCTGCCTGCGACGACGTGGCGGCCGCCTCTCCGCCGGACGTCACCCCGCTGCTGGATTCCGTCCCGTTGTCCGACGTCGCGCCCAGCCCGGCCTTCCCGAGCGTCTTAACGTACAGGGACACCTTGCCCGAGGTGGTGCCGATGATGTTCGCGAGCTCGCTTTCGAGCGCCTCGACGTCGACGGCCGCCTGGCCGCCCGTCTCGCTCTCGGTTCCGGAGCATCGCCCGAGGTTCGCGATTCCCATGGCGCCCGCCCCGATCACCACGCCGATCGCGCCGGCGCCGAGGGCGGTCAGGAGCGACCTCCGTCCGATGCGCTTCCCTTCGGCCGTCGTCTGAGGCGCCTCCGTCAAAGGTGTCCCTGCCAGAGGTGCTCCCGCCTGATTGCGCCGCATGTGCCTCGATGCCCCTTTCGACCCGCCCTGTCCGCTCTGTCCGCCCGCCCTGCCTGAACTGCCCGGCTCGCTAGCAGCGCGCCGCGGGACCGAGGTTCGCGACGCCGTCGGTCTCGGTCATGATGCGGATGATGACGTCGTTCGTCTCCTTCATCCCCTCGCGGCCAAGGACGTTGATGTTGCCGATGGTGTTCTCCACGCCCTTGGTGACGATGCCGTCGCCGCCGCGGAACTGCTGGCCGCGCACGTACATGTTGAACGCGAGGATGGCCGAGTCGACCGCCGCCGCGATTTTGGCCGCGCACGACGCCTTGGCCCCGTCGCACACGATGCCCGAGACCACGGCGAGCGTGTTCACGATGGTGTGGATGACGTGCTTGTAGTCCTTCGTCACGATGTACGCGATGCCCGCCCCGGCGCCGGCTGCCGCGCTCACCGCCCCGCAGAACGCCGAGAGCCGCCCGATGCCGTCCTTCTGATGGATGGCGGTGAGGTTCGAGAGCGCGAGGGCCCTCAGGAGCGCGTCGTCGTCGGCCCCGTACTCGCGCGCGTAGACGATGACGGGCACCGAGACCGTGATCCCCTGGTTGCCGCTGCCCGAGTTGATGACCACCGGCAGCTCGCACCCGTTCATGCGTGCGTCGGAGCCGGCAGCCGCCCACGCCTTCGCCTTCGTCCGCACGTCGTCGCCGTACGTGTCGAGCAGCACCGACCCGACGTTGGCGCCCCAGTCGCCCTTGAGGCCCGCCTCGGCGATCGCCATGTTGTAGTCGATCTGGCGCTTGAGGACGGGGCGCACGTCCTCGACGTCGAGCGAGGTGACGAAGTCCCAGATGTTGGGCAGCGTGAGCTCGGAGCGGTCGGTGAGGCCCTCGTGCTCGTCCTCCGTGACGTCGAGCTCCTTGAGGACGGCGCCGTCGAGCTCCTCGTAGACGATGTTCGTGTGATGGTTCGCGATGCGCACGACCGCCTTGCGCCCCTCGGCGGTGAGGGCGGTGACGACGAGGTCGAAGAGGAGCCCGTCGACGATGGGCCGCACGACGAAGACGGCCTCTCGCAGGTACTCCTCGATCTCGCGCGACTGCTCGGGCGTGACCGTGGCGATGACCTCGAGCTGCCTGGCAGGGTCGCCCGCGACGATGCCCGCCGCCGCGGCCGCGGGGATGCCCTTGAGGTGCTGGGTGTTGGGCACGACGACCGACTTGACGTTCTTGATGATGCTGCCGCTCGCCTCGACGACCACGTCGCGCGGACGCTCCCCGAGCAGCTCGCGGGCGCGCGCCGCCGCGAGGGCGATGGCGATGGGCTCGGTGCACCCGAAGGCGGGGACGAGCTCCTCTTCCAGGATGCTCACGAAGTCGCGATAGGTCTGGCTGGTGCGGTCCATGTCCGAGCCCTTTCGTCCGAGGCGGCGCCTGCCGGCGGTCATGCCGATGGGGGCGATGCCGGCTGATTTACGCTGGCGTATGCTACATGTTCCTGATGCGCAATCCGTGGAGCGGGTGTTGCGCGCCGGCGCATTCCCCGGCTGAGCGCTCTGCCCGACGGGGGTCGCGTTCTGTCGAATCGGTGAACGGGCGTCCGAAACGGTTAGATATATCTAACTTGTGTGGTGACCTGTGCTACCATGCGTCGCGAACAATGCCGATGAGACCCGACGTGACCGAAAGGAAGGTCGAACATGAGCGCGTCCGAACGTCATGCCTTCAACAGGATGAAGAGGAAGTCCGTGGTCCTCGTCCGCGGCTCAGCCTACCTCGTCTGCGTTCCGCGCGCCTGGTCGAGCTTGACGTTGCGGAAGTAGACGACCCAGTTCGCGCCGATGCACACGACGTTGATGAAATAGACGACCAGCACCCAGTTGAGCGTGCCGCCGGCGAACTTCGCCGCGATGCCCGCGACGTAGCCGAGGGTGATGAGCAGGATGAACTGCCAGCTCGTCCCCACCGCCGTCGCCGCCTTGTAGCTCTTGTAGGCGTTGAGCGGCCAGGAGAGGCCGAAGCAGACGAGCATGGCGGCCTCGAGAATCTGTGCGAGCATGATGCGCGTACCCCTTTTGACGTGGTTGGACTTACGTGGCGGAATCCGGGGGAATCCCGCCCGATGCAACCGCCGCATTATGGACCTTTCATCCATAACAATCTAATATCTGGTTGTCATGAACCTATAACGCGAAAGGCATGAATTGCGGATGGACACCCAGCAGATGCGGTACTTTCTCGACGTCGCGCGCACCGAGCACATGACGAGGAGCGCCGAGCGCCTCAACCTCGCGCAGCCCGCCCTCAGCCGCTCGATGCACCGGCTCGAGAGCGAGCTGGGGTGCCGGCTGTTCGAGCCGTGCGGGAGGGGGATCCGCCTCACCGAGTCCGGCCGCGCGCTCCAGAGGCGGCTTGGCGCGATCGTCGCCCAGCTCGACCTGCTCGAGGACGACCTTGCCGCGATCAGGGGCGAGCGAGCCGAGAGCGTGCGGGTGCGCATGATGGCGGCGTCCATCCTCACCGTCGAGGCCATCTCGGGGTGGATGGACCTGCATCCCGAGGCTCGCGTCGCGATGACGCAGGCCGATGAGGCTGACGTCCGGGCCGACATCTCGGTGGAGACCGTGTTCCCCGTCCCGGCCTGGGGCGACTCGCCGAGGACGGCGCTCTTTCGCGAGCGCATCCTCGTGGCGGTCCCCGTCGACGCGGGCTACGGCCCCGGCCCGCTCGACCTCGCCGACCTGAGGGACGCGAGCTTCATCTCGCTCGCCGGGTCGAAGGGGTTCCGCAGGACGTGCGACTCACTCTGCACCGCGTTCGGGTTCAGGCCGGCGGTCAGCCTCGAGAGCGACAACCCGGCTGTCGTGCGCAAGATGATCGGCATGGGGCTGGGCGTGGGGTTCTGGCCGGAGTTCAGCTGGGGCGACGTCTCCCACGACGGCGCGACCCTCCTGCCGCTCGCTCTGCCGGAGTTCGAGCGGTGCATCGCCGTCCGGCTGCTCCGTCCTGACGACGAGGCGGGAGAGGGGGACGGCGTGCGGGGGAGCGACGCCGCGGCTGGCCTGTTCGAGCACCTGTGCGCGTTCTTCCGCGAGAGGATGGGCGGCGCCTCCCGTGAGGAGAAACTGTGACGATTACGTCTGTCGCCTCGAACACCCTCGCCGAGCTTGACAATGGGGCCGCTTCGGGATTAATACTACCAACATACCAGATTGGTAGGAAATAAGGCGGCGACCGGAC
>CAYMHQ010000061.1:6745-13636 GCA_964390275.1 uncultured Coriobacteriaceae bacterium
CGGGATTAATACTACCAACATACCAGATTGGTAGGAAATAAGGCGGCGACCGGACTACGGCGCTCCCGTTCCCTCGCAACCTGGCAACCCAGCGCCCCGCACCCTCGGCACCCCGCACTTCGGCAACCTTAAGGAGAGGTCACCATGGCAAAGATCTACACGTCGGCGGACCAGCTCATCGGCCACACCCCCCTGCTCGAGCTCACGCACTTCGAGAAGGAGTACGGCCTCAAGGCGCGGCTTCTCGCCAAGCTCGAGTACTTCAACCCCGCAGGCTCGGTCAAGGACCGCGTCGCCAAGGCGATGATCGACGACGCGGAGGAGAAAGGCCTGCTCAAGGAGGGTTCGGTCATCATCGAGCCCACGAGCGGCAACACGGGCATCGGCCTCGCGTCGGTCGCCGCGGCGCGCGGGTACCGCGTCATCATCGTCATGCCCGAGACCATGTCCGTCGAGCGCCGCCAGCTCATGAAGGCGTTCGGGGCCGAGCTCGTGCTGAGCGAGGGCTCCAAGGGCATGAAGGGCGCCATCGCCAAGGCCGACGAGCTCGCGGCCGAGATCCCGGGCGCGTTCGTCGCCGGCCAGTTCGTGAACCCCGCGAACCCCAAGGCCCACTTCGAGACCACCGGCCCCGAGATCTTCGAGGACACCGACGGCGAGGTCGACTTCTTCGTCGCGGGCGTGGGCACGGGCGGCACCGTCACCGGCGTCAGCCGCTACCTCAAGTCGAAGAAGCCCGAGGTCAAGGTGGTCGCCGTCGAGCCCGCCACCTCCGCGGTCCTCTCCACCGGCGTCGCCGGCCCGCACAAGATCCAGGGCATCGGCGCCGGGTTCGTCCCCGAGGTGCTCGACACCAGCGCGTACGACGAGGTCATCGCCGTCTCCAACGAGGACGCGTTCGCCGTGGGCGGCAAGGTGGGCAAGCTCGAGGGCGTGCTCGTGGGCATCTCGTCGGGCGCGGCGCTGTGGGCGGCGATCGAGGTGGCCAAGCGCCCCGAGAACGAGGGCAAGACGATTGTCGTGCTCCTGCCCGACACCGGCGACCGCTACCTTTCGACCCCGCTGTTCGGCGAGTAAGACGCGAACGAGCAAGGTGCGAACGAGTACGGCGCGAACGAGTACGACGAAACGGTCGCACCGGTGGCGCGCGGCTCGGCCCCCCGGTGCGATTTCAGGTATAGTAGGCGGGCGGCAGTCGGCCGACGACGGCGCGCGCCCTGCCGGACGGGTCTTTCGGCAGGCGTCATTCGCCGGTTGTCATTCGGAAGTTCGGGCAGTTTGAGGTGATGGGATGTTTTCCACGCGCGGGCGCTATGCGCTCAGGGTAATGATCGACTTGGCAGAGCACCGCACGGGCAGCTACATCCCGCTCAAGGAGGTCGCCGCCCGTCAGGAGATCTCGCTCAAGTACATCGAGAGAATCATGCCCATGCTCACCAAGGCCGGGCTCATCGAGGGCGCCCACGGCAAGTGCGGCGGCTACCGTCTGGCGCGCGACCCCGCCGACTACCGCGTGGGCGACATCCTGCGCGCGGCCGAGGAGGACCTCGCGCCGGTGGCGTGCCTGCAGGACGGCGCCTCGCCCTGCCCCCGCGCGCCGCGCTGCCGCACCCTCCCGATGTGGAGCGAGTACTACCGCATGACGACGGAGTACTTCGACAACGTGTCCCTTGCGAGTCTCATGGACGTCGACCTGGCGGACGAGTACAGCATCTAAGCTTCGGCGACGGCATTGCCGCGGAGGCACGACGAACGACTTGGGCGCGTCCGGGCGAGGGTCCGGGCGCGCCCAAGCTGCGTTACGGGGCATCGAGGGATATCGGTACTTGGGCGGCGGTGAGGCGCAGGGGGTCCGTCTCGACGCCGCCCTTTCTCGGTCCGCGGCTAGTACCCGTACAGCGCGGAGGTCATGAGGTTCGCGCTGCACAGCGTGGTCATTGATATGACGAACAGGACGCAGACGATGCAAGCGCCGATGAGGCAGAACTTCGTGCAGTCGGAGCGGTAGGGCCTGTCGATGTTGGCGAGGCTCGCCACGAGGACCGAGGGCAGGCCGAAGAACAGCCCCACAAGGAACCAGCCAAACTTCTGCATCCCGGTGAGCTCCTGCTGCTGACCGGTGCCGTTGCCTCGATGAGAGCCCTGGTAGGCACCCGGATAGTCCGGTCGGTCGGTTTGATACTGCTGGTACTGCTGGCTGTACTGCTGGTCCTCCATGAGCTGGCCTCCTACCGCTGTCAGGTGCTGCCGGGCATCGGACGACGCCACGCGTGACGCTCAGAAGAGTATAACCGGCAGCAGTGGGAAACGCGACAGTCGTGGTATGGAGGCTGGCTGGAGGGCGGTCGGTGAGGGGCTGGCCAGAACCCCAACTTTCCTTGCAGCAAGGTCGAGCCGTGGCCAATACTTCAACTTTCCTTGCGCTTTTCGGAGGGCCAAATCGAGGGCTTCCATAAAACTGCAGGTAGATTGTGTATCCTCGATATCCTACCTGTACGGTAGGTTAATTTTCTGCAAGGAAAATTGAACTTTTGGCCACGACAAACTAAAATAGCAAGGAGTCTTGTAGTTTTGCCCATCTGCAAGGAAATTTAAATTTTTGCCCACGCGCGTCCTTGCGCGCGTTCCCACGCGCCGCCCCCTGCTCGCCGGTCCCCATGATTCCCCGCCTACGCCGTCCCCTACTCCTGTTCCTCGCCCTTCGCCGTGCCCTTCGCGCCGCCCGTGACCAGCCGCGGCAGCAGACACGCCGAGACGGCGGCGAGCAGGTAGAGCGCCATGAAGGAGACGCCGTTCAGCAGGTCGTAGTTGAGGCCGCAGAGCGGGGCCACCACGTAGGTCGGGATGAGGAAGGCCGCCGCGTTCTGGACGGTCGACTGCAGGCCGCCCGCCGCGCCGAGGTGCTCGGGGCTGATGTCGGGCAGCTGGGCGGGCAGCGCCTTCGCGAGCGGGAGCACGCCGCCGATGAGCAGGTAGGCGAGGAGGATGCCGACCGAGATCTCGACCCCGTCGAGCAGGAACCAGTAGAACCCGACGAGGAGCGCCACCGTGCCGGCGAGACCCACGAGCCACCGCTTCTCGTGGTGCGTCCGGGAGCAGATCGAGGGGAAGACGAGCGTACCGAGCGAGCAGGCGATGTTGCTGAGCGAGGCGATCAGGGTCGCGAGACCGTAGTCGAGGCCCTTCCCGCTCACGGAGACGTCGCTCGAGAGCGCCGCCACGATGTAGCCGTTGTTCACCGCGTTGCCCGCCATCGCGAACCCGATCACGGCGCACGCGGCCCACAGGTAGCGCGACTTCACCACGACGCCGAGGTGGCTCATGACCGGCTCGACGATCCGGCGCTCGTTCTGGGGGTGCTTGCGGTAGAGGACGGCCCAGAGCGCGAGCGTGACGAGGGAGAGCGCGGCCACCACGGCGAACGCCTGCCTGGGGTCGCTCGCGAGGCCGGCCGCGGGGATCGCGATGGCGCACCCCACGTTCGCGCAGAAGAAGTAGAGCCCCATCGCGAACCCGACCATCTTGCGCGGGAACCACTGGCGGATGATCTTGGCCGAGTTGGCGTTGAGCGCCGCGATGCCGAAGCCAAAGACCACCGATGTCGCGAACATCCCCACGAACCCTCCCCAGAACACGCGCGCGACGGCGCCGAGGGCCGAGACCGCGAGCCCCGCGACGAGCACGGGCTTGGTCCCCAGACGGTCGGCGAGCGTGCCGGTCACGATGCAGAAGAGGAAGCCGGTGAGGTTCGAGCAGCTCGTGAGCGCCACGAACTGCTGGGAGCCGAGCGCCCAGGCGCCGTCGGGGTCGAGCAGGATGCCCGCCATCCCCGCGAAGATGAACGTCGAGCTGTTGACGGCGACCACGGCGAGGCAGATGAGCGCGAGGATGACCCAGCGGTACCCGTAGACCTCCTCCCCGTCGACGGTCTGGCGGCGCATGAGCGAGTCGAGAGCGGCCATGGCGAGGTGAACCCCTTTCGTGCGAAACTGTGCGGAGTCGGTGCGGACCTACGCGAGTCGGTGCGCATCCGAGCGAATCCGTGCTGAAAACCGCGGCATCTTATCGCGACCCGCGCAGAAGCCGCCCTCGTCGCCCCACTCGTAACCGAATCGTCACACATATGCGAGTTTCGCGGACCGGCGTCGCACGCAAAAGGGGCGCAGCCCGTCCTCCGGACCGCGCCCCTCGTCAACGCTATCTACTTAGCAGGTCGTTCCCTCAGCCGGTCGTTTCCGATTGTCTGACGGCCGTTCCTGGTCGGCAGACTAGTCCTCGTACGCCATGGCCTTGTCGTAGAGGTCCTCGACATCCTTCTCGGGGGCCTTGGTCGCGAGCGTCACGATGACGGCGACCGCCAGGCCGGCGACGAAGCCGGGAAGCAGCTCGTAGATGCCGGTGCCGGAGAGGAAGACGAGCCACAGGATGTCGACCGCGGCGCCCGTGACGATGCCGGCGACGGCGCCCGGGAAGTTGAAGCGCTTCCAGAACAGGCTCAGCATGATTGCCGGGCCGAACGCCGCACCGAAGATGCCCCATGCGTTGGACACGAGGCTCATGATGGTGCCCGCGTCGGGGTCGGACGCCATGATGACGGCGATGAGCGAGATCGCGACGACGACGAAGCGGCTCACCCAGAGCATCTCCTTCTCGCTCGCCTGGTTCTTGCGGATGACGGGCTTGTACACGTCGGCGGAGAAGGCCGAGGCGGCGGAGAGCAGCTGGCTGTCGGCGGTGCTCATCGCGGCCGCGAGGATGGCGGCGAGCAGGATGCCCGAGATGAGGCCGGGGAAGATGGAGCGCACCATCACGATGAAGACGAGCGAGTTCGCCTCGACGTTCTCGTCAAGGCCGATGAACATGCGGCCCACGACGCCGATGAGCGCCGCGAAGAACACGATGAGCACGGTCCAGGAGATGCCGATCTTCGCCGACTTCTTGACCTCGTGCTGCGAGCGCAGCGACATGAAGCGCACGATGATGTGGGGCATGCCGAAGTACCCGAGGCCCCACGCGAGGCCGGAGACGATGTCCTGCCACGAGGTGAACGGGTTGAAGTAGCCCGCCTCGACGGGGGCGATCGTCGACGCGTCGAGCATGAACAGGGCGAAGATGGGGGCGATCATCATCGCGGCGAGGACGAGCATGCCCTGGAAGAAGTCGGTCCAGCAGACGGCGTTGAACCCGCCGAGGAACACGTATCCCACGATGACGATGGCGGCGATGTACATTGCGACCGTCGCGTCGATGCCGATGACCGTGTTGAAGAGCGTGCCGCACGCCTTGATGCTCGATGCCGAGTAGATGGTGTAGGCGATGAGGAACACGGCAGCGCAGATGATCTGGAGCGACTTTGACTTCGAGAGGAAGCGGTTGGTGAGGTACTGCGGGATGGTGATCGAGTCGTTCGCCACGATGGAGAACTTGCGCAGGCGCGGCGCCTGGAAGATCCAGCTGCACGAGTACCCGATTGCGAGGCCCACCGAGATCCACACCTGGCCCAGACCGAGCGAGTAGATGGCGGTGGGCAGGCCCATGAGGACCCACGCGCTCATGTCGGACGCGCCTGCGGAGAGGGCGGTGACCCACGGGCCCATTTTGCGCCCGCCGAGGAAGTAGTCCTTGTCGTTGCCGGTCTTCATCTTGAAGAAGAAGTAGATGCCGATGGCGAGCATGAATAACAGATAGACGACGAATACGATCAGCTCGACGGTGCTTCGTTCCATGACGGGTGCCTTCCCAACTCCGACGCCCCGGTCTCGACCCCAAATCCCTCTCGGTCTCCGTCCGGGTGCGCGCACAGATGTGCCGCTAAACAGGATGAACGTATTCAAGCATACAAGTTTGTATTCGAAAAGCGGATATTTATCATCAGAGGTATGACAGAATGTCATACAATGCGAAAGCGGCGCCCGAGACACGCGGCGCCCGGGGGAGCGGACCGGCGCCCCGGGGGAGATTCGGAGAGGGAGAACGACGTTGGAGTCCAGCATCCAGAAGTGCCTCGCGTTTGTGACGGTTGTCGAGTGCGGCTCGTTCACCAAGGCGGCCAAGCGACTCAGCTACTCGCAGAGCGGGGTGAGCCGCATGGTGTCCGACCTCGAGGGCGAGTGGAAGATCAACCTGCTCGAGCGCCACAAGGGCGGCGTGCGCCCCACGAGCGACGGCATGAAGATGCTCCCGTTCGCCAAGCGCCTCTGCGAGGAGTACGAGAACCTCCAGGTGCAGGTGGACGAGCTGAACGGCCTGCAGTCGGGCCTCATCCGCATCGCGACGTTCTCCTCGGGCGCGACGCTGTGGCTCCCCAACATCATCAAGGAGTTCCAGAAGGCCTACCCCAACGTCGACTACGAGGTCATGGTGGGCGACTACACCGAGATCGAGCAGTGGGTCCTCGAGGGCCGGGTCGACTGCGCCTTCCTCCCGCTGCCGGTGGCGCCCCAGCTCGAGACCATCTACCTGGCGCGCGACGAGCTGCTCGTGGTCATGCCCAAGGACCACCCCCTGGCTGGCGCCGAGTCGTTCCCGGTCGCCGCGCTGGCCGACGAGCCGTTCATGCTGCTCGAGAAGGGCAACGGCGCCGAGGTCGAGCGCATCCTGCGTCAGTTCGACCTCTCGCCGCGCATCCGGTTCACGACGTGGGACGACTACGCGATCATGGCGATGGTGGAGAAGGGCCTGGGCATCAGCATGCTGACCGAGATGATCATGCGCCGCTGCCCCTACGACATCGTCGCGAAGAGCCTCGACGTCCCCGCCTATCGCGACGTCGTGCTGGCCTTTCGCGGTGCCGCCTCGTCGTCGCTCGCCCTGCGGCGCTTCATCGAGTACCTGCCGTTCCGCGCCGGGGACGAGGAGTAGGCGGGGGAGGGCCGTCGACCAGGGAAGGCG
>CAYMHQ010000062.1:0-5174 GCA_964390275.1 uncultured Coriobacteriaceae bacterium
CGAAAAGCGCCCGCCCACCTCACCGAGGCAGACGGGCGCTTGCGACAACACTCTGGTGCCGGATTCCGACGAGGCTCCCCCGCCCGCTTCCCGCGGACCCTCGCCGCCGCTACTCGGCCGACGCGGTCGAGGCCGCCTTGGGGAACACGTCCTCAGAGAGCTCGCTGCCGTCGGGGCCCACCAGGATCACGTCGCAGCCGACGGGGAGGCCGGCGATCTGCTGGTACATGCAGGCGACCTCGCCCGGCGCGTACGTCACGAGCGCCTCCTCGACCGGGTAGGTGTCGGTCGAGAACAGGACGGTAATCGTCGCGAACTGCTCGTCGTAGTCGACAGAGACCGCGTCGGGGTAGCGCTCGTCGTTCTCGATTCCCTTGATCGTGGAGACCGCAAGGTCGTAAGCCTCCTGGACGAGCTCCTCGTAGTCGGCGGCGGGCATGGTGGCGGAGTGGCTGCCGTCCTCGTTCGCCGTCACGTTCTCGTAACCCTTAGCCTCAAGGTAAGACTGAGGGTTGACGATGTTCTTGAGCTGGAAGTAGATGTCGGGGATCGTCACGCTCTTGGACGCCGTCTCCGCAGAGACCTCGGGGACCTGGGACTGGGGGACGCTTTCCGCCGAGGCGCCGAGGGAGCATCCCCCGAGCGCGAGGAGGGAAGAGAGCGCGACGGTGCAGCAGAGCGCGCCCACGCCGATGATTGCCGGTCGATCCCCCATGAAGAACCACCCTTCCAACGTCTCGGACGCAGATTGCGAACGCGCCAGACCGCTCGCCCCGCCATCCACGCCGCTCAGCCGACCCCTATTTTCAGCCATGTGCACATTAAACCAGCTTGTCCCCGTTTCTGACGGGCAGAACGGGAAACATTTTCTTGAAATTGAATCTTCGGACAATGTTTAAATCCGCCTGAAGGAAAGCCTGAGGGGCCACCCAAAGGAGAGCCCGCGTGAGAGCCCACCGCTCCCCCGGCTCGGCGCCGGTTGACAGCGTTTCCCGAACAAGCGTACGATACCCGAGCCCGGCGCCCCCTTCCCGGCGTCCCATGGACGTCGCGCGGAACCCGGGCGCCAACGCTCGCCAGCCTGTCAGCCTTCAGCCTGTCAGCCTTCAGGAGGTCACCGTGGCCGGATACCGGTTCGGACGCACGCTCGTCATCGCCAACCCCGCAGCTCAGAGCGGCAGGGGCGCGCAGGGGGCGCAGATCGTCGAGGAGGCGCTTGCGCGGGGCGAGGTGGAGGTCGACGGGTACGAGGTGCGCCGGACGGCGGCCGCGGGCGACGCGACCTGGATCGCGCAGGAGGCGGCGGGGTTCGACACCGTCGTCGCGCTGGGAGGGGACGGGGTCATCCATGAGACGGTCAACGGCCTCATGGCGATTGACGCGGCGCGGCGGCCCTGCCTGGCGGTGATTCCCCTCGGCTCGGGCAACGACTTCGCGCGCACGGTGGGCGCTCCCCGCAACCAGCCCGACGAGGCGCTGCGGCGGGCGGCGGGCGGGACGCGGACCCGCTTCGACCTCGGGCTCGTCAACGGCGTCCACTTCATGGAGACGCTCTCGTTCGGCCTCGACGCGGCCATCGCGCTCGACACCTACCAGCGCAGGACGAAGAACGGCGCGCACGGCACGAGGCTCTTCGCCGCCTCCGGGTTCGAGATCTTCTCCCGCCACCGCGACCCCTACCCGTACCGCGGCCTCGTATGGACAGAGGAGGACGCCGAGCCGCGGGAGATCGCCGGCGAGGAGGTCGTCTTCGCCGTGCAGGTGGGGCCCACCTACGGCGGCGGTTTCAGGATCTGCCCCGACGCCAGCCCCACCGACGGCCTGCTCAGCCTCTGCCGGTCGGTGGCCGTCCCATCCGTGCCCCACGCGCTCGCCCTGTTCGTGCGCGCGCGGTTCGGCCTGCACACCGGCTCCCCCGCCCTCGAGTTCTCGCGGCTCGCCCGCCTCACCCTCGACTTCGAGCGCGAGCCTCCCTGCCAGGTCGACGGCGAGCGGCTCACGGGGACGCACTACGAGATCTCGTCGGTGCCGGGGGCGCTCGACGTCGTGGTGTGCCGCTGAGCGGGCCGGCAGCCGCCGCACACGGAACCGCCACGCCTGCTCCATGCTCCGGACACATTGCTTTAGAAGTTTCATGATTGGTGATTGACGCAAAACGCTCCTGAGTAGAATCGAACCAAGGCGCCGGCGCGGCGCCAGGGCCGTTCGAAAGGAGCTTTGAATGAGCGCGGAAAGAAACCGCTTCACCTTTAGCTTTGCACCCAGGGTAGCCGTGACCACGGCGTGCCTCGGACTGCTCCTGCTCGCCTCCGCATGCCCGCCCGCCCTCGCCGACCAGGCGTCGTCGGCGGCGGACACCGGCAGCGCAACGGTCGCGTCCAAGGCCCTCGAGGGGAGGAGCCAGGCGGCCCAGGCGACCTCGGACGCCGCGTCGACCACGACCGGCACGACGACCGGCGGCGCCTCCACCGCCAGCGCGAGCGAGGCCTCGAGCGCGAGCGCATCGACCGCAAGCACCTCGGCCAAGGGGACCGAGCTCAAGCAGGGCGACTTCACCTACACGGTGAACGAGGCGGGCGGCGCGGTCATCGTCAAGTACGAGGGCAGCACGGCGAGTCTCACCATCCCCTCGACGCTCGGCGGCAAGACCGTCGTCGAGATCGGCGCCGACGCGTTCCGCAACGACACGACGCTCACGGCCGTCTCGATCCCCGACACCGTCACCGTGATCAACGAGCGCGCGTTCGCCGGCTGCGTCTCGCTGTCGTGGGTCCAGCTCCCCTCGGGCCTCGAGACGCTCAAGGGCACCGCGTTCTACGCCTGCAACAAGCTGCTCGGCATCACCCTGCCCGCCTCGCTCAAGACCGTCACGCTCGTCGACGTCGCGGGCACCATGTGCGGGCCGTTCGGCGCGTGCGACAACCTCGACACCGTGGCCTTCGCCGACGGGACCGTCTCGGTGCCCGCCAACGTCATGGCCGGCTGCACCGCCAAGAAGATCAACCTCGCGTTCCCCCAGTCGGTCATCACGATCGACCCGGGCGTCCTGGGGTCCCAGTGGACCTCGATCGTGGGGCGCCCCGGCAGCGCGGCCGAGACGTTCGCGAACACATACGGCCTCGAGTTCGTCGACAGCACCGTCTACGCCACGTCGGTTAACCTGAGCACCACCGACCTGTGGCTCAAGCGGGGCGAGTCGGCGCGCATCACCTACACCGTCACGCCGAGCAACTTCGACGCGTCCCTCACGTGGTACAGCGCCAACCCCTCGATCGCGAGCGTCTCGAGCGACGGCACCGTCACCACCGGCAGTGGGCTGGGCGGCACGACCGTGGCCATCACCGACGGCAAGAGCACCTGGTACTGCGCCGTGCACGTGTGGCAGCCGGTGACCGCGATCTCGCTCAACAGGGCGAACATCGAGATGGAGGCCGGCGACGTGCGCCAGCTGGCCGCCGCGTGCATGCCCTCGGACGCCTCGAGCCAGTCGGTGACGTGGAGCAGCTCCAACCCCTCCGTCGCGAGCGTCAACTCCCGCACCGGCTACGTGACCGGCGTGTCGCAGGGCACCGCGGTGATCACCGCGACCGCGACCGACGGCTCGGGCGTGACGAACAGCTGCACCGTGATGGTGACGAGCAGCAACTACACCGTGTACTACCCCACCTCCGTCGCGACCCCGCACCCTTACAGCAACTCGTGCGGCGACGCGTGGGTCTACACGCTCTCCGGCGCGAGCAGGATCGGCGTGAGCTTTGACTACCGCACCGCCGTGGAGAACACCTACGACTGGATCTACGTCTACGACTACCGCGGCCAGATCGTGGGCAGGTACACGGGCACCGAGCTGGCCGGCCAGACGATCTACGTCGACGGCGACACCGTGTGCGTCCAGATCAAGTCGGACGGCATCCAGAACGACTGGGGCTTCGCGGTGACCTCGGTGTGGAACGCGACGGCGGCAGGCTGGACCGTGGTCGACGGCACCACGTACTACTACGTCGACGGCTCCCCCTACAAGGGCGAGCTGCGCATCGACGGCCAGTGGTACTACTTCAACACGAACACCGGCGCGATGGTCACCGGCCTCGCGACCCTGCCCAACGGCAAGACCTGCTACTACAACGCGAACGGCGCGCGCGTGAGCGGCTTTGTGAGCCTGCCCGACGGCACCCGCCGCTACTTCTGGCCCGAGACCGGCGAGATGCTCGACCCCGGCGACTCCCGCATCCCCGTGGGCCTCACCTCGTCGAGCTTCTCCAGCTCGGGCTCGAGCGAATCGACCTCGGGTGAGGACGAGTCCGGCGAGGAGACCGGTGGCGCGTCCGGCGGGGCTACCGGCGGGAACGAGGGCGACGAGGCTGACGAGGGCGCGATCGACCTGAGCGACGAGGGCGACTTCGCCGCCGTGAGCGAGGCGCTCAACACGTTCGCCGCAGGGTACGCAGGCCTTGAGTACGACGCCGAGGCGACCGACGACGTCGCGCAGTCCGAGGCGCTCGCGTGGCTCGGCATCGCCGAGGCCCTCCGCGCGCCGGGCGCCGCGCCCGCCGAGTCGCTCGAGGGCGGCTCCTCCGAGGGCGGATCCGAGTCCGGCTCGTCCGAGGGTTCCTCGGCAGGCTTCGGCAGCACCTTCACCGCGCGCATCGAGGCGGATCGCGTCGCCGACGCCGTGAAGAGTCTGCTCGACGTCGACCTCGACCTCTCCGACCTCGCGAGCGCTGAGCTCTACTACGACGGCACATACATCTACTTCGACGAAGCGGCGCCCGGCTACACCAGCGAGAACGGCGTCCTGTTCGCGACCTCGGTCACGGAGCTCGAGGACGGCACCTACGAGGTGACGTTCAAGGAGTACGGTGAGAAGGGCGCGGCCGCCGAGGCCGTCGACAGCGACGACGACGCAGTCTTCTCCGCGACCGACGCAGACGAGCTGATGGGTCTCCTCGGGGTCGACTCGTCCACGGGCCGCACGGGCACGGCGGTCCTCAAGGCCTCCGAGGCCTCCGGCGGCGCGACCGAGTACACCGTGGTCTCGTTCGAGATCAGGGGATAGGGCGCGGGAAGCACCGAACGGCGGTCGAGGCGAGACCACGCCCGCCTGACGGATGCCCGCTGACAGATATCCACCAAACGAACGGCGCATCGTCCAACCCGGGCGGTGCGCCGTTTTT
>CAYMHQ010000062.1:5274-6676 GCA_964390275.1 uncultured Coriobacteriaceae bacterium
GTCCTCTCCCGCCGTCCACCGCATGCCCGGTGCATCGGGCGGCGTGTTGCGCTATCCTATCGCGAACCTCTCAGGACCGCGGGACCGCAGGGTTGCGATGCGGCCGGGCTGCGGGACCGCGGCACGAAAGGACACGCCTTTGACCATGGAAGACAGACCGGCCTCGGGGCACATCTCGGGTCCCGCATCGGGCTCTCCCTCTGCCCCGGCCACGGGAGCCGACGTTGCCGCCGGCGGCTCGGACGACCGCATCTGGACGCGGGGGTTCACGGTCCTCGCCGGCATCAACCTCGCCATCTTCTTCGGGTTCAACATCACCACGGTGGGCATCCCCGTGTACGCGGCGCAGCTCGGGGCGAGCGACGTCGTCGTGGGCCTCATCACCACCGCGCTCACGGCCGCCTCGCTCGTCACCCGGCCCCTCGCCGGGTACGCCATCGACCGCACGGGACGGCGGACGGCGCTGCTCGCGGGACTCGGCATCATGTTCGCGGTCACCATCGCGTTCGCGCTGTTCCCGCTGGTAGGAGCCCTGCTGGCGCTCCGGGTGATCTACGGGGTCGGCTGGGGGATCGGCTCGACGGCCACCTCGACCATCGCGGCCGACGTCATCCCGCGCAAGCGGTTCGCCGAGGGGATGGGGTTCTTCGCCCTCTCGACCTCGCTCGCCGCGGCCGTCGCGCCCGCCGTGGGCATCGCGCTCGTGCAGAACGCGGGCGCCGTCGCGATGATCGCGGTCGCCGCGGCGGGGGTGGGGGTCGCGCTCATCGGCGCCTTCACCCAGCGGTGGGAGGAGCACCCGCGGGCCGAGCGGCTCGGACTGCCGCACCTCGCGGACCTCTTCGACCGCCGGGCCCTCCTCCCCTCGGGCATCATGGGCCTCGTCAACATGGCGTTCGGCACCATCACGACGTTCATCGCACTCTGCGCGGAGTCGCGCGGGGTCGACGGGATATACTGGTACTTTGTTGTGTTCGCGGCGGTGAGCATCGCGAGCAGGCCGGTCATCGGGCGCGTCATCGACCGCAGGGGGTTCTTCCTCCCGGCGATCCTCGCGTGCCTCGGCGTCGCGGTCACGGTCTCCATCCTCGCCGTCGCCCAGAGCGTGCCCGTCTTCTGCCTCGGCGGCGTGTTCGCGGGGCTGGGCGTGGGCACCGCGATGGGAGTGTTCCAGTCGATGGCGGTCTCGCGCGTGGAGCCGCAGCGGCGCGGCATGGCGACCGCGACCTACATGTTCGGATTCGACGCGGGCATCGGCCTGGGAGCGGCGATCGGGGGCGTCGTCGCAGGTTGGTGGGGGTATCAGGCGATGTACCTCACCATGGCGCTCTTCCCCCTCGCCGCGCTCGTCATCGTCTGCGCGCTGGGCTCCGCCAGGATCAACGGGAAGAGAGCCGAGTAG
>CAYMHQ010000062.1:6776-13574 GCA_964390275.1 uncultured Coriobacteriaceae bacterium
TAGGGAAACCGAGAGGAACGCCGGTTAGGGGCGCTGGAAGGAAAGGCTGAGATGATCAACACGTTCTGCAAGAGGCCGCTCTGGGAGTGCACCCGGAGGCTCGCCGCGGTCGCCCAGGGGACCGTCCCCGCCGACACCGTCATCAAGGACGCCCGCCTCGTGAACGTCTGCACGCACGAGATCCAGGAGGGCGTCGACGTCGCGATCGCCGAGGGGCGTGTGGCGTACGTGGGACAGGCCGACCACTGCGTGGGCGAGGGCACGCGCGTCATCGACGCCGCCGGGTGCTACGTCGCGCCCGGGTTCCTCGACGGCCACATCCACATCGAGTCCTCCATGATGACCCCGTACGAGTTCGCGCGCACGGTCGTGCCCCACGGGACGGTGGGCGTGTACATCGACCCGCACGAGATCTGCAACGTCCTGGGGCTGCCCGGCGTGCGCATCATGCTCGACGACGCGAAGCGCGCTCCCCTCAAGACGATGCTCACCGTGCCCTCGTGCATCCCCTCGGTCCCCGGGTTCGAGGACCCCGGCTCGTACATAGGTCCCGAGGAGATCGCCGAGACGATGACCTGGCCCGAGACCGTCGCGCTCGGCGAGATGATGGACTACCCCGGCGTGCTGGCCGGCTCCGCGCACGACCACGGCGAGATCGCCGCGACCCTCTCCGCCGGCCGCACCGTCACCGGCCACTACGCGCAGCCCGAGACCGACCGCGGACTCAACGCCTACGTCGCCTCGGGGATCCGCTGCTGCCACGAGTCGACGAGGGCCGAGGACGCCATCGCCAAGATGCGCCTGGGGATGTACGCGCAGTTCCGCTACGGCTCGGCCGGCAAGGACCTGCCCGCGCTCGCCCGCGTCGTCGCCGAGGGCAAGGTCGACACGCGCTTCGCCTGCCTCGTCACCGACGACGCCCACCCCCACACGCTCGCCGAGAAGGGCCACGCCGACCGCCTCGTGCGCACCGCCGTGCAGCACGGCATCGACCCGGTCACTGCCATCCAGATGGTCACGATCAACACCGCGCAGTGCTACCAGATGGACCACGAGCTGGGCTCGGTCGCGCCCGGCAAGTGCGCCGACATCGTCTTCATCGACGACCTCGAGGCCTGCCACGTCACGCGCGTCCTCATCGACGGCGAGGTGGTGGCCGAGGACGGGCGGCCGACGTTCTCCTCCCCCGCGTTCGAGTTCCCCGAGCTCGCGACGCACTCGATGCACGTTGGGACCCAGATCACGCCCGAGACGTTCCGCATCCCGGCGCCCGAGGGCTGCGGGGACCGCGTGACCGTGCGGGCGGTCGAGGTGCGCGCGCGGACCCTGCTCACCCAGGAGCGGCGCGTCGACCTGCCCGTGGCGGACGGCTGCATCGAGAGCGACCTGTGGCAGGACACGCTCAAGGCGTTCGTGTTCGAGCGGCACCACGCGACCGGCCTCGTGGGGCGCGGGTTCGTCACCGGCTTTGGCATCACGAGCGGCGCGATGGCCTCGACAGTCGCGCACGACGCGCACAACCTCATCGTGGTGGGCGCGAACGACGCCGACATGGCCCTGGCGGCGAACGAGCTCGTCGCGTGCGGGGGCGGCATGGTCGTGGTGAAGGACGGGGAGGTCCTGGGGAAGCTCGAGCTGCCCATCGCGGGCCTCATGGACACCAAGGACGCGGCCACCAAGGGCGCCGAGTCCACGCAGCTGCAGGAGATCTGCAGGCAGATTGGCTGCAAGGTCCCCTCGCCGTTCATGATCATGGCGTTCGTCTCGCTCCCCTGCATCCCCTCGATGCGCATCACCGACCGCGGCATCGTCAACTGCGACACGTTCGAGTTCGAGCCGCTCGTGGTGGATGGCGAGTAGCGCGCAGCGCCAAAGGCCCTGCACAAACATGAGAACCATTTGAGGTATCCTGCCGAGGGGTCCGTTTTGCGGGCCCCTCGCTCAGTTACGAGACCGCGACGCGCCCGCAGGAGCCCAGGAGGAGCCCATGCCCACCCAGACGTCCGGACAGCCGTTCGACAACCAGCCCGCCCAGGGCGCGCAGAGCACGCAGGGCACCCAGGCGACCGGGGGCGCGCCCAGCGTGGGGCAGCCCCAGCCCCGCGGTGCCCGGGGAGCCGAGGAATCGGGCGTCTTCCAGGCGCTGGGGACCGGCGCGCAGTACAGCCAGGGGGCGCAGTACGGCCAGTACCAGCAGGGATGGCAACCGGCGCAGAACACGCAGGGCTGGCAGGCGCAGCAGGCCGTGCAGGGATGGCAGCCCGCCTCGACGGGGCAGTTCGCGGCGGCGGCACCCCGGGGGCACTTCGCCCAGCCGGGGACCGCGGTCGCCCCGAGCCGCGCCGGCAACGGCGGAGGAAACGGCGGCGCAGGCTATCCCGGCGGACCCGGGGGTCCCGGCAGCCAGCACGGGGGCCGCAAGGGCGGGAACGGACGTCCCCAGAAGGTCGTCGTCCTCCCGCGCTGGGCATTCCTCATCCTCATCGTCGCGCTCATCGCGCTGTTCGCGAGCACCGTCGTCCTCGGCATCCGCGGCTGCACGCCGGAGGAGGAGACCGAGCCCGAAGAGTGGGTCTCGCCGTACAACTGGGACAACCTCAAGCTCAACGACGACGGGTTCTACGTCTACTACAAGGATGGAAAAGTCGCCTCGGAAGCCGGCATCGACGTCTCGGAGCACGACGGCGCCATCGACTGGGAGAAGGTCGCGGCCGACGGCGTGCAGTTCGTGATGATCCGGCTCGGGTACCGCGGCTACGGCTCGGCGGGGACCCTCGTCACCGACCCGTACTTCTTCGACAACATCAAGGGCGCGAAGGCCGCCGGCATCAAGGTGGGCGTCTACTTCTTCTCGCAGGCGATAAGCGAGGCCGAGGCAGAAGAGGAGGCGCAGTACGTGATCGACCAGCTCGAGGAGGCCGGCGTCGAGCTCGACTACCCGGTCGCGTTCGACGAGGAGCCCATCACGGGCGACAGCACCGCGCGGACCCACGGCATCACGAACGAGCAGCTCACCAAGAACGCCATCGCGTTCTGCAAGGCCATCGAGAAGGCCGGCTACACCGCGATGCTCTACGGCAACCAGTACGACCTCGCCAAGCTCGACCTGACCGGTGAGCTGGCCAAATACGACGTCTGGCTCGCCGAGTACGAGGTCTCGACGCCGACCGCGCAGACCGACTTCGTGATGTGGCAGTACTCCGAGCACGGCAGCGTCGACGGCATCACCACGTCCGAGGGCTGGGTCGACATCGACATCCGGTTCCTCGAGGAGTAGTAGGGGTAGCGCGTCCAGGGAGGCGCACAGGCACGCGAGCGCAGCCAGTGACAGGCGCCCGCCCCGCCCGGGATTCGACCGGGTGGGGCGGGCGCTTTTTATCCGTGCCCGCCGGCCTCCGTCAGCACCCGCGCGATTCCCGGTCCCGGGGGTCGCGGTCACGGTCCCGGTCGCCGACCGGCCACGTCACCATGCCCCAGCGCACCATCCGACCGGTGTCGAGCACAACGCCACCCTTCTCGCCACCCTCCGGGACGGTCCCGTCTCCGTCCCCGCCGCCCTCGGCGGGACGCGCGTGCTCCCGCACGTAGCGCGCGACCGCCTCGGCCTCCTCGGGCGTCTCGGGCATCACCGACTTCACTGCCATCTTGACGAGTTCGGGCAGGTCGGCGGCACCTTTCGAGTGCGGATACTCGATGTAGTCGAGCCGGGGGAAGCGCCCGGACGCGAGCAGGTAGTTCACGAGGGCGACGAACTCGCCGCCGCGCCGGTCGGGGTCGCTGCGGCCGACCGCCTCGAGGACGTCGGTCCAGGGGCTGTCGCCGGCGGGCAGGGTGACCACGCAGAACTTGCGCGCCTTGCTCTCCATCTTCGCGACGGGGTCGTCGAAGTCGTCGACGGCGAACGACCGCGAGGCGACCACGACGTCCACCTGCGGCAGCCGCTCCCACGACTCCTGCCACGAGCACTCCACCGCCTCGACCTCGACGCCCGCGTCGCCGGCGGCCGCCCGCAGCTCCTCGAGCATGCGCGGCGAGAAGTCGACGGCGGTGACGCGATGGCCGAGCCTGGCGAGCGGGACGGCGAGCGTGCCCGGGCCGCATCCCATGTCGAGCACCGTGTCGCCCGGCTCGAGCGGCAGCTTCGCGATGAGGTCGCGAATGTAGGGGCTGCGCTTCTTGTACGCGAACGTCGACGCGCGGGAGTTCCACAGCTCGCGCTTGTCGTCGATGCCGCCCGCGGAGCGCGAGACGTCGGGCGAAGCGGTGCCGTCGGGTGCGGGGGCGCCGTCGGTCGCGGGCTGAGACTTGGGGGTCGGGGGCGTGATGCCGGTCACGGCGTCCGACGAGGCCCCGCGGCGCCTGACCGCGTTCGCCTTGCCGCTCACGTAGAGGTCGTTCCAGCAGCGAGGGTCGAAGACGTTCGAGACCTCTGCCTTGCCGTCCGTCGCAAAGATCATGGATGGGCACCGTCCTTACAGGGAGTCGTGGGAATCGCGGGAGTCGAGGGGCCGGGGAAAGGAGGAATCGGCGCGAGGCCGGCCCCCGACGCACTCCTCGCATTCTACCGCGCCCCCGCGTCGAGGGCGAGACGCTGATTTGTCGGACGGCACCCGCGACCGCCCGGAGGCGTCGCGCCCGCGCTAGAATGTTCGGTCGGCCCGCGCGGCAGTCCCGCGCGCGACCGGCACCGTCCCCCGAGTGAAACGCCGTCGATGACCCAGCCGAGACACACCTCCCCCACCAGCACGCATATCCCCGCCGCCGCGTCCGCCGCACCCGGGTCGCGCGCCGTGTTCGCGCTGCGCGCCGCGCTCAGGTTCGCGCGAGGCCACGCGATGCCTACGGTGTCGGTGCTCGCGGCGCTCGTCACCTGCGCGCTCGTCCCGCCCGACGCCGGGTACGCCGACTACGTCGACTGGGAGACGCTCGGCAAGCTCGCGTGCATGCTGGTCGCCGTGGGCGGCATGCGGGAGTCGGGCCTTTTCCAGGCGCTGGCGGCGCGCATCGTCGCCGGGTGCCGGGGCGTGCGGCCGCTCACGTTCGCGCTGGTGGGCATGACCGCGCTCGCGTCGATGGTCGTGACGAACGACATGGCGCTCCTCGCGCTGCTCCCCCTCGCGGCCGCCTGCCTCGCAACGGCGGGGAGACTCGACCTCGTGGCGCCCGTCTTCGTGCTCCAGGGGCTCGCCGCCAACCTGTGCGGCATGCTGCTGCCGTTCGGCAACCCGCAGAACGTCTACCTGGCGGGGGCGTTCGACATCGGCTTCGGGGAGTTCGTGCGCACGATGGCCCCGCCTTTCGCGCTCGCGACGCTGCTCGTGGGGGTCGCGTGCCTCATGACGGGCCGTGGGGAGACCTCGGTCCGCACGGAGCCCCAGCCGGTCGACCGACGCCTCGCCGCGACGTCGCTCCTCGCGCTCGCCGCCTGCGTCGCCACCGTCGTGCACGTCCTGCCGGTGGCGGCGTGCCTGGTCGTGACGGTCGTCCTCGCACTCGTCGGCGACCGGGGGCTCTTCGCGCGCACCGACTGGGGGCTCATCGTCACGTTCGCGGCGTTCTTCGTCTTCTCCGGGAACCTCGCGCGCGTCGACGCCGTGCAGGGCGCGTTCTCCCTCTGGCTCGCCGGCGGCGCCTTTGTGCCGGGCGCGCTCCTGTCGCAGGTCATCAGCAACGTCCCCGCCGCCATCGTGCTCGCGCGCTTCACCGACGACTGGGCCGGGCTGCTCGCAGGCGTGAACGTCGGCGGCGCCGGCACGCCGATCTCGTCGCTCGCCACGCTCATCGTCATCGCGCAGTTCGGGCAGGTCGCGAAGGCCGAAGGCGCGCGGGCTGAGGACGCGCGGGAGCAGGGCGCCACCCACCCGAGCGTCCGCTCGAACGCCCTCTCGAGCACCCGCCGCTTCGCCGCGCTGCTGGTGGGCCTCAACGTGGCATTCCTCGCGGCGCTGCTGGGCGCGGGGGTGCTCCTGGGCTGGTAGCACCGCCCGACGGTCGCGGTCGCGCTCAGCCGTCGCCCGGCCTCGGCCGCTCGACCGCCCGGATGCCCCATCGGCGCACCTTATCGCCGCGCACCATCCCTGAGCAGGCAAAACGCGAGCGCAATACCGCACTCCGTTGACTTTTGGCGCAGGCCCTGCAATGTGTTTAGGGCCGCCGCAGCGAGGATAGGCAGAGCGCGCGGCGGGGTCGCGGCCCAACTTGAACACTTCGCATTATTCCCTCTGACGCCCGCGCGTGACTAGACTCGGAGGCAATCCCTGCGGATACGGCGGCGCTCGGTTCGCGGTGCGGGCGACTCCCGGACCGCGCACCGAGAAGCCGTCGCGGAGCGGGGCGGACACAACGGAACAGGAGTCTGGTATGAGCATCACTCGCAAGGATTTCCTCAAGGGCATGGCGGCGGGAGCCGTCGGGGCCGCGGCAGTGGGCGCAAGCGTGGCGAGCGCCGACGAGATGCCGATGATGATGGGCGGCGGCGCCCCCGAGAGCACCGACGACGCCAAGGCCGCGGCCAAGGCCGACGGGCGCGTCTTTGGCTGCGCGGGCCCCGGCGACTGGCTGGGCGAGCCCCCGGTCATCGGCGACGACGAGATCACCGAGACCGTCGAGGTCGACGTCGTCGTCATCGGCGGCGGGCACTCGGGCATCATGGCCGCCGTGGGCGCGGTCGACGAGGGCGCCCAGGTCGCCGTCATCGAGACCCAGTCGTGGGACATGTTCGTGAACCCCGACAACGACGGCATCAACATGGGCGGCTGGTACGGCGAGGACATCGGCCACGTCAACTCCCAGTGGCTC
>CAYMHQ010000063.1:0-1081 GCA_964390275.1 uncultured Coriobacteriaceae bacterium
CGGGAGGTCCCCGGGCCGGGCGTCGCCGCCGACGTGCTCGCGTCGCTCGAGCGCGAGGGATTCTGCACTCTGGAGGAGGGCGTATGGAAGATCGGCTCGCAGGCGTAGTCGACGGAGGAGCCGCCGCGACCGGGCGGGCCGCCGCGATTGACCGGGAGCGGGTGCGCGAGGCGTTCGACCGCTACGTCGCCGCGTACGACCCCGAGAACCCCAAGATCAGGCTCAAGATCGACCACACCTACCGGGTCGCCGAGCTGTGCGACCGCATCGCCCGGGGCGCCGGCCTGCCGGACCCCGACCGCGAGCTCGCGTGGCTCTGCGGCATGCTCCACGACATCGGCCGCTTCGAACAGACGCGGCGCTACGGCACCTTCAGTGACGCGCGGTCGGTCGACCATGCGGCCCTCGGCGTCAAGATCCTCTTCGACGAGGGGCGCCTCGCCGACTTCGTCGACCTGTCCGGCCCCGCCGACCTGCCCGCCCTCGTCCGCACCGTCGTCGGGACGCATAGCGCCTTCCGGCTCCCCGAGGGCCTCGACCCGCGGACGCGGGCGCTCTGCGACGTGGTGCGGGACGCGGACAAGATCGACATCCTCAAGGCGTTCCGCGAGAGCGGCATGGTCTCGGTGCTCGACTGCCCCCGGTGCGACCTCATCGAGAGCCCCCTGTCGCAGCCGGTCCTCGATGCCTTCTACAATCATAGGACGGTTCGTCGCGACGAGCGCACCTGGCCGGCCGACATCGTCATGAGCTACCCGTGCTTCCTCTACGAGCTCGCCTATCCCGAGAGCCTCCGCATCGCAGTCGACCAGGGCGACGTGTTCGCGCTGTTCGAGGTCCCCTTCGCCGTTCCCGCCACACAGCAGGCCGTTCGCGCGATGGAGGCCCACCTGCGTGCGTGGATCGAGTGCGCTCTCCGAGAGGACGCGGCCGGGGGCCGATAGGGCGGCGGGGCGTCACGGCGAAAGGCCCGCCCTCGCGTATACTCGCCCCTTGGATGCCTCGGGGACTGTCCCAGGGCGCCGCGAGGAGAGAGCCGCGAGGAGAGAGGGAAGCCCCATGAACGAAGCCAGCAGGGACG
>CAYMHQ010000063.1:1181-13290 GCA_964390275.1 uncultured Coriobacteriaceae bacterium
GCCAGCAGGGACGACGACCAGACCGAACGCCGCGACGCGTTCACCGGCGCCGCGTGCGTGAGCCGCGCGCAGCTGTCGCCCGACCAGGTGGCGGCCCTGTCGCCGAGCGCCCTCGCGCCCGCCCAGATAGAGGAGAAGGTCGAGTCGGCCGCGGTCGCGAAGGCCGGCATGGACCGCGCGCGGTGCTTCGTGCTCGCCATGTTCGCCGGCGCGTTCATCGGGATGGGCGGCGCGTTCTTCGGCCTCGTCACGGCCGACGCGACCCTGCCGTTCGCGGCCACGCGGGTTCTCGGCGGCTTCTGCTTCTGCCTCGGCCTCCAGCTCATCCTCTGCTGCGGCGCGGAGCTCTTCACGGGCAACGCGCTCATGGTCTGCGGCCTCCTCAGCAAGAAGGTCACCCTCGGCGGGGTGCTCGCGAACTGGGGTCTCGTCTGGCTCGGCAACCTCGCGGGTTCGGTGCTCGTCGCGCTTCTGCTCTTCTTGGCGAACCTCCAAGGGATGAACGGCGGCGCGGCGGGCGACGCGTTCGTGTCGCTCGCCGCGGGCAAGGCGACGCTCGGCTGGACGACGGTCTTCTTCAAGGGAATCATGTGCAACGTCCTCGTGTGCCTCGCCGTCTGGATCGGCTTTGGGACCAAGTCTGTCGCCGACAAGCTCCTCGGCATCGTCCTGCCCATCACCGCGTTCGTCGCGATGGGCTTCGAGCACTGCGTCGCGAACATGTTCTTCTTCTCGATGGGGCTGCTCTGCAAGTCCGCAGGGTTCGCCGCCGGCTCCGTCGCCGACTCCCTCACCGCGGGCGGCGTGGCCTGCAACCTGGTGTTCTCCACCCTCGGCAACGTCATCGGCGGCGCGCTGCTCGTGGGCCTCGGCTACTGGTTCGCCTATCACAAGCGCGACACCGCCGGGGCCGCCGCCAAGTAGCCACGCGCGGGCGGTCGCCATCCGGGTGGTTCCCATGCGGGCAGATCGCGCATATGGGCAGTTTGCATAATGGCGAGCCTTTCAGCTCCTTTTGGTCTTCGGAAGACCGGTTTATTGCTACACTCATGGCGGCGTCCGTCCCTTAAGCGACGGAACGCCCGACATTGGGGTGCGGCACGAACCGCCGCGCTTCGCACGGCAACAGATAAGGAGCAGACTTATGCGCACCAGCAAAAGGATCGGGAGTGTCGTCCTCGCGGGGACTCTGGCGCTGACCATGGGCCTTGCCTCGGTCGCTATGGCCGACCAGACCGCGGCCCCCGCCGAGGAGACCGCGACGGTCTCCGCGTCGGCGAAGGAGTATGACGAGGCAGCGATCGACGCCCAGTTCAAGACCTACACGTCGAACGGCTTCAAGTTCCTCGGCGTCGAGTCCTGGCTCACCGACTCGAGTGAGGGCGACGAGGCGTCCTACTCGTTCCACGGCAGCACCTACGACGGCGACACCGTCATCGAGGTCAGCACGGTCAAGGAGTCCTACGAGGGCATCCTCGACACGTACATCGAGCTGATCTACGAGGAGCTCCAGGCCGAGGGCGCGGCCGACCTGTACACCAACCAGGTCAACTATGTCATCGACGGCGTCGAGTACCGCACCGTCTCCTACTCGATGACCCAGGAGGGCGTCGAGGTCCAGGGCGAGTTCACTATCGTCGAGGGCCCGGATGCGTTCGCCGCGATCATGAGCGCCACCTCCAACCCCGGCGACGTCTGGCTGCTCCAGCAGGTCCACAACAGCTTCCTGTACGTGGGCGCCTCCGACGAGGGCCAGCAGGCCGAGCAGACGACCGAGCCCGCCGCCACGACCGAGCCTGCCGCCACGATCGAGCCCACGACCGAGACCGAGGCCGCCGAGCCCGCCGCGTCGGTCGACGAGTCCGGCAACGTGACCATCGAGTTCCCCGAGTGGACCGTCGTCGCGCACGCCGACCAGTCGCAGCTCGTTTTTGGCACCGTCGCCGAGGACTACTGGGACTCCGACCTCGCCGGCAAGTCGGTCATCGGCATCCCGCTCACCATCACGAACAATAGCGGCGCGACGGACGACCCCTACTCGGCCCTCTACTATGAGGTCTTCGGCATCAAGGGCCTCGAGCAGTCGGTCAACGCCAACTACGACGGTGAGGACTCCATCTACAACGTCGGCAACATGCGCAAGAATGCCACGGCCGACTGCTACCTCTACTTCATCGACGAGGGCGACGGGACCTACTATATTGAGTTCACCCAGTACGACGAGAACTGGAACCAGATCGTCGCCGAGGTCGAGATCGTCGTCGCCCGCTAACTCGTCGGTCTCCGACGCACCGCCTGCTCGTCAACGCACCGCTCGGTAACGCGCCGTTCGTCAACGTATCGGAAACCGCCGTCGAGAGGGGCCGCCATGGGCCTGTTCGATAAGATCGGAAGCCTGTTCGAGAAGAAGACCTGCGACGTCTGCGGAGGTGAGATCGGCCTCCTGGGCAACCGCAAGCTGGAGGACGGCAACCTCTGCAAGGAGTGCGCCGCCAAGCTGTCGCCGCTCTTCAGCGACCGCCGGGGGAGCACCGTCGAGCAGATCAAGGAGCAGCTCGCCTACCGCGCCGAGAACGAGGGCCGCGTCGCGGCGCTCAGTCCCACGCGCATGGTAGGCAAGGGGACGCGCCTCGTCATCGACGACAACGCCCGCTGCTTCGTGGTGGTCTCCTCGAGCGGCTGGCGCAACGACAACCCCGACGTGATCGACTTCTCGCAGGTCATCGGCTGCAATACCGAAGTCCGCGAGACCAAGACCGAGATCAAGCGCGAGAAGGAGGACGGGACCAAGGAGAGCTTCAACCCGCCCCGCTTCGACTTCGATTACGACATGTATGTGACGATCGACATCAACAGCCCGTACTTCGACCGCATCTGCTTCAAGGTGAACGGCCCGAGGATCGAGCATCGCAACTCGCCCGAGTTCCACGACAACGAGAGGCTGATGTTCGACATTCGCGACGTCCTTGAGGACATGCGCACAGGTGCGTCCCACGAGCCCGACGCTGAGTCCGCCGCGTACGACGACGAGGCCGCCTGGTAAGGGGGTCGCACGAGCACGGGGTCGCACGAGCACGATAGCGTGAGATGACGAGGGGCGGGGCTGCCACGGATGCGGCCCCGCCCCTTTTTGGTGTTGAGCTGACGGCGTGGCGACGGGGCGAGACCGGGTGAGATGGACAGAAATGCAACTTTCCTTGCACTTTCTGCTGGCGGTGGCCAGAACTTCAAGTTTCCTTGCACTTTACGAAGGGCCAAATCGAAGGTCTCGGTAAAACCGCAGCTAGATGACGTGTTCCGATTACCCTACCCGAACGGTGGGGCGATTTTCTGCATGGAAAGTTGAACTTTTGGCCATCGGGAATCCAAAGTGCATGGAAAGTTGAGTTTTTGTCCACACGTGCCCGGTTCGCACCCGCTCGCGCCCACTCGCACCCGCTCGCGCGCACAAAAACGACCCCCCGCCCGGCCTTCGAAGCCGTGACGGGGGGTCGTTCGGTTGTCGCGCCTGTCTCGCTCGCCTGCCTTGCCTACCAGCTCGTTTTACGCCTCGATGCCCATCTGAAGGGCCTTGAGGTTGGGCTCGAGCAGGTGCATCTTGCGGGGCGGGACGAGGTTCTTGAGGGCGGTCTCGAGCGTCTCGCGCGAGCAGAACTGGGTCTCGGCCCAGAGCTTGCCCACGAGGATGATGTTCGCGAGGCCCTTGAGGCCGTTCGCCTCGGCGAGCTCGGTCGCGGGGACGGCGAAGACGCGCACGCCCGCCGCCAGCTCCTCGGGAGCGGGGATGTTGGGAACCATGGTCGCGTCGGCGATCACGAGGCCGTTCTCGACCACGGAGTCCTTGAACTTGTCGAGCGAGGGCTGGTTCATCGCGATGAGCGCGTCGGGGTCGAGCACGAGCGGGCTGCCGATGGGCTCGTCGGCGAGCGTCACCGAGCAGTTCGCCGTGCCGCCGCGCATCTCGGGGCCGTAGCTGGGCAGCCAGGAGACCTCGCGCTCCTCGATGAGGGCGGTGTTCGCCATGAGCTTGCCGGCGAAGAGGACGCCCTGCCCGCCGAAGCCGGCGAGGACGGTTTTCAAAGAGGCCATGCTACTTGCTCCCTTCTGCGCCGGCGGGGTTGGCGATGGGGCAGTCCTTGGCGCGGTCGAGCGCGGCCTCGGCGATGGTGGGGAAGCCGGCCGCCTTCACGTCGCGGTACACGCCCAGCGGGTAGTAGGGGAGCATGTTCTCCCTCATCCACTCGAACGCCTTCTGCGGGGTGAAGCCCCAGTTCGTGGGGCACGTCGAGACGACCTCGACGATTGAGTAGCCCACGCCCTCGATCTGGTACTCGAACGCCTTCTTGATGGCCTTCTTCGCCTTGGCGATGTTGCGCGGGGTGTCGACCGTCACGCGCTCGGCGTACGCGACGCCGTCGAGCGTGGAGAGCAGCTCGCAGATGCGCACCGGGTAGCCGGCCTTCGACACGTCGCGGCCGTAGGGGGAGGTCTGCGTGACCTGGTTCGGCAGGCTCGTGGGCGCCATCTGGCCGCCCGTCATGCCGTAGATCGCGTTGTTGATGAAGATGACGGTGATCTTCTCGCCGCGCGTCGCCGCGTGGACGGTCTCCGCCATGCCGATGGACGCGAGGTCGCCGTCGCCCTGGTAGGCGAACACGACGTTCTCGGGATGGACGCGCTTCACCGCGGTGGCGACCGCCGGCGCGCGCCCGTGGGCGGCCTCGATCATGTCGCAGCCAAAGAAGTCGTAGCTCGTGACCGAGCAGCCCACCGGGGCGATGCCCACGGTCTTGCCCTCGATGCCGAGCTGGTCGATCGTCTCCGCGACCAGGCGGTTCACGATGCCGTGGGGGCACCCGGGGCAATAGGAGAACTGCACGGGCTCGAGGGCGCTCGGCCTGGTGAAGACCACCTTCTCGCCCTCGGCGAGCTGGATCTCGGACTTGTAGTCGTGCACGTTACTCACCTGCCTTCATGCAGTCGCACCCGCAGCCGTCGTCGGCGCGGAGGCCGAGCTTGTCGGCCATCTCCTGGATCTTGCCGAGGATCTCGTTGGGGGTGGGGATGATGCCGCCGCACCGCCCGAAGAACTCCACCGGCGCGCGGCCGTTCACGGCGAGGCGCACGTCGTCGACCATCTGGCCCATGTTCATCTCCACGCTGAGGTAGGCCTTGGCGGTCCCGAACGTCTTCGCGATCGCGTCGACGGGGAAGGGCCACAGCGTGATGGGACGGATGAGGCCAACCTTGAGGCCCATCTGGCGGGCCTTCACCACGGCGCTCTGCGAGATGCGCGCGGTGGCGCCGAACGAGACGATCACGATGTCGGCGTCCTCGGTCATGAGGCTCGCGGCGCGCTGCTCGGTCGCCTTGATGACCTCGTAGCGCTCGAAGCGCTCGCGGTTGCGGGCCTCGAGGTCGGGGGCCGAGAGGAAGAGCGAGTTCGCGACGTTGTGGGCACGCTCGCCCTTGTGGCCGGTCGTGGCCCAGGGCTTGGCGGGCAGCGTCGAGGGGTCGATCTCGTCGGGCAGCACCACGGGCTCCATCATCTGGCCCAGCATGCCGTCGGCGAGGATCATGACGGGCGTGCGGTACTTGTCGGCCACGTCGAAGGCGAGGTGGATGAGGTCCGCCATCTCCTGCACGGTGCTCGGGGCGAAGACGGGCATGAAGAAGTCGCCGTGCCCGAGGGCGCGGGTCGCCTGCCAGTAGTCGCTCTGCGAGGGCTGGATGCCGCCGAGGCCGGGGCCGCCGCGCTGCACGTTCACGATGACGCCGGGAAGGTCGGCGCCCGCCATGTAGCTCACGCCCTCGCCCTTGAGCGAGACGCCCGGGCTCGAGCTCGAGGTCATCGCACGCGCGCCCGCGGCGCTCGCGCCGTAGACCATGTTGATCGCGGCGATCTCGCTCTCGGCCTGGAGGTAGGTCCCGCCGATCTTGGGGAGCCGCTTGCTCATGTACGCGGCGAGCTCGGTCTGCGGCGTGATGGGGTAGCCAAAGAAGAAGCGGCAGCCGGCGCGGAGCGCACCCTCGGCCAGCGCCTCGTTGCCCTTCATGAGCACTTTCTTGGGTTTTGCCTGTTCTGCCTGCTCGTTGTTCACGTTAAGCTCCATCGTCATCTCACCACCGTGACGGCGACGTCGGGGCAGACGGTGTAGCAGGTGCCGCAGCCCGTGCAGCCCGACTCGCGCCCCTCCGCCATGTGCGCCGGGTGGTAGCCCTTCGCGGTGATGCGCGAGCGGTCGAGCTCGATGACCTCGCGCGGGCATGCGTCAACGCAGAGGCCGCAGCCTTTGCAATAACGGTCGTCCACGATGATTCGTGGCATGTTGCCCCTCCCTTTCTCCAATAGATGCCTGCCGGCCGGGGGCGCGCGTCGCCCCGCCGGCGAACGGTCCCCGGGTGGCGCCGACCTCTCGGACGACGCCTCGCTACTGCCAGCTACTGCCAGGGTGTTCTGACGTATCTTGCTACGCGGACGAGCGGCTCGTCAGGCCCTTCTTCGGAATTACAGCATTCAATCACGTGAGCGGGCACACATGTGGCCACCAGCGGCAACCCGCATTCTAAGGCCGTGTTGCGCGCCCATTTCCGCCCTGTTTCGATATCGTTACGCTCGGTTTCCTCGCAGAGATGCGAGTTGTTCACGACGCCCGTCGCACGCATGCGCGAGACCGCCTCGATCTCGCCGAGGACGGCCGCCGCCTCGCCGGGGGCCTGCGTGAGGTTGCGGAACGCGTTCACCACGTAGAGCATGCGCAGAGCGCCCGGCTCGAGCGCGCGCAGCTCGTCGGAGTAGCGGCCGAGGGCCGTAGCGCCCGCGTCGTCGCCGCCCACGTCGATGATGAGGCGCGTCCTTCTGGCGCCCGCCGCGCCCCCGTCGCCGGCCGCTGCCGCGCCGTCGGCCCACCCGCGGGCGGCCTCGTCGATCGCGCAGTCGAGCTCGCCGGTGACGCTCGGGGTGTCGAGCGTGGTGCCCGCGAACCGCGGCGCGACGAGCCGCACGCCCGCGCGCTCGAGCTCGGCGCGCAGGTCGCTCGAGCGGAAGTAGGGGTTCACCAGGTCGAGGTCGGCCAGGGCGACCGCCTCCCCGCGCGAGGCGCACGCGAGCGCGAGGTTGAGGGCGAGGTTCGTCTTGCCCACGCCGTAGTGCCCGGTGACCACCACGACCGGGCTATCCGCGCACACCGCGTCGACGAGCGCCGCGCGCTCATCGGGGCCCAGGTCGAGTCCGTCGTTCTCCATGGCGCCTCCTTTCAGGTCAGGTTCTTCGTGCCTGTCGTCTCCCGGCCCGCCAGGCGCATCCGCCGGCGGGGTATCGGGCGATTATAGGGCGACGGGCGTCCCCGCCGGGCGTCGGGGCGGCGGGTGGCGCGATTCACGCGGGTTTGCACACGTTCGCGGGGTCCCGCCGAGGCCTCCCGAGGCCCCCGCGGGGCGCTTTGTGTCGGTAGTGGTGACTTTGCGGAAGGCGGTGACGCCCCGCGTCGGCTGGGGTAGAATGGCGCGAACCGTCCCCGGCCTCGGCCGGCGCCGGCGGTCGTCGGGCGGCGCGAGCCGCGCGCCCGTCGTCGTTTTCTCGTTTCTCCTGCAAGCCGTCTGTTCAGTTGGGAGCCGTCATGGACCTCAATATCCAGGAAGTCACGGGCCGCATCCGCGCACTGCGCGAGGACATGGGCATCTCCGCTCAGGAAATGGCCATCGCCACGGGCCGCAGCCTCTCCGAGTACCTGGCCCAGGAGTCCGGCGAGCAGGACCTCTCCTTCACCTTCCTGTACAAGTGCGCCGAGCGTCTGGGCGTCGACGTCACCGAGCTCCTCACCGGCGATCGCCCGCGGCTCAGCCACTACTCCCTCGTCCGCGCGGGCGAGGGCATCCACATCAAGCGCCGCGAGGGCTTCGAGTACCTCCACAAGGCGCCCCACTTCAAGGGCAAGCTCGCCGAGCCCTTTGTGGTCACCATCCCGTGGGAGGAGGAGCTGGAGCACCAGCCCATCCACCTCTCCTACCATGACGACCAGGAGATCGACTTCGTCCTCTCCGGCCACATGCGCTTCGCGTTCGAGGACAAGACCGAGGAGATGTACCCCGGCGACCTCGTCATGTTCGACGCCACGCACGGTCACGGCCTCATCGCCGTGGGCGGCGAGCCTCTCGTCATTCTGGCTATCGTGATTAAGGACCCCGAGGCTACGGTAGAGTAGGCTACTGCCTCGGGGATAACACAAGGCCTGCGTTCCCCCGTCCGCATCGCCGGGCGGGCAGCGCAACGCCGAGACCTGCCGCCGCGTCCCGCTGACCCACCGGCCGCCGGGGCGCGGAATCGTTCCTTCATCACATTCGCCCGGCACGGCAGCGGGGGACCCACGCGTTCAGACTCGAACCACCCCTGCGCCTGCCGTTTTGACAACGAGAGGCCAGTCAGCCATGCGCAACCTTAACGAGCGTTACGTTTCCGAGACCTTCGACGCCAACGGCGTCCTTTCGAAGTTCGCCGTCGACTACCCCGAGGACTTCAACTTCGGGTACGACGTGGTCGACGACATCGCCGTGAACGACCCCGACCGCCCCGCGATGGTCTGGTGCAACCCCGAGGGCGAGGAGCACCGCTTCACCTTCGCCGACATGAAGTACTGGAGCGACAAGACCGCGAACTTCCTCGCGTCCTGCGGCGTGGAGCGCGGCGACCGCGTGCTCGTCATCCTGCGCAGGCACTACCAGTTCTGGTTCGTCGCGACCGCGCTGCACAAGCTCGGCGCCGTGCTGCTGCCCGCCACCTTCATGCTCAAGGAGCACGACCTCTCCTACCGCATCAACCGCGCCGGCGTGAAGACCGTCATCGCGACCTCCGTGGGCGACATCGCCGACGTCGTGGACGCCGTGGAGGCCGACTGCCCCACGCTCACGACGAAGGTGCTGGTCAACGGCGCGGGCGGCGGCACCACCCACCGCGACGAGGCGGGCGCGCTCGTGGTCCCGGCCGGCGAGGTGCGCGGCGAGGCGCTGAGCGGCCCGGACGGCGTGTGTGCCGCCTCCCTCGAGCGCGCTGGCTGGCTCGACTTCAACGCCGGCGTCCGCGCGGCCTCGGCAGATTTCGCCCGCCGCGAGACGCGCGCCGACGAGGGCATGATCATGTACTTCACGAGCGGCACGAGCGGCAACCCCAAGATGGTCCTGCACGACGCGGGCTACGCGCTCGCGCACATCGTCACCGCCAAGCACTGGCACTGCGTGGTGCCCGACGGCGGCGTCCACTTCACCATCGCCGACACCGGCTGGGGCAAGGCGGTCTGGGGCAAGTACTACGGCCAGTGGTTCATGGAGGCGTGCGTCCTCACCTACGACTTCGACCGCTTCCACGCCGACGAGATCCTGGGTCTCATCTCCAGGTACCACGTGACCACGCTGTGCTGCCCGCCCACGATGTACCGCCTCATGATGCAGGCCGACGTCGACGCGTACGACCTCAGCTCGCTCTGCCACCTCACCACGGCCGGCGAGGCGCTCAACCCCGACCTCTACGAGTTCTGGCTCAAGCACACCGGCAAGAAGATCTTCGAGGGCTTTGGCCAGACCGAGACGCCGCTCACGGTCGCGAACCTCAACCACAGCACGCCGCGCCCCGGCTCGATGGGCCGCCCCATGCCGCTCTACAACGTCGAGATCCAGCGCGAGGACGGCAGCCGCTGCAACCCCGGCGAGGCGGGCGAGATCTGCATCGAGGTCAACCCGCGCCCGGCCGGCATCCTCATGGAGTACTACCTCGACCCGGAGAAGACCGCCAAGGCCGTGCACGACGGCTGGTACCACACCGGCGACGTGGCGTGGGTCGACGAGGACGGCTACTTCTGGTACGTGGGCCGCAACGACGACGTCATCAAGTCGAGCGGCTACCGCATCGGCCCGTTCGAGATCGAGAGCGTCCTGCTGCAGCACGAGGCCGTGATCGAGTGCGCGGTGACCGGCGTGCCCGACCCCGTCCGCGGCAAGGCCGTGAAGGCGACCGTGGTCCTGGCGCCCGGGTTCAAGCCCTGCGACGAGCTTACGAGCGAGCTTCAGCTGTGGGTGAAGACGCAGACCGCGCCCTACAAGTACCCCCGCATCGTGGAGTACGTCTCGGAGCTGCCCAAGACCGCGAGCGGCAAGATCCGCCGCGTCGAGATTCGCCAGAACGACGCCGACCGCGGCGTGGAGAACGTGGAGAAGACTGCCGAGGACGCGGAGAAGGCCGAATAGCGTATGCGCTCGCGTAAGCTCAAGATGCTCGAGAAGCAGTTCGACCAGTTCACGGCCATGATCGAGGAGGACCCCGCCTCGATGGCGGGCGCGTGGGCCGAGCGGTACCTGCCCGGCGCGCGCGAGGTGCGCCTCGACCTCGGCTGCGGCAAGGGGTCGTTCGACGTGCGCTCAGCCGCGCTCGAGCCCGACGTCCTGTTCGTGGGGATGGACTGCGAGCGCGGCTGCGTCGCCATGGCGGCAAAGCGCGCGCTTGCGACCGGGGTGCGCAACGTCGTGTTCACTGCCGGCGACGGCGACGACGTGGCGCGCTACTTCGCCCCCGGCGAGCTGGGCATGGTCTACCTCAACTTCTCGACGCCCAACACGCCGGCCAAGATGGCCCCCAAGCGCCTGACCTACGCCGACCGGCTCGTCGTCTACCGCGACCTGCTGAAGCCGGGCGGCGCCGTGCGCTTCAAGACCGACAGTGCTCCCTTCTTCGACTTCTCGCTGACCCAGTTCGAGCTGGCGGGCTACGACGTGCGCTGGCTCACGCGCGACCTGCACGCGTTCAATCCCGACGAGGTGCAGAGCGAGTACGAGGAGATGCTCTCCGAGATGGGTGCCTCGATCCATGCCCTGCTCGCCGTGCCCGGCCCCCTGCCCGAGGTTCGCGAGCAGACCGCGCCGATGGGCCTCGTGAGCTACCTCCCCGAGGACCTCGACAGCATGACCTACATTCCCTACGGCATGGAGGACACGGTCCGCAACCTCAAGAACTACGCCGCCAAGCAGGCAAAACGTGCGAAGGCTGCTGAGCGCGCGGCGGCCAAGCGCGCGGCTGCGGAGCGGCGTGCGGCGGGGGAGTGCCAGGCGGCCGGCGGGCAGGCGGCGGAGTAGCGCTCGACGATTGGCGGCTGGCTGGCGGCTGGCGAGCCGGCGGGCCTCGGGTGGCGGCAGGTATCGGATATACCTTTGGGGCGGCGTGTAAACGGAGCCCTACAATCTGTAGATACCGGCCCTACAATTTGTAGGGTTCGCCGTTACTGTGCCTTCTCGGAGAGTCCGTGCCTCGTTTTCCGGGAAGGCGTTGCGGCTTGGCGGGCGTGGTGCCGGATCTAGGCGATGTGGTGGACAAAACTGCAAGTTTCCTTGCACTTTCAGTCGATGCTGGCCAGAACTTCAACTTTCCTTGCACTTTACGAAGGGCCTAATCGAAGGTCTCGATAAAACCGCAGGTAGTCGACGCCTCCTGTGAACCCGCCCGTACGCTGGGGCGGATTTCTGCAAGGAGAATTGACTTCTTGGCCATCGGGAATCCGAACTGCAAGGAAAGTTGCAATTCTGGCCATCTGCAAGGATTCTTGATGTTTTGCCCATTCAGACTTACCGAGCAGACAAGCCAAGACGTCAGCCTGCGCACCCATATCCATCATCCGATGCGGTCAAGACACAAAGAGGCGCCCGCCCGGCTTTCGACCGGACGGGCGCCTCTGCGATCCGCGGTTGTGATGTGCGCTCAGAAGCGCATTCGGTGTCTCGCGCTATTCGGCGGTGGCGGTCCCGGGCTCCTTCGCCGGGGTCTCTGCCGCGGCTGCGGGCGCCGCGTTCGCGTCATCCGGCTGTGAGGTGGTCTTGCGCCTCCTGCGGGCGGGCGCGGGCTTGTCCTTGGCGGGAGCCGGCTTTTCCTTGACGGTTCCCGGCTTGGTCTTCGGGGCGTCGTCCGCAGGCGCCGCGTCGTTTGCGGGGGCTTCCATTTTGCGGGACCTCGTGGACCTGCCGGTCGAGCGTCCTGGCTTCTTCTTGGGCGCCTCTGCCTCGGCGGCTATATCCACTGGTTCGTCTGCGGGAGCGGCGGGTGCAGACGCGGGTTCGGGCTTGCGATCTGCGG
>CAYMHQ010000064.1:0-12686 GCA_964390275.1 uncultured Coriobacteriaceae bacterium
CGGCCAGCTTGCCTCGGGCCCCGCGGCCGCGGGCGGATCCGCCGGCTCGGGTGGCTCTTCGGCCGGCGCCTCCGGCTCGGCAAGCGCCCCGGGGTCGCCCACCGCTCCCCTCCCCCGCGTCCCCCTCAGCGCCGACGAACGCGACCAGATCGCGCGCACCGTGGCGGTCATCAAGGACGAGAGGCTCAGGGCGGCCGCCTACAACGCCATGAGAAGCCACATGGAACTCGAAAAGTCTAAACGGTACAGCAACGTGAAGAACATGTCTTAAATCGCGTTGTGAGGCTGTGTGGGGGTATCCCGGAGCCACTTTCTCTGCCGTATTGTAGTAAGCTAGCGTATAATATGACCCTCATACGGAGTCGGGAAGAGGGATTCCAACTGTCGCAGTCCGCGCCTCGCGTCCCGGGGCGCGGGTTCGCATGGACAACGAAGGGGCTCTTGTGTCGGAAAAAACGAACACGTACGACGAGAATGACATTCAGATTCTCGAAGGCCTGCAGGCGGTGCGCAAGCGGCCCGGCATGTACATCGGTTCCACGGGGTCGATGGGCCTCCACCACCTCGTGTGGGAGATCGTCGACAACTCGGTCGACGAGGCCATGGCGGGCTACTGCACGCGCATCGACGTCACGGTCCACCTCGACAACTCGGTCACCGTCGTCGACAACGGGCGCGGCATCCCCGTGGCCAAGCACCCCAAGAAGAAGATATCGACGCTCGAGGTCGTCATGACCATCCTCCACGCCGGCGGCAAGTTCGGCGGCGGCGGGTACAAGGTGTCGGGCGGCCTGCACGGCGTGGGCGTCTCGGTCGTGAACGCGCTCTCCTCGCGCCTCGTGGCCGAGGTGCGCCGCGACGGCGGGATCTACACCATGGAGTTCGCGCGCGGCAAGACGGTCAAGTCCATCGAGTGCATCGGCAAGACCAAGACCACGGGCACCACGGTCACGTTCTGGCCGGACCCGCAGATCTTCACCGAGACCACCGTGTACGACCACGACACCATCTCGAACCGCCTCCAGGAGATGGCGTTCCTCAACCGCGGCCTCAAGATCGTCTTCACCGACGAGCGCGAGCTCACCCCGCGCGTCGAGGAGTACTGCTACCAGGGCGGCATCAGCGACTTCGTCAAGTTCCTCAACGAGGGCAACGAGATCCTGCCCGGCCTCTCCCGCCCGATCTACTTCGAGCGCAAGGCCACGCAGGAGAACGGCACCGACAAGAACGGCGACGTCGAGATCGCGATGCAGTGGAACACCGGCTACGGCGAGCGCGTCATGTCGTTCGCGAACAACATCTACACGATGGACGGCGGCACGCACCTCGAGGGCTTCCGCACCGCGCTCACGCGCACGATGAACGACTACGCCCGCAAGCAGGGCATTCTCAAGGAGAAGGACAGCAACCTCACCGGCGACGACACGCGCGAGGGCCTCACGGCGGTCATCTCGGTCAAGCTCTCCGAGCCGCAGTTCGAGGGCCAGACCAAGGCGAAGCTCGGCAACTCCGAGATGCGCAACCTCGTGCAGTCCACGGTGGCCGACGCCCTGAACGAGTACTTCGAGGAGCACCCCAACCAGGCCAAGGCCATCTGCAACAAGGCCATCTCGGCGAGCAAGGCGCGCACGGCCGCCCGCAAGGCCCGCGAGGCCACGCGCCGCAAGGGCCTGCTCGAGAGCGCGTCGCTGCCCGGCAAGCTCGCCGACTGCTCGGTGCGCGAGCCCTCCATGACCGAACTGTTCATCGTCGAGGGCGACTCGGCAGGCGGCTCCGCCAAGGACGGCCGTCGCCGAGACATCCAGGCGATCCTCCCCCTGCGCGGCAAGATCCTCAACGTCGAGCGCGTCGGCGACCACCGCGCGTTCAGCAGCGAGACCATCCAGTCGCTCATCACGGCCATCGGCACCGGCGTCACCACCGGCACCGGCGACTCGGGCGACTTCGACATCAACAAGGCGCGCTACCACAAGATCATCATCATGTCCGATGCAGATGTCGACGGCGCGCACATCCGCATCCTGCTCATGACGTTCTTCTTCAAGTACATGGCGCCGCTCATCGAGGCCGGCTACGTGTACGCCGCGTGCCCGCCGATCTTTGGCGTCAAGGTGGGCAAGAAGATACACTACGTGTACCCCAACGGGAAGGAACCCGAGGAAGACCTGCTCAAGCGCATGCAGATCGAGCTGGGCGTCATCGACGAGCAGGGCAACGAGCTCAAGAAGCACACCGTCCAGCGCTACAAGGGTCTGGGCGAGATGGACCCGCAGCAGCTCGCCGACACCACGATGGACCCCAAGACGCGCATCCTGCGCCGCGTGACCATCGAGGACGCCGCCGCGGCCGACCGCGTGGTGCGCGAGCTCATGGGCAACCAGGTCGAGTGCCGCCGCGACTACATCGAGCGCCACGCCAAGGACGCCCGCTTCCTCGACATCTAACCCCTGACGCGCCGCAGACGGTCAGGAAAGCCGCTTAGAAAGGTTCCAACGTGGCTGAAGATTTCAACAAATCCGACGGCGTCGGCCTGCCCGACGACCTTCGCGAACTGATAGCCCGCGCCGAGCGCGACGACTCCGACGTGCCGGTCTACGACCCCAACGCCGCCGACGAGGCGGACACGGGCGAGGAGGAGGGCGACGACGAGGACGAGACCGAGCTGCCCGAGGACGCCGCCGACCTCGACTCCATGGGCATCGACCGCCTCCAGATGGCCGAGTTCGGGCACGAGATGGAGCAGTCGTTCATCGAGTACTCGATGAGCGTCATCACCGCGCGCGCCCTGCCCGACGTGCGCGACGGCCTCAAGCCGGTCCACCGCCGCATCCTCTACGCCATGAACGAGGCCGGCATCTTCCCCAACAGGCCCCACAAGAAGTCCGCGTGGACCGTGGGCGAAGTCATCGGCAAGTACCACCCCCACGGCGACGCGGCGGTGTACGACACGATGGTCCGCCTGGCCCAGTGGTTCTCGATGCGCGTGCCGCTCGTCGACGGCCACGGCAACTTCGGCAACATCGACGGCGACTCCGCGGCAGCCATGCGTTACACCGAGTCCCGTCTCGCCAAGCCCGCGATGGAGCTCCTGCGCGACCTCAACAAGGACACGGTCGACTGGCAGCCCAACTACGACGGCTCGATGCGCGAGCCGGTGGTGCTCCCCTCGCGCTTCCCGAACCTGCTGGTAAACGGCTCGTCGGGCATCGCGGTCGGCATGGCGACCAACATCCCGCCGCATAACCTGGGCGAGACGATCGACGCCACCTGCATGCTCATCGACAACCCCGAGGCCTCGGTCGACGAGCTCATGACCGTGCTCCCCGGCCCCGACTTCCCCACCGGCGCCATCATCATGGGCACCCAGGGGATCCGCGAGGCGTACGCCACGGGCCGCGGCGCGATCACCGTGCGCGCGAAGGCGCATGTCGAGAGCAACAAGAACGGCCGCAACAAGCTCGTCTTCACCGAGTTCCCCTACCAGGTGAACAAGGGCATGCTCCAGGAGAAGATCGCGCAGCTCGTCAACGAGAAGCGCATCGAGGGCATCTCGGACATGCGCGACGAGTCGAACCGCAAGGGCCTGCGCCTCGTGGTGGAGCTCAAGCAGAACGCCGTGCCCGAGGTCGTGCTCAACAACCTCTACAAGCACACCTCGCTCCAGACGACGTTCGGCATCAACAACCTCGCACTCGTGAACGGCGTGCCCAAGCAGCTCTCCCTGCGCGAGATGCTGAGCTGCTACATCGAGCACCAGGTGGAGGTCGTGACCCGTCGCACGCGCTACGACCTGGCCAAGGCCAAGGCCCGCGCGCACATCCTCGAGGGCTACCTGCTCGCGCTCGACAACATCGACGAGGTCATCTCGATCATCCGCTCGTCGCGCACCGACGCCATCGCCTCCGAGCGCATGATCGCGCGCTTCGGCTTCTCGCCCGAGCAGACGGCCGCCATCCTCGAGATGAAGCTCCGCCGCCTCACCGGCCTCGAGCGCGACAAGATCGAGGAGGAGCTCGACGGGCTGCGCAAGGCCATCGCCTACTACGAGGACCTGCTCGCCAACCCCGACAAGATCCTGGGCGTCATCAAGGAGGAGATGCTCGAGATCAAGGCCAAGTACGCCGACGCGCGCAAGACCGAGATCCTGCACGACGGCACCAAGGAGCTCAACGTCGAGGACCTCATCGCCGACGAGGACATGGTGGTCACCATCACCCACGCCGGCTACGTGAAGCGCCTCCCTGTGGCGACCTACCGCTCGCAGAACCGCGGCGGCAAGGGCCTGCAGGGCGTGAACCTCAAGGACAACGACTTCGTGGAGCGCATCTTTGTGGCCTCCACGCACGAGTACGTGCTGTTCTTCTCGACGAAGGGCAAGGTGTACCGCCTCAAGGTGCACGAGCTGCCCCTCGCCAGCCGCACCGCGCGCGGCACCGCGATCGTGAACCTGCTGCCGCTCGAGGAGGGCGAGAGCATCTCGGCCGTCATCGACACGCGCGACTTCCCCGAGGACGACTACCTCATGTTCGCCACGTCGAGCGGCATGGTCAAGAAGACCTCGATGAGCGAGTACGCGCGCAGCCGCCGCGACGGCGTGATCGCCATCAACCTGCGCGACCGCGACGAGCTCATCGCCGTGCGCCGCGTGCACGAGGGCGACAAGGTGGTGCTGGTGAGCGACGCCGGCAAGGCCATCAAGTGGGACGAGTCGCAGGTGCGCGCCATGGGCCGCAACACGACGGGCGTGAAGGGCATGACCCTCACCGACGGCGCCCGCCTGCTCGGCATGGAGATCAGCAACGACAAGGGCGACCTGTTCGTCATCACCGAGAAGGGCTACGGCAAGCGCACGCCGCTGAGCGAGTACCCCGAGCAGAACCGCGGCGGCCAGGGCGTCTACACGATCCAGATGACCATCAAGAAGGGCCTGCTCGCGGCGCTCAAGGTCGTCGGGCCTCAGCACGAGCTGATGATCGTCTCGGTTGAGGGCGTGGTCATCCGCGTCAAGGTGAAGGACATCAGCGAGCTTGGCCGCTCGACCCAGGGCGTCAAGATCATGGATGTCGCCGAGGGTGACAAGGTCGCGGCGCTCGCCCGCATGAAGCCCTCCAAGCCCAAGGCGAAGATGGCCGCCGGCCAGACCTCGCTCGACCTCGAGGCTGTGACCGAGGGGAACGAGGAGGTCGACCTGGGCGACGCCGAGGACGACACCATCGACGAGGACCTGGGCGACTCGAACGGCTCCGGCGACTACGCGGGCGAGGATGACTCGGCCGAGGGCGCCGGTGACGCTGCCGGCGACGACGCCGAGGGTGGCGCTGACGAGGAGTAGCGGGTAGCGCGACTGCTCGCGATATGCGGCGAGCGCGGGAAAATATGCAGTGAGACGGCGCGGGGCCTCAGCCAAGGTTGAGGCCCCGCGCCTGTTCTATGTAAATAATATGAAACTGAAAGCTCACTTCTGCATCAAATGTCGAATATAGGACAGGACGGGTCCGACGCGTTGGTTCCGGCGGGAGCAGTTACCTGCGGAAAAGGCAGCCGCTGTCCGTTCGTTCACCCTAAAAGCAAACAAGGTTACAGTTTCATGAATTTCGGCGGTCGATTTTTTTAAACATGTGAAATGCGGTATCTTGCCCACTTATACCAATAGGTATCTACTGCTTGTAGAAAGTCAGGGAGTTCGGAGGCACGTATGGGGGAGACAAGAATGGTACAAACAAGGGGAAGAAGCCGGCTGAGCGACGCTATATGCGTCGTAATCGCCGCGATTCTGACGGCGCTCGCGCTGTGCGTCCCCGCGCTGGCGCTCGCCGACGAGGGGGCGACGACCACCACGACGGCGGACCCCGCGACCTCGGCGTACACGCCCACGGCGGAGGATTCGGGCTACGTGTGGACCGACAAGTCGGTCTACACCGACGGGACGGACGGGATCACCGTCTCGAGCGAGGACGAGCTGCTCGTCGCGCTCTCGCTCCTCTCCTCCTCCACCCAGGGGGACTCGACCACGGTCACCACGCCGCTCGACATCGTGCTGCTTCTCGACGTGTCGGGCAGCATGGACGAGCGGATGAGCGGCTCGACCTCGCGCCTCGCCGCCATGAAGACCGCGGTCGACAAGTTCATCGACCAGACCCAGGCCGCGAACGCCGCGCTGGAGAAGCAGGGTTCCGACGTCCGGCACCAGGTGTCGATCGTCAAGATCGGCGGCACCAAGAACACGGCTGTCGGCGACGAGATGTACTGGGAAAAGAGCTTCCACTACAACTACACGCAGGTGGTCAAGACGCTCTCCTCCTGCTCCACCCTTGACGAGGCGACCGCGCTCAAGGCAAGTGTCGACGGCCTGAAGTCCGGCGGCGCCACCTCGATCGACTACGCGCTCGAGCTCGCCAAGAACAACGTGCTCAACTCGAGCCGCACCGGCGCCAAGAAGGTCGTCATCCTCTTCACGGACGGCGCCCCCACGCACAGCAGCAACTACAGCTCGTCGGTCGCCGCGTCGGCGGTCAACACCGCCAAGACGCTCAAGGACGGCGGCACCCTCGTCTACACGATCGGCATCTTCAACGGCGCCAATCCCTCGAGCACGGCCTCGAACGAGAACCTGTTCATGAACGCCGTCTCGAACAACTACCCCGCGGCGTACGCCGAGGAGAACGAGGGATGGTTCGGGCCCAGCTGGAGCATCATCCTGGGCACCCCGGTCACGAACAAGACGTTCTACAAGGCGGCCTCCGACGCCTCCGCGCTCGAAAAGGTGTTCACCGAGATCGCGCAGGAGATCACGACGCCCGACCCGGTCAGCCCCGTCAACGCCGGGAGCGGTTCGGCCCGCAGCGGCGTGGACTTTACCGACACGCTCGGCAGTTACATGCAGGTCGACGACGTCAAGGCCATCGTGTACGGCGGCGTGACCTACACCGACAAGACCGTCTCGGCCGACGGGACCACGTACACGTTCACGGCTGACGTGACCGGTAACTACGCGAACCCCACCACGATGAGCCTGAGCGCCATCTCGATCACGGTCGCCAAGTCGTCCGACGCCAAGACGGGCGACACGATCACCGTGAACGTCCCCACCGAGCTCGTCCCCTTCGTCTACTTCTCGCATGACGGCACCAAGGTGATCGGCGACGCGAGCCCGCTCAAGGTGCTCTACACCGTGGGCCTCAAGGGCTCCGCGAAGGACCTGCTCGTCTCCCCCGACGCGGACATGGAGGCGTACATCGCGGCCAACTCCGACGAGAACGGCGTGAGCTTCTACACGAACGCCCATAACGGCGCCGCCAACCCCGGCACCACGACGGCCGTGTGCTACCCCTCCACCCTCAACGCCTACTACTACAACGCGGACGGGTCGCAGAAGGAGATCGCGCAGTCGGCGGCCAAGTCCGAGAACGTCACGGGCACGTCCGGCCTGGTGAGCAGCGAGGCGTGGGACGGCGCGACCGGCGTGATCGCCCAGCTCGGCAACAACGGCCTGCTTAAGAAGCAGCAGCCCGTGCCCGTTGTCGCCGCCATCACCGGCACCAAGACGCTCACCGGGCGCGACTCGCTCGAGGGCGAGGCGTTCCAGTTCACCTTCTCCCCCGCCGACGAGGCCACGCAGGCCGCCGTCGACGCCGGTCTGCTCGTCCTTCCCGAGGACATGACCGCGACCGCAACCGGCCTCACCGACGGCGTGGCGCAGGACTTCGTGTTCGGCGACATGAGCTTCAAAGCGGCCGGGACGTACACCTTCCAGGTTGTTGAGTCCGGCATCCCCGAGGCTGACGAGAACGGCATCACCTACGACCGCTCCGTCTACAGGGTCACCGTCGTGATCTCGGCATCGCCCGATTGCAGCACGCTCGAGGTGACCTCCGTCAGCGCCGAGGTGAGCAAGGACGGCGGCCAGACGTACGAGGAGGCCGAGGGGCCTGCGTTCGTGAACGCCTATCAGGCCGAGGGCACCACGGCGGTTATCGCCGGCACCAAGACCCTCGAGGGGTCCCGCGAGCTCCAGGCCGGCGACTTCTCCTTCACCCTGGCGCCCGCCGCCGACTACGGCGACGCCGTCGTCATGCCCGAGAGCACGACCGTGGAGAACGCCGCTGACGGCAGCTTCTCCTTCGACGCCATCCAGTTCAACGCCGCCGGCGAGTACAGCTTCGCCGTCAGCGAGGTCGTGCCCGCCGAGGGCGAGCGCATCCCCGGCGTGACCTACGACCAGACGCCGCAGACCGTGACCGTGAGCGTCGTCGACGACACCGCGACCGGCAAGCTCGTCGCGACCGTGGCCCCGGCGACCGTCTCCTTCACCAACAGCTACCAGGCTACCAGCGCCTCCGTCGCGCTCGGCGGGACCAAGGTGCTCGAGGGCCGTCCGCTCATGGCCGACGAGTTCTCCTTCAGCCTCTCTGCCGCCGATGAGGCCACCAGCCAGGCCGTGGCCGAGGGCGCCGTGGTGATGCCCGAGTCCACGACCGCCCTGAACGACGCCAACGGCACCTTCGCTTTTGGCACCGCGACGTTCACCAAGGCCGGCGTCTACAACTTCAAGGTGACCGAGGTCGTGCCCGCCGAGGGCCAGCGCGTGCCCGGCGTCACCTATGACGAGTCCGAGGACATCCTCACCGTCACCGTGACCGACGACACCGCGACCGGCGCGCTCGTGGCCGTGCTCACCGGCGCTGCGAGCTTCACCAACACCTACTCCGCCGACCCCGTCGACGCGACGATCGCCGGCACCAAGACCCTCGTCGGCCGCGCGCTCCAGGACGGCGAGTTCTCCGTCGAGCTCGACAAGGACGGCGTCCTCTACAAGACGGCCGTCATCAACGGCGGCGCGTTCTCGTTCACCGAGAGCTACACGCTCGACGACCTCGCGGGCACCGAGATGCAGCCCGACTTCACCCGCACCGCCTACTTCACCTACACGCTGAGCGAGATCAACCCCGCCACCGGCGCCCAGCCCGACGTCACCTACGACACCTCGGTGTACACGGTGACCGTTGCGCTGACCGACGACGGCGTCGGCCACCTGAGCACAGCCGTGACCTACTCGCTCAACGGCGAGGCGGTCGAGGCCCCCGTGTTCACCAACACGTACCGTCCCTCCGGCGAGGCGTACGCCGAGCTCCATGCGACCAAGTCCCTCACCGGTCGCGCCCTCGTCGACGGCGAGTTCTCCTTCATCGTGACCGACGCGTCCCAGACGACCGTCGCGACCGGCTCGAACAATGAGTCCGGCGCCGTGACCTTCTCCAAGATTGCCTACGACGCCTCCTCCTTCACCGCTGAGGACGAGAACCCCGACGGAACGCGCTCGCACAGCTTCTGGTACTCCATGACCGAGGTCGACAACGGCCACGGCGGTGTCACCTATGACACGACCTCCTACGGCGTGTGCGTGACGCTCTTCGACGACGGCCGCGGCAACCTCTCCACCACCGTCGCGTACTACCTCTCGCCCGACGCGGCGCTCGACCCCTCGGCTGTCGTGTTCAGCAACAGCTACCTCATCGATGACGCCGAGTTCACGCCGACGGGCGTCAAGACGACCTCCGCGCTCGACTCCACCGACCTCTCCGGCAAGGTCTTCAGCTACCAGGTGACCGACGAGGCCGGCAATCTCGTGGCGACCGGCACCTCCGGCGCGAATGACGAGATCGACTTCGGCTCCATCAAGGTCTCCGGCCTGGGCGAGCACGTCTACACCATCACCGAGACCCTCGGCGGCCAGACCTCCGGCGGCGTCACCATGGACGACGCGGTGTACTACCTGCACCTCAACCTCACCGACGGCGGCGCCGGCTCCTATGACATCTCCCACTGGTACACCGACGCCAGCGGCCAGGTGATTGACGGCGTCCCGACGTTCCACAACAGCTACGACGGCGGCGACGTGACCTTCAACCCCTCGGCCACCAAGCTGTTCGAGGGCCGCACCCTCGTCGACGGCGAGTTCAGCTTCGCCATCTACGACGTGACGACCGACACGGCCGTCTCGACCGGCGTGAACGACGCCGACGGCAACGTCGAGTTCGGCTCGATCCAGTACGCCTACAGCCGTCCCGAGGACACCGAGACCGACACCGACCCCGCCGAGAAGACCGACGAGGGTGCTGAGGGTGTTGAGGGCGTCGAGGGCGCTGGTACCGAGGACACCGAATCCCATGAGGTGATCGAGCAGCCTGAGGTTTCGAGCGAGACCGAGGAGCCCATCGACGCCACCGAGTCCGGCGTCCCGGGCGAGGGCACCGAGGGCGCGGAGCCTGCTGTTGAGGACGTCCCGACAGTTGTCGACAACGAGGAAGAGTTCGCCGAGTCCGAGGCTGAAGGCCAGACCGAGGGCCAAGGCATCTTCGAGCCTTCGATTGCTATCGCCGATGACGCAGGGGCCGACCCCTATCAGTCCGGCTACGACGGCTCCGAGTCCGTTGACCCCGCCGAGGGCAGTGACCCTGTCGAGGGCGGCGACCCCGCTACCAACACGCCTTCCGTGAACTCGACCGACCTGGGCGACCACTGGTATCGCATCGCCGAGGTCATCCCCTCCGAGGCCGAGCGCAACGCCGATGGCAAGCTCGTGTATCGCGGCGTCGTCTACGACGAGAGCTACTACCTCATGAAGATCACGGTCTCCGACAACTCCGACGGCACCGTCTCCGCCGCCGTGACCGAGATCGAGCGCCATGACGCCAACGGCGACGTGACCCCCGTCACCATCGCCGGCGCCAACGGCATGGACAACGTCACCTTCTCGAACTCCTACAAGGCGACCGTCCCCGCCGTCGTGACCATCGCGGGCAACAAGCTCGTCAACGGCCGCGACTCCATCGACGGGCAGTTCTCCTTCGAGGTCAAGGACGCCGCCTCCACGACCGTGGCCACGGCGACCGTCCCCGCGATCGCGGCGGGCGACTCCGCCGCCTTCGTGACGACCCCGATCACGTTCTCCGAGGTCGGCCAGTACACCCTGACCGTCTCCGAGGTGAACGGCGGCCAGACCATCGCCGGCTGGACCTATGACGACGAGACCTTCGACGTCACCGTCAACGTCAGCGACAACCTCGATGGCACGCTTTCGGCCGTGGTGACCTATCCCGAGACCGGCATCTGGTTTGGCAACGCGTACAAGATCGTTACGCCCACCTCGGTGACCTTCGAGGGCACCAAGGTCCTGACCGGCCGCGATGCCGCCCAGGGCGAGTTCACCTTCGCGGTGACCGACGCCTCCGGCAGCGTTGTCGCCGCCGGCAGCTCCTCTGCCGCGTCCGCCGGCGAGGCCGCGGGCATCACGTTCGGATCGCTCAGCTTCAGCGCGGAGGGCGAATACACGTTCTGTGTCAGCGAAAACCACGGCGGCGAGACCATCGACGGCGTGACCTACGACGGCAGCGTCTTCGAGGTGACGGTCGTCGTGAGCGACAACGGCGACGGGACCTGCTCCGCCCAGGTCGTGTACCCCGAGGGCGGCATCGTGTTCCAGAACGCCTACACGGCGAGTGCGGTCACGGTCACGCCTGTGGCGAGCAAGGTCATGACCGGCCGCGCCCTGACCGACGGCGAGTTCCTGTTCACCGTCGTCAACGCGCAGACGAACGCCGCCGCCTCGACCGGCGTGAACAAGGCCGACGGCTCTATCGCCTTCGATGCCATCACCCTGACCGAGCCCGGCACCTACGAGTACACGATCCGCGAGGTCGCCGGCACCGAGGCCAACGTGACCTACGACTCCAAGTCGTACCGCATGGTGGTCAAGGTCTCCGACAACCTCAAGGGTAACCTGGTTGCCGAGGTCTCTTACCCTGACGGCGGCGTGACGTTCACGAACACCTACACCGCCCCGGCACCGACCCCCACGCCTACCCCGACCCCCACGCCCATCCCTCAGACGGGCGATGACGGGAACGGCATGACGACCGCCGCCGTGCTCGGCTCGCTCGGTGCCCTCATGCTCGGCGCCGGCCTGTTCGTCGGCCTGCGTCGCCGCGCGAACGAGCGGTAACGCCACCGAGAGGGGTAGCACCACCGATTAGCGAAAGCGCGCCGTCCCGAGAACGATTCGGGGCGGCGCGCTTTAACGTTGTGCATCGCTCACCAGGTGACGAGGTTGAGGCTTTCGCCCCTGCCTCTTCGCCACCCTCTCGCTGCTCCCCCGTCACTCCCCCGTCACGAAGTCGCTCGGCGAGAGAGACTCCACGAACGCGTGGAACTCCTCGATCTCGGCGTCCTGCTGCTCCTGCGTCATGTTGACCCAGATGGGATATGAGGCCGAGGCGACCACGCTCTCGTCGATGTAGATCGGGGCGTTGAGGCGCACGGCGATGGCGAGGGCGTCGCTCGGCCGTGCGTCGATCTTGTTGACCGTGTCGCCGCGCTGGATGTGGATCGTCGCGTAGAAGATGGTCCCGCGAACTTTGTCGATGGTGACCTTCACGACGCGTCCGCCGAGCTGGGTGACGATGTTGCCCACGAGTGAGTGGGTCATGGGTCGCGCGGTCCGCTCGTGGTTGATGGCCTTCGCGATCGCGGCAGCCTCGACCAGCCCGATGCAGATGGGGACCACGCAGTCACTCTGCCCTTCCTCGGGCATCGGTCTCAGGATGACGATGGAGGCTCCGGGCATGGCTCCCATCACCAGCGCCTCGATATGAGCTTTGATCATGCGTGCCGCGCCTCCCCCTCTTCAG
>CAYMHQ010000065.1:0-11013 GCA_964390275.1 uncultured Coriobacteriaceae bacterium
GCGGGGACGACTGTGCCGTCCTCGTCGACGCCGACCCAGCCCTCGCCCTCGACCCACCTGAGCTCGCGCGGGAAGTCGACCGCCATGATGTGGCCGCGCAGGCCCATCGAGACCCACTCCTCGCCGTCGCGCGTGAAGCGGCAGACGGGGGTGTTGTAGACCTTGTCCTTCTTGACGCCGTGCCCGAGCTCCTTCGCGATGTTCTCCGCGGCGTTGCTCTTCTCGGCGACCACGAGCCTCATCGCGCGTTCTCCGTCCTCGCGGCCCTGGCGGCGTCGATGAGCCCGGCGAGGTAGTCGGCCCACTCCGCCACCCCGTCGCCCTTCTTCGCGGAGATACGGAAGACGCGTGCGCTGGGGTTGAGCTGGTCGACCTCGCGGTCGAACGCCGCCTCGTCGAAGTCGAACACCGGCATGGTGTCGATCTTGTTGAGGATGATCGCCTCGCACGACTGGAAAATCCCCGGGTACTTGAGCGGCTTGTCGTCGCCCTCGGGCACGGAGAGGATCATGGCGCGCAGCGTCTCGCCGAGGTCGAAGTCGATGGTGCACACGAGGTTGCCCACGTTCTCAATCACGATGAGGTCGGTGGCGTCGAGGTCGATGACCGCCAGCGCGCGCTTGATCATATCGCCCTCGAGGTGGCAGATGCCGCCCGTGTTGATCTGCACGGCGGTCGCACCGTGGGCCTTGACCTTGTACGCGTCGACGTCGCTCGCGATGTCGCCCTCGATGACCGCCACGTTGTAGCGCTCCTTGAGCGCCTCGATCGTGGCGATGATTGTAGAGGTCTTGCCGGCGCCGGGGCCGGACAGCAGGTTGACCACGCAGATGCCGTGCTCGGCGTAAAGCGACCGGAGCTCCTCGGCGATCCGGTCGTTCTTGTCGAGTATGTTGCGGGCCAGGTCGATCGTCTTCTCCGCCATGTTGGCTCCTTAGGGCTCGGGGGACATCGGGGTGCGGCGTGTCGCGCACCGCACGAGGGATGGCTGGTAAAAAGGGGCGCCGCCGCAGCGGAGGCCCGCCCGCAAGAGCGGTGCGGGCCTCCTGTTCGCCGCGGCGGCGCATCGTGTGGCTAACAGTTCCCGGGGGCGGCGTCGTCTTCGGGCATGTCGACGTCGATCGAGGCGATCTCGAGCTCCCGGCCGGACAGAAGAAGCGTGCTCGCACTCCCGCACGCCGGACATCTGAGGTGAAACCTGTCGTGCTCGAACTCGTTGCCGCACGCAAGGCAGCTCGAGCGCGGCAGCACAGTCTCGACCTCGAGCTCGGCGCCCGCGGCGATCGGGCCGCGCTCCTCGCAGCACAGGTCCCACATGAAGTCGAGCGAGTCGCGGACGAGCTCGGTCATGTCGCCCACCCGCAGCTTCACGCGCACGACCCGCGTGGCCCCGGCCTCGACGGCCACGGGGACCACGGTGTCGAGAACCCCTTGCACGATCGAGTATTCGTGCACGGTCTAGCGATCCTCCTCTTCGTCTTCGTCCTCGTCGTCCTCTTCTTCCTCGGGCTCGACCCAGGTGCCCTCGGCCTTCTGCTTCTCGATGCGCTTCGCGAGCACGATGCGCGCCACGACAAGCGAGATCTCGTAGAGGGCTATGAGCGCCGCGAACAGGAAGAACATGGTGATCGGGTTGGCGTCGGGCGTGACGATGGCGCTGAAGACGAGCATGACGACGTACACGGTGCGCCAGTTCTTGCGGAACGTCTTGTAGGGGACGAGCCCGAAGACGATGATGTAGAACACGACGACCGGCAGCTCGAACGCGCAGCCGAACGCAATCATGAGGCCCATGATGGCCTTGAGGTAGGACTCGGCGTCAGGCCAGACCGAGCCGATCGCATCGGACTCGTTGGTCATCCAGCCGAACGCGGGGCCGAGGATGAAGTTGTAGCCGAACACGATGCCGAGCACGAAGAGCGCGACGCCGACGCCGAGCGTGGGCAGGACCCAGCGGCGCTCGTTGGGCTTGAGCGCGGGAAGGAAGAACGCGAGGATCTCCCAGAGCACGATCGGCGAGCAGACGCAGAACGCAACGAAGATTGCGACGCGGAACCTGATCGAGAAGCCGCCGAGGGGCGTCATGAGGTACAGGCCGGAGGGGATGTAGTCCTGAACGGGCGCGAGCAGGAACTCGATGAGGGTCGGCGTCGCGAAGTACAGGACGACCGCCGTGGTGAACAGGGAGACGATGATGATGGTCAGTCGGCGCCTAAGCTCGCCGAGGTGATCCATCAGGGGCATACGTGCAGGTCCGATAGGCATGATGGGAATCCAGGCTCGCCGTTAGGCCTCAGCCTGTTCCTCCTTCCCGGTTTCCTTCTGAGCCTTCGCGGCACGCGCAGCCGCGATACGGTCGTGGTCGATACCATACAGCTTCGCGGCGCTGGAACCGGGCTTCTTGGTCGTCGTCTTGGGCTTCGACGCGGCGGTCGCCGTGCCGCCTGCCGCCTTCTTGGACTCGGCGGCGGCCTTCTCGGCTTCGAGGCGCGCCTTCCTCTGGGCGAACGTCTCGGAGGTGCCGGCGGGCTTCTGGGGAACGGTGGGCGTCTCGGACGCGGCAGCCGCGTCACCGGACTCCTTGCGCTTCGCGGCCTCCTGGGCCTCGGCGGCCAGGCGCGCCTTCTTCTCGGCGAACGTCTCGGGCTTCGTGGACGAGGCGGCGCCCGTGATCTTCTTCTTGGGCCCCTGCTTCTTCACGGGCTCCTTGACCGCCTTGTTGAGCGGGTCGTAGATCTCGGTCTGGACGACCTTGTTCATCTGGTCCTGAGCCTGGCGGAACTGACGGAGCGCCCGGCCGATGGTGCGACCCATCGCGGGGAGTCTGTCAGGCCCGAAGAGAAGGAAGCCGAATATCAAGATGATCGCAAGCTCGGTACCGCCGATTCCAAACACTGTGGGGCCCTTTCGTTGCACGGGACAATACGGGGCGCGCCGGAACGCGTCTGTCGCGAGGGAATACGCTCAAGCCTGAAAGCAGACAAGTTTGTATAGTATAGGCAAAACGCCCCGGACTCGCGAACACTTAAAAACTCAATATACACCGAACCGCCTCACGCGCGGACGGATGTCCGGCAGAAGGCGGGCGGCGCGGGAGCGGGGCGCGTCAGAGCGAGCCGGAGGAGCGGACGTCGATGACCTCGTCCACCCCGAGCATCCCCAGGATGCGCACTACGTTGCTCTGGGCGTCGACCACGGAGAACGCCACACCGGCGTCGTGCGCCTTGTGGGCGGACCCCACGAGCACGCCGATCCCCGTCGAGTCGATGTAGGGGACCTGCGCCATGTTGACCTCGAGGGCCTGGACGGCGTCCCCGCCCAGCGCCTTGTCGATCGCCTCGCGCAGAACGTGGGCGTTGCTGACGTCGACCTCGCCCGAGACGGCGACCGACGTGACCGCCGACTTCGACTCGGTCGCAATGCTCAAGTCCATTGCCTCCCCTTTCGCTCGCTTCGCGCGTTACCTAGTGCCGGGTACCCATTGCGGGGGACTCTCAATCAGCCGTCCCCCGAGAATCGACCGTTATTTCTCCGAAGCGCTCGAATCGGCCGACGAAGACGACGCGCTCGCGTCCGTCGCGGCGGTCGAGGTGGAGGTTGAGGTGCTCGCGGTCGAGGACTCGCTCGACTCGGTCGCGGTCTCGGCGGTCTCGCTGGTCTCAGCGGACTCGCTGGACTCGGTCGAATCCTCGGTCGACTCAGCGCCGGTCTCGGTCGCCTCGTCGGTCGAGGTCTCGGAGTCGGCGGACTCCTCCTCCGCGGCGGCCTCCTCCTGCGACTGGATCACGAGCAGCGCGTACTGCGCGTACACGCCCGCGCCGGACTCGTTGTCGGGGTCAAGCTCCGAGACCTTGGTGTAGGCCTCCTTGGCACTGTCGTTATCGCCGAGCTCCTGGTAGAACGAGCCGAGGTAGTACCAGCCCATGGCGTAGTCGTGTTCCCCGAGGTAGGAAGCGAGATCGGCCGCGGTCTGCTCCTTGTCCTGAGTGTAGAAGAGGCAGACGGAGCGACTGAGCGTCACGGCGTCCACGCTCGACTGCAGAATCGAGGAGTCGTCCGCGGCGGCCTCGAGGTACTCGTCATAGTACGAGATGGCGGTCTCGAACGCCTCGGTGGCGTCGGCGTCGGTCTCGTCGCCCGCGGCGTTCTGGATCGTCAGGGCCATCTCCTTGTAGCGGTTGCCGAGGTTCGCGACGTACGTGAGGTTGTCGGGGTCGGCCTCGTGCTTCTCGAGCAGCGAGTTGATGACCGTCGCGTACTTGCTCTTGGTGTCGGTGGACGCCGCGGAGCTGCTCGAGTCGGCCGACTCGTCCTCGGTCGTCTCGTCGGACGTCTGCGTGCCCGCGGAGGTGCTGCACCCGCTGAAGAACGGCAGGCAGAGCGTCGCCACGAGGATCACGGCGAAGATGACGATGACCACCTTCATGAAGAGCGAGGTGTTGTTTTTATCGAATGCCATCGCGAAGACCTTTCATATGTCGAGCCCCAGTACGCGGGCAGCCGGAAGGCCGCCGCGTGCATATCATAGTCAAACGCGCGCGAGTTCGCGCAAAGGACACGGAATCACACGAGACCGGAGGAAGGCCGCGGGGAGACGCCGAAGGGCCCGCGCCCCGCCCGGGCACCGCGTCCGCACGCCCCCCTCTATATTACTTGTTCTCGCTCGAGCCGGAGGTTCCCGTCGTCTCGGCCGCGTCGGTCTCCTCGGTCGCCTTCTCGGTCGTCCCCTCGGCCGCGTCGGCCGACTCGGCTTCCTCGGACGTCCCCTCGGTCTCGGTCGCCTCGGACTCGGCCTGCGCGGCGGCGCGCTCGGCGCGATAGGCGGCGAGGGCCTCCTCGTTGACCGTGCCGTCGGCGTTCATGAGGGTGGAGAGGTCGGGATGCCCCTCGGGAAGGCTCGACGAGTCCTCGGTCGCCTCGGAGTCTGAGGTTGAAGTCGAGGTTGAGGTCGCGGTGGCGGCAGTCGTGGAGGTGCTCGCCGACGTAGTCTTGTCGACGACCGACATCGCGAAGAAGTAGCCGATGCAGATGCCCAGGATGAGGGCGACCACGGCTATCGCGACGACCATGCCGAACGTGGGGGGCTTGGCGCCGCCCTTCTTGCCGGCCGCGGGGGTCGCTCCCCCTGCGGCGCCCGCCTTGCCCGCGGGCTTCCCGGAGGCGGCGGGCTTCCCGGCGGCGCCGGCGCCCTTCCCCGCCTGGCGGCCCTGGGACCTCTGGCCCCTGCTCTCGGCGGCGGACTGCTCGCGGGCGAGGTCCTCCTCGTCCTCGAAGAACTGGTCGTTGGTGTTCGACATGCGCGACGCCTTTCTCCCTCGTGGCGCGGCCCGGGGCCGGCGCCGCTGTATCGATAGACAAAAACCGGGACGGCGGCTTTCTGATGAAACCGGGTCCCGGCGGGTTTGCGACAGGTTCGGATTATAGGATGAATCCGCGGCTGCGGGCGCTACGACCTCAATCGCACGCGAAGCGCCTCAATATTCTTGACGATTCTCCGCAGATTTCTCATATCGGCGGAGAGCAGGCCGCCGAACTTGTCGGACGCGTCGAAGATGACCTCGCCGCCCACCATCGTCATGAGGACGTTGCGGCGGGTCGCGGTGTGCACGACCGCGGAGGTGGGGAAGTGCGTGGGCGCCTGGCGCGAGTCGCTGAGGTCGATCGCGATGATGTCGGCCTGCTTGCCCGGGTCGAGCGAGCCCACGATGGAGTCCATCCCGAGCGCGCGGGCCGAGTCAAGCGTCGCCATCTGGATCATCTCGGGGCCCTGGATGAAGCCCTCCTTGCCGTTGGTGGCGCGCAGGGCGAGCATCGTGAAGCGCATCTCCTCGATGGGGTCGATGCTGTCGCAGGCGGCAGGGGAGTCGGTGCCGAGGCCCACGGTCACGCCGGCGCGGCGGAGCTTGACGATCGGCGCGAGGCCCATGCCGAGCTTCGCGTTCGCGCGGGGGCACACGCACACGTTGACGCCGTAGTCGCGCAGGACCTCGATGTCGTGGTCGTCGAGCTTCACGCAGTGGATCGCGAGGACCTGCGGCGCGGAGAAGATGTCGCGGTTGAGGGCGTACTGGACCGGCGAGCAGCCCGCCGGCAGCAGCTCGACCGACTGGCGCGGGGCGAAGGCGCGGTGCGTCGCGGAGTCGTTCGCAATGGAGAACGGCGACGAGCCGTAGCGGATGAAGTCGCACTCCTCCTGGGAGCCCGCGAGGTGGATGGCGACCGGCACGTTCGTCTGCGTGGCGTAGGTCGCGACCTCCTTGAGAATCTGGGGATGGCACGTGTAGAGGCTCTCGGGGCCGAGGCCGAAGGTCAGGCGGCCGCTCGGCGCCTTGGCCTTCCACGACTCGATGTCGGCGACGGCGGCCTCCATCTCGTGCGAGACAGAGTCGCGGCTCGCGGCGCCCACCTCGCGGTAGATGATGCCGCGCAGGCCGAGCGCCTCGGCCGCGGGAAGGCTCGCGCCGGTGCGCGTGACGTCGGCCACGGTGGTGATGCCCGCGGTGATCGCCTCGTAGGCGCCGAGGACGGCCGAGTCGAGCCAGTCCTGCTCGGTGAGCAGGTCGCACTTCTCGATGATGAACGCCTTCCACGACGCGTAGGGGACGTCGTTGAGGATGCCGCGCATGATGGCGTACTCGAGATGGGAGTGGCAGTCGACGAAGCCGGGCATGATCGCCGCCATGCCGAAGTCGCGGACCTCCTCCTCGGGGTAGCGGGCGACCATCTCGGCGGCGTCGCCCACCTCGACGATCTTGTCGCCGCGCACGAGGACGGCGCCGTTCTCGATGTAATGGCTAGACACGATGAGCACGTAGCGGGCCATCAACAGCATGTGCGTTCCTCCTGATAACTCACCGACATATCGCAGACAACCGGCCCCGGCGCGGCCCTAGGGGCGCACGGGAGCCTTTCTGGCCAGGTACACCGCCGCGATGCCGCCCGAGCAGTCGCGGTACTCCACCTGGGAGAATCCTGATTCCTTGAGCTCCTCGACGATCACGGTCTGGCGCGGGAACTCGCGGATCGACCGGGAGAGGTACTCGAAGCCCGAGCGGTCGCCGCAGACGACACCGCCCACAGCGGGGACGACGTGGCCGAGGTAGACGTTGTACACGGCGCGCCACAGCGGGTTGGGCGGGGTGCCGAACTCGAGGATGACCGCGCGGCCGCCCGGCCTGAGCACACGGACCGCCTCGCGCATCGCCTTCTTGCGGTCGCTGAAGTTGCGCAGGCCGTACGCCATGGTGAGCACGTCGAAGGACTCGTCGGGGTAGGGCAGGTCCATCGCGTCCGCCTCGGCGGTGGCCACCTCGACGCCGCAGGCCGCGCCCTTCTCGATGCGCGCGCGGGCGACCTCGAGCATCTCGGGCGTGAAGTCCGTGAGCTCGATCGAGGCCGGCGGGCAGAGGCGGCAGAGCTCGAACGCCACGTCGCCGGTGCCGCCCGCGACGTCGATGACGCGCTCGGCGGGCGTGCAGGCCGCGGTGCGTGCGACGCGTCTGAGCCAGCTCTTGTAGATGCCGAGGCTCGAGAGGGCGTTGAACGCGTCGTAGCGGCGCGCGATCTTGGAGAAGATGGAGCGGACCATCGTCCCCTTCTCGTCGAGGGGGGCCGCCGTCGCGGTGGGCTGAGGTTCGACCGCAGGCTGAGGGTTAGCCATCGGCGCGCCCCTCGGCGACGAGACGGGCGCTCACGAGCCTCACGCACGCGACGAACACCTCGAGCGCGCTGTCGAGCTCCTCGAGCGAGGGGTAGCTCGGCGCGATGCGGATGTTGGAGTCGCGGGGGTCGACCCCGTGGGGGAACGTCGCGCCCGCGGACGTGAGGGTCACGCCGCACTCGGCGCACAGGGCGACGATCGCCTTCGCGCTGCCCTCGGGCCCGTCGAACGAGACGAAGTAGCCGCCGCGCGGGTGCGTCCAGCGAGCGACGCCCAGGTCGCCGAGGCCCTCGGAGAGGCGCCTCTCGACGAGCTCGAAGCGGGGGCGCAGCACCTCGGCCTGCAGGGCCATGTGGGCGCGCAGCCCCTCGACGTCGCCGAAGAAGCGCACGTGGCGCAGCTGGTTCAGCTTGTCGTGGCCGATCATGCGGTGCTTGTACTCGCGCAGCAGGTCGGCGATGTTGCGCTCCGAGGCCGCCATGGCCGAGACGCCCGCACCGGGGAAGGTCATCTTGCTCGTGGAGCAGAACTCGTAGACGAGGTCGGGGTTGCCGACGCGGTCGAGCTCGTCGAAGATGTTGAGGAGGGTCGCGCGGTCCTCGTAGAGGTCGTGCTCGCAGTAGGCGTTGTCCCAGTAGATGCGGAAGTCGGGCGCCGCGGGGGCGAGGCGCGCGAGGCGGCGGACCTTCTCGTCGGAGTAGACGACGCCGGAGGGGTTGGAGTACTTGGGGACGCACCAGACGCCCTTCACCGCAGGGTCGGCCACGAGCTCCTCGACCGCGTCCATGTCGGGGCCGTCGTCGAGAAGCGGCACGGAGACCAGCTCGAACCCGAACTGCTCGACGATGCCGAAGTGGCGGTCGTAACCGGGCACGAGGCAGATCCACTTGAGCGGGGTGCGCTGCATCTGGAGCATGAACGGCTCGCCGCCGCAGACGCCGTGGACCATCGCGTGCGCGAGGGCGTCGTACATGAGGGTGAGGGAGCTCTCCCCGCCCAGAAGGACGCGGGAGGGCGCGACGCCGAGCATGTCGGCGAACAGGGCGCGGGCCGAGGGGATGCCCTCGAGGCAGCCGTAGTTGCGGCAGTCGACGCCGCCGTCCGTGAGGTCGGACGCGGGGCGCAGGGTGTCGAGCAGGGGCAGCGAGAGGTCGAGCTGCTCGGAGGAGGGCTTGCCGCGCGCCATGTTGAGCTTGAGGCCGCGCGCCCTGATGGCGCCGACCTCGCTCTCGAGCCGCGAGATCTCGGCTGCGAGCTCCTCGCTGGTCAGAGTCGCGTAATACGAGGCGCACAAGGACGAGGCAGACAAGGCGTCCCCCTTCTTAGGTGGTGTCGAGGCGGGGCCGGCCCGAACCCCGGGGCCCCGTTCGGCGCGCGGAGAACCGCTTGCGGCGACGAGGGCCGGAAGTGCGCTGGCCATGGAGCCGGCCCGTCCATCATAGCGGCCGCGACCGCCCGCGCGTCGGCAGACGGCTCCCGCACCACGTAAAGAACGGCGGTTGGAAATGAAAGCGCAACAATATACATAGGGCGCGGCGACGGGCGGCAGGCGCAGCGCGACGGCGGGCGGCGGCCGGCGCAACGGGCGCGGCGCGGGGAATCGGCGGGTTCGGCGAAACGCCGCCGGGGGACGCCGCGGGGAGGGGTACACTGTGCGCCCTGAGACGAGGACACGGCCGCCCGGCGCCAGCCGCGGCCGGGAAGGAGCGCGAGACGCCATGGCACGCAGACCCGCATACGACGAGAGTCCCTCCCCCGCTCCCGCCCCCTTCGGCGTCCCCCGCGACGGCGAGCCCTGCGAGCTGCAGGACCTCGTGGACACCCTGTTCGCCGGCGGGGCGGAGTACGCGACGCGCAGCGACCTCGTGCTGCTCGCCGAGATCCGCGACCTGGGGGACGAGATCATGGAGATCGTCGAGCTCATGCCGCCCGGCTCCTTCACCCGCACCCAGCTGGCCGACCAGATGAACTCCATCGTCACCGCGCACGGCTGGGCAATGCGCTACGGGACGGTCGAGTAGGCCGAGCAGGTCGAGCAGACGAAACGCGCGAGCCCCCGCCCCGGCGGTCTGCCGGAACGGGGGCTCGTTGTGTCATGCGGGCCCGATGCGGGACCGATGAGCGATGCGGGACCGACGCCCGACGCGGGGCCGGTCCCTTCCGCCAGCCGCCCCTTCCGCTAGTCCTTCAGGTACTTCTTGGTGCTGCCCAGCGAGAACGCGACGGTGCTCGCGTTGTGGAGCAGCGACGACGTCTGCGGGGTGACCACGCCGAGGATCCCGAGCGCGAGCAGGACCGAGTTGAGCGTCATCACCTGGGCGAACTGCCTGTCCATGCGCCTCATGAGCTCGCAGGAGAGGCGACGCAGGCGCACGATCGACATGAGGTCGCCCTCGGAAAGCGTGATGTCGGCCACCTCGCGGGCCACGGCGGTGCCGGTGCCCATCGCGATGCCCACGTTGGCGAGCGAGAGTGCCGGCGAGTCGTTCACGCCGTCGCCCACCATCACCACGTGCCTGCCCTCGCGCCGCAGCCCCTCGATGAACGCGTGCTTCTCCTCGGGGAGCATGTTGGCGCGGTACTCGTCGACGCCCGCCTCCGCGGCGATGGGGGCGGCCGCCTTCTCGCTGTCGCCCGTGAGCATGATAATCCTGCTGAAGCCCAGCTCGCGCAGGGCCTCGATCGCCTGGGGGACGCCGGGCTTGAGGGGGTCGTTGACGCCGATGACTCCCACGAGTTTACCGTCGACCGCGAGGTAGAGCGGCGAGAGGCCGTCGAACTCCGTCGCGATGAGGGCGCGATCCTCGGGAGAGATCGCGACGCCCTCGTCCTCCACCACGAAGTGCTCGCTGCCGATGACGCAGCGCTTGCCCTCGAGCGAGCTGGCGATGCCGTGGGCGACGATGTACTCGACCTTGGCGTGCCGCTCGCGGTGCTTGAGGTTCTTGGCGGCGGCGCAGCGCACCACCGCTCGCGCGACGGGATGGGGGAAGTGCTCCTCGAGGCACGCGGCGAAGCGCAGGACCTGCGTGCGGTTCCAGCCGTCGAACGCGAGGACCTTGGCGACCTCGGGCACGGCGTCGGTGAGCGTGCCCGTCTTGTCGAACACGATGGTGTCGGCCTGGGCGACCGCCTCGAAATACTTCGACCCCTTCACCATGAAGCCCTCCTGCACGCTCTGGCTCATGGCGGAGAGGACCGAGATGGAACCGGTGAGCTTGAGGGCGCACGAGTAGTCGACCATGAGCGCGGCGCTCGTCTTCACGAGGCTGCGCGTGGTGAGCGCGACGACGCCCGCAAGCAGGAAGTTCCACGGGACGATGCTGTTGGCGAGCTGCTCGCGGCGCGTCTGA
>CAYMHQ010000065.1:11113-12376 GCA_964390275.1 uncultured Coriobacteriaceae bacterium
CGCTTCGAGAGCCTCTTGCCGAGCATGGCGTCGATCGAGTCGCAGACGGCGACGACGCGCGCGCCGTACGGGATCCGCTCCCCCGCCAGCCCGTCGGGGTAACCCGACCCGTCCCAGCGCTCGTGATGGCTGCGGACGACCTCGGCGACGGCGGCGAGCCCGGGGACGCTCCCCACGATCTGGGCGCCGATCCGCGCGTGGTCGCGCAGGATCTCGTGCTCCTCGGGGGTGAGGCGCGCCCGCTTGAGCAGGACGCAGTCGGGGATGCCGATCTTGCCGATGTCGTGCAGGTGCGCCGCCATGTGGATGACATCAGCCTGCTCGGGAGGCATGCCCATGAGGCGGCAGGTGCGCTCGACCATGTCCGCGACGCGCAGGGAGTGCTCGGCGGTGTGGGGGTCGCGCGCCTCGAGCGCCGAGACGATCGCCTGGACGAGGTCGTGGTAGAGGGCATACGAGACGGTCCCGCCGGAGGTCGGGCAGGCGGCGCCCGCGGCGGGGCAGCCCGCGCTGACGGCGCACGCGTTGGCGCGCTCGAACTCCCGACCTGATGCGTCCATCTCCTCGACCCTCTTTCCGCGCGACCATCCCGCCGAAGCCGGCAGACCAACAGCCCGCCCGTTGCCTGGCGAAAGCAGAATTCTAGGGGGGTTAGGTTACTCTAACTATTCGGATTCCGCCGCCCTCAACGGCATGTCGGCGCAGTCTCCACCGTCCGCCCACAGCGCGAAGCCGCGGTCGGTGTCCTCGCACCAGGCCGCCTCGGGGTGGCGCAGCGCGACCCAGGCAAAGTAGAAGTCGCCCGTGCAGCCCGACGCGTGGAGCCAGAAAAGCGACGCGGCGAGCAGCGGGGCGCCGCCCAGCGTCCCGAGGAGCAGGAAGCACAGGCTGAGCAGGACGAACGGCGCGACCAGAACCGCAAGGAAGCGCCGGCGGGGGAAGCGCTCCCCCGGGCAGCCCGCGTAGAGCATCCACGAGGAGCACCCGAAACGCACGCGCAGGCCGCGGCGCCCGAGCAGCTTGAAGAACGCGGCGTGGATAAGCTCGTGGACGGGCAGGCACACGAGGTAGCCCACGACGAGGGCGACCCACCAGCCCCAGCCCGCGGGCGCGAGGCCGCCAGCGATGACGAGCGCGGCGACGTGCGCGACGCCGGGGACGAGGAGCGCGACCGACCACAGGGCGACGAGGCGCTGGGTGGCGGCGTCGGTGAGCACGTCGACCTCGAGGACCTTGCGCAGGCCGGCGGCCTCCGCCTCGGAC
>CAYMHQ010000066.1:0-12299 GCA_964390275.1 uncultured Coriobacteriaceae bacterium
CGAGACGGGCGCCGGCAAGTCGGCTCTGCTCTCCGCGATCAGGCTCCTTGTGGGCGACCGCGCCACGGGCGACCAGGTGCGCGATGGGGCAGAGGGCCTCTGCGTCGAGGGACGGGTGTGCTTCTCCGACGAGGCCGAGTCCTGCCCCGACGGCCACGTCGTGTGCCGGCGCGTCTCCTCCGAGGGGCGGTCGCGCTGCTCGATCGACGGGTCCATGGCGACCGTCGCCCAGCTCGCCCAGTTCGTGGGGTCCAAGGTCGACCTCTGCGGCCAGCACGACCACCAGCGCCTTCTCAGCGTCTCGAGCCATCTTCCGCTTCTCGACTCGTGGACGGGGGAGGAGGCCGAGCGCGCGGCGGCCGCCTACGCCGAGGCGTGGGGCGCACGCGCCCGCGCGGCGGAGGAGTACGACCGCGTGATGAAGGCGCGCGACGAGAGCGAGGCGCGCATCGGCGACGCCCGCTTTGCCGTGTCGCGCATCGGCGAGGTGAACCCTGTGCGGGGCGAGTACGAGGAGCTCGAGACGCTCCTGCCCAAGCTCGAGCACGCGGAGTCAATCATCGAGGGGGCGAACGCGGCGCACGAGGCCCTGAGCGGCGACGGCGGCGCCCTCGACGCGCTCAACTCGGCCATCTCGGCGCTCGACGCGGTCGGGGGCTTCGACCCCGCTCTGCGCGGCATCGCCGACAGCCTGCGGGACGCCCTCTACCCGCTCGAGGACGCGGCCCGAGACGTGCGCCGGTACCGCGACGACGCCGACTTCGACCCTGCGGACCTCCAGAGGGCCGACGAGCGCATGGGCGCCCTCGTGGGTCTCATGCGGACGTTCGGCCCCCGCATGGAGGATGTGTTCACGAGGTACGATGAAGCCCGTCAGCTTATCGCGCTCGTCGACGACTCCGAGGAGACCGAGCGGCGCGCCCGCGCCTGTCTCGACGAGGCCGAGCGCCGGCTCTGCGAGGCGGCCTCCGCCCTGACCGCCGTGAGGAAGGCGTCTGCCCCCCGGTTCGCCGCGTGCGTCACCGAGCAGATGGGCAGGCTCGAGATGGGCGGCGCGCAGCTCGTCGTCGACGTCTCGCCGCTCGAGCGCTCCCAGTGGACCAGGGGCGGCGCCGACCGCGTCGAGTTCCTCTACCGCCCGGGGGCGGGCCTCGCGCTGCGCTCGTTCGTGAAGATCGCCTCCGGCGGCGAGGTCAGCCGCGTCATGCTCGCGATCAAGGTGGCGCTCGGCGAGCACGACGACGTCGAGACCCTCATCTTCGACGAGATCGACGCCGGCGTGGGCGGGTCGACCGCGCGCGCCGTGGCGTCGGTTCTGGCAGATCTTGCGCGCACACATCAAGTCCTCGTGGTTACCCACCTCGCCCAGGTGGCCGTCGCGGCGGAGAGGCAGTACGTGGTGAGCAAGCGCGCGGAGGGCGCGGACGGCAGGCCCGAGACGCGAATCTGCGAGGTCAGGGGCGAGGATCGCGTCCGCGAGATCGCTCGCATGCTCTCGGGCGACGAGTCCGAGACCTCGCTCGGCCATGCGCGCGAGCTTCTTCGACAGGGCTCTGCCGCCACATCGTAGCGCCCGTCGACGTCGCGACCAAATGTGGATTGTTCGTATGCCGGGCTTTGGTGAAACGCGTTCCAACCGAGAATCTCGCCCGACCCATCTATACTTAGCCAGTTGATGCGTGTTTGGCGTGATTCTCTAGAGCGGGGCGTAGCGCAGTTTGGTAGCGCATCTGCTTTGGGAGCAGAGGGTCGCTGGTTCAAATCCAGTCGCCCCGACCATGCGGCGATAGTTCAATTGGTAGAGCGTCAGCCCTCCAAGCTGATTGTTGCGGGTTCGAGTCCCGTTCGCCGCTCCATGTGAACCAGCGGGTCCCTCGCGAGAGGGGCCCGTTTTTGTTTCCCGTCAGGAGTTTTGCGGCGAATTTGCGGCGCATTCGCGACTTTTTTGCGACCCGGTCGCGAATTACGAAAACAGGCCGGGAGCTTTTCGGCCCCCGACCTGCGGTTTTACCTGGCGCCCCCAGTAGGATTCGAACCTACGGCCTTAGGATTAGAAGTCCTCTGCTCTATCCACTGAGCTATGGAGGCATAACTCGTGCATTGTATGCCACCGCCCCGGCGGGCGCCGCGCGAAACGGGAACAACCTAAAAAGAACAATCGGTTGCGCCGAACCGAACCTCAGCCCACCCGCGCTCAATTTTAACCGTTTTGCGTAGCGCGGAGCATTCTCGAATCGCAGGGTGGCGTCCTCAAACCCTTCTGCTATTATTGTGCGGTTACTGTACCGTGCGGGCGTGGCGGAATTGGCAGACGCGCTGGATTTAGGTTCCAGTGGGCAACACCCGTGAAGGTTCGAGCCCTTTCGCCCGCACCATCTATGATTGGGCACGTCGTGCCCCAGATTCGTTGAGTTGGAGGAACGTTGGAGACATCGGCAGAGCGTCTTGAGAACAATGTGGTCGAAGTCACCGTCACGGTGTGCGCCAAAGATGTTGACAAGGCTGTTTCGGACACCTACAAGGAGTTCGCGGAGAAGTACCGTTTCCCGGGTTTCCGTCCTGGCCATGCCCCCCGTCCCGTGATCGACAGCAACGTCGGCAAGGGTGCCGTCCTTGCTCAGGCGACCGAGACCCTGGTGAACGAGCTTGAGCCCCAGATCCTCGAGCAGCAGGACATCGTCCCCGTGGGCGACCCCTTCTTCCCGGCTCCCGCGAGCGTCGAGCCTGGCAAGGATTTCGAGTTCAAGGTCCGCTACACGGTCCGTCCCGAGCTTTCGCTCGACTCCTTCGAGCCGGTCGAGATCACGCTTCCCTCCGAGGAGGCCACCGAGGCCGAGATTGACGGCCAGATTGAGACCTTCCGCGGCTACTTCGGCAAGTACGAGGACATCGAGGGCCGTTCGGTCGAGGCCGGCGACTCCGTCTACCTCAAGTGCAAGGGCATCGAGAACGCCGACTCCATCGACTTCGCGAACCGCCTCTACAAGCTCGGCGCCGGCTACATGCCCGCCGCGTTCGACGAGGGCCTTGTCGGAATGAATCCCGGCGACCAGAAGGAGATTTCCTTCGAGCTTCCCCAGGCCGCTCCCGCCGAGGGCGAGGAGGCCCCCGAGCCCACCGTCGCCAAGGTCGACGTCACGGTCAACCGTCTCGTCCAGCGCGTCCTCCCCGAGCTCACCGACGATTTCGCCAAGAACAACTTCGGCTTCGACAACATCCAGGCCATGCGCGACGCCATCGCCAAGGAGATCGGCGAGCAGAAGAAGCAGGCCATCCCCCAGCTCAAGGAGAACCGCGTCACCGGCAAGCTGGCCCTCCGTCTTCAGGGCGAGCCGACGGCCGAGTACAGCCGCACCATCTTCCAGGAGCTCGGCCAGAACTTCATGAACCAGCTCTCCGCCCGCGGCATGACGGTCGACAACTGGCTGATGGCGAACAACATGAGCCAGGAGACCTTCCTGAACGACCTGCAGAAGCAGGCCGTCGACATCGCCCGCGAGTCCCTCGCGCTCGACGCCCTCGCGGCCCACATGGGCATCGAGGTCGCCGAGGAGGACATCGACGCGGAGTTCAAGAAGGCCGGCGTCGAGGACTGGGAGGCCACGAAGGCCGAGTTCCTGGCCGACGGCCGCATGCCCGCCATCCGCGTCTCCATCCGCCGCAACAAGGCCATCGACTGGCTGCTTGAGACCGCCGTCGTGACGGTCTCCGACGAGCCCGAGCCCCAGCCCGAGGCTGATGCCGAGGCCGCTCCCGCCGAGGAGGAGGCCCCAAAGAAGAAGGCCGCCAAGAAGACGACCAAGAAGTCTGCCAAGAAGGCCGACGCCGAGGCACCCGCTGAGGAGGCTCCTGCCGCCGAGGCCGAGGAGGCCCCCAAGAAGAAGACGACCAAGAAGTCTTCCAAGAAGGCTGAGGCCGAGGCTGAGGTCGTCGAAGGGGAGTAGGCGCGGCGGCCCGTCAACGGCTTTCGCCCTTATGCAACCTGGAGGTATTTCCGCATGGGATTGAACATGAACCCCTACTCGTCCCTCGTCCCGATCGTCGTCGAGCAGTCGCCTCGCGGCGAGCGCAGCTACGACATCTACTCGCGCCTTCTCAACGACCGCATCGTCTTTCTGGGCGAGGAGGTCACCGACGTCAGCGCGAACCTCGTCGTGGCCCAGCTCTTGCACCTTGAGAGCCAGGACTCCGAGAAGGACATCTCGCTCTACATCAACTCGCCCGGCGGCTCGGTCACGGCCGGTCTCGCCATCCTGGACACGATGAACTACATCAAGTGCGACGTGTCCACCATATGTCTGGGCGAGTGCGCCTCGATGGGCGCGGTGCTGCTCTCCGCGGGCGCGAAGGGCAAGCGCTTCGCCCTGCCCAACTCGATGGTGCTCATCCACCAGCCGAGCGGCGGCGCCCAGGGCCAGCAGACCGAGATCGAGATCGTCGCCGATTTCATGCGGAAGACCCGCGACCGTCTCAACGGCATCCTTGCCGCCAACACGGGGCAGCCGATTGAGGTCATCGAGCGCGACACCGAGCGCGACAACTACATGACCGCACAGGATGCCAAGGAGTACGGCCTGGTCGACCACGTCATCGTCGACAGGAACACACTGGCCGGCGTGAAGACTGAGGATTAGGTTTCATGGACAACGATTACTCTTCGTCTTCGCTGCACTGTTCCTTCTGCGGGAAGCCGCAAGAGCAGGTCGGCAAGCTGGTCGCCGGCCCCAACGGCGTCTTCATCTGCGACGAGTGCATCGAGGCCTGTCGCGAGATGCTTGCGGAGAACGGGTTCCTCCAGGAGCCCGAGCCGGAGCCCGAGAGCTTCGACCTCGACCTTGACAACCTGCCGACCCCTCATCAGATCTTCGACGAGCTGTCGCAGTACGTCATAGGCCAGGACTCCGCAAAGGTCGCGATGAGCGTCGCGGTTTACAACCACTACCGCCGGATCGCGGCCGGTCGCAGCCTCGAGGATGACGATGTCGAGCTCGCCAAGAGCAACATCCTCATCCTCGGGCCGACCGGCACCGGCAAGACCCTCCTCGCCCAGACGCTGGCCCGCTTCCTGAAGGTCCCGTTCGCCATCGCCGACGCCACGAGCCTCACCGAGGCAGGATACGTCGGCGAGGACGTCGAGAACATCCTTCTCAAGCTGATCAACGTCGCGGACGGGGACGTCGAGCGCGCCCAGACCGGCATCATCTACGTCGACGAGATCGACAAGATTGCCAAGAAGGCGGAGAACCTCTCCATCACGCGCGACGTCTCCGGCGAGGGCGTGCAGCAGGCGCTCCTCAAGATCCTCGAGGGCACCATCGCGAGCGTCCCCCCGCAGGGTGGGCGTAAGCATCCCCAGCAGCAGCTGATCCAGATCGACACGACGAACATCCTGTTCATCCTGGGCGGGGCGTTCGTCGGGCTCGACCAGATCATCGCGGAGCGCATCGGCAAGCGCGGGGTCGGGTTCAACTCCGAGCTCTCCGACAAGGCGAGCCAGGACTCCGACGAGCTTCTCGCCCAGGTCCTCCCCGAGGACCTGCACAAGTTCGGCATGATCCCCGAGTTCGTGGGCCGCGTCCCGGTCATCACCAACACGCGCGGTCTCACCGAGGACGACCTCATCCCCATCCTGACCGAGCCCAAGAATGCGCTCGTCAAGCAGTACCAGCGTATGTTCAAGATGGAGGGTGTGAAGCTCTCGTTCACGCCGGAGGCGCTCAAGGCCATTGCCCATAAGGCCGTCCAGCAGAACACGGGCGCGCGCGGCCTGCGCTCCATCTGCGAGTCGGTGCTCCAGAAGGTCATGTTCGACATCCCGAGCGAGCAGGGCGTGACCGAGATCCTCGTCACCGCGAGCGCCGTCGAGGGAACCGAGGACCCGCTCCGCGTCAACTCGACGAACGTGGTTGAGCCCTGCTAGTCTCCCCGCCGGTCTGCCGGTTTTAGAGTTTCCCCGCATGAAGTAAGGGCGTCGCCTCCGCGCGGAGACGGCGCCCTTTTTGGTGGGATGGGCGGAGCGGCGACGTGCGGGACGGGTTTTAGCGCTGGTCTGAGGGACGGTCGACGTCGTTCGACCTGCGGCCGCCGTCCTCCCACTCGCGTCTCCCGATCTCCTCGATGACCGAGGCGCGGTATGCCTGACGCGAGATGGCCACGTAGTACAGCATGCCGAGGAGCGAGATCGCGCACGTCGCCACGAACACGAGCAGGGCGAGCGCCCAGTCGTCCTCGGCCACCTTCGCCCCGACGACGGTCGAGATCACGATGGAGAACATCCGCGCGGGGATGCTGATGGCCATCCATGTCCCAAGGCGCATGGGCGTGAGGCCAATGACGAACGTCACGAGGTCCTTGGGCGTGCCGGGGATGAACATCATGAGAAACGTGAGCAGGTTGAGTTTGCGGGCGTCCCTGATGAACCCGACCTTCGCGAGCTTCTCGGGGGAGACGAAGAGCGAGACGAACCGCGTCCCGAACCGCTTGACCGTGAGGAAGACGATCGCCTCGCCCACGGCGAGACCAACGCTCACCACGGCGAGCCCACCCCATACGCCAAAGAGATACCCTGCTACGAGCTCGAGGGGCTCGCCGGGGATGACGAGGGCGAACACCTGCAGCGTGTTGGCGAGCGCGTAGAGCGCTGCCGCGAGCGGGAGGTTCTCGCCGACGAGCTGCTCGAAGCGGGATGGGTCGGTGGCGATGGACGTGATGAGCCAGGCTATGAAGACGCAGAATGCCGCGCCGAGCGCGAGCGTGCAGAGCGCGATGGCAGCGGCTTTCTTCTGCTCGGAGCTCATGCCGTCCGCCCTCAGGGTGCGGACGAGGTCGGCGACCTGCCTGAACGCCCCGCGGAGGAAACCCCGGAGCGTGTCTATGCAGTCCTTTGCGCTCATCCTTCTCATCTGTGGGTTCTTTCGCGTGCGATTTTCGCGGAAACGGGCCTGTGGCAGGTGGTGTGTATAATAAGCGTTTATACCTTTTAGGTTGTCGCCACACAATGCGAGCTGTTAAAAAGCAAAAGGAGTTGCCGTGGAAGAAATGCCTAAGACCTACGACCCCCAAGAGGTCGAGCCCAAGCTCATCGAGACCTGGATCGCCGCCGGCGCGTACCAGAGGTCCAAGGGCGTAGGTGACTGCACGGTTACCATTCCTCCCCCCAACGTCACCGGTGTCCTCCACATGGGACATGCTCTCGACGACACCATCCAGGACACCTTCGTGCGCTACGAGCGCATGCGCGGTGTCTCGACGAGGTGGATCGTCGGCACCGACCACGCCGGCATCGCGACCCAGACCAAGGTCGACAAGAAGCTCAAGTCGCAGGGGATCTCGCGTCTCGAGATCGGCCGCGAGAAGTTCATCGACGCCTGCTGGGACTGGACGCGCGAGTATGGCGGCATCATCCTCGAGCAGATCAAGCGCATGGGCTGCTCGGTCGACTTCGACGACAAGAAGTTCACCATGGACCCCGACTACGCTCTCGCGGTGCGCCGGGTGTTCTGCGACTGGTACCACGACGGCCTCATCTATCGCGGCAAGCGCATCGTGAACTGGTGCCCCAACTGCACGACCGCCATCTCCGACGACGAGGCCGAGTACCGCGACGAGGCGTCCCACCTGTGGCACCTGCGCTACCCGCTCTCCGAGCCGGTCGACGGCGTCGAGTACATCACGGTCGCCACGACGCGCCCCGAGACGATGCTCGGCGACACGGGCGTCGCGGTCTCGCCCTCCGACCCCGAGAAGGCCAAGTTCGTGGGCAAGACCGTCATCCTCCCCATCGTGGGGCGCGAGATCCCCATCTTCGCCGACTTCCACGTCGACGCGGACTTCGGCTCCGGCTTCGTGAAGGTCACGCCCGCCCACGACCCCAACGACTACGCGATGGGCGAGGCGCACAACCTGCCCAAGATCAACATCTTCGACGAGCACGCGGTCGTGGTCGATGGGTACGGCGAGTTCAGCGGCATGAACCGCGACGAGGCCCGCGCGGCCGTCGTCGCGTGGTTCGAGGAGCACGGCCTGCTCGACCACGTCGAGGACATCGACCACTCCGTCATGCACTGCTACCGCTGCGACTCGTCGCTCGAGCCCTGGCTCTCCGAGCAGTGGTTCGTGGCGGTCGACAAGCTCAAGGGCCCGGCGACCGAGGTCGTTAAGGACGGCCGCGTGACGTTCCATCCCGACCGCTGGACGCAGACCTACCTCACCTGGATGGAGAACCTCAAGGACTGGTGCATCTCGCGCCAGCTCTGGTGGGGCCACCGCATCCCCGTGTTCTACTGCGAGGACTGCGGCTGGGAGGACGCGCTCATGGAGGACGCGACGGTGTGCCCCAAGTGCGGCGGCACCCACGTCCACCAGGACGAGAACGTGCTCGACACCTGGTTCTCGAGCCAGCTCTGGACGTTCGCCACGCAGGGGTGGCCGGTGCGGCCCGAGGAGCTCGAGGGGCATCATCCCACCAAGGCGCTCGTGACCGCGCGCGACATCATCGCGCTCTGGGTGGCGCGCATGGTGATGAGCTCGCTCTACTTCATCGACGAGATTCCGTTCGAGGACGTCGTGATCTACCCCACGATTCTCGCCAAGGACGGCAGCCGCATGAGCAAGTCCAAGGGCAACGGCGTGGACCCCATGGACCTCATCTCCATGTACGGCGCCGACGCCATGCGCTTCGGCCTGCTCGGCCTCGTGACGAACAACCAGGACGTGCGCTTCGACGCCGACATCGACAAGGAGACGAAGGCGCTCATCGGGTCGCCGCGCACGGAGAACGCGAAGGCGTTCGTGACCAAGATCTACAACGCGAGCAGGTTCGTCCTCTCGAACCTCGACGGCTTCGAGCCCGGCGCCCCGGCTGTCGTGACGAACGCCGACGCGTGGATCCTCTCGCGCCTCGCGAAGCTCGCCTCCGAGGCCACGGCCCAGCTCGACGAGTACCGCTTCGGTGACTACGCGCGCAGCCTCTACACGTTCTTCTGGAACGAGTTCTGCGACTGGTACATCGAGTGCTGCAAGGCCCCGCTGCGCGGCGAGGGTGAGGAGCGCGCCCAGGTTCAGCGCAACCTCGTGTTCGTGCTCGACACGGCGCTGCGCCTGCTGCACCCGGTGATGCCGTTCGTGACCGAGTTCATCTGGGACCAGATGCCCCACGCCGAGGGCGAGGAGTCCGAGCTGCTCATGCTCTCGACCTGGCCGGACGCCTCCTCGCTCGCGCACTGGGTCGACGACGAGGTCGAGCGCTCCTTCGAGCTCCTGTGCGCCGTGGTCGGCGCCGCCCGCTCCACGCGCGCACGCTACGCGATCTCCCCGAAGCAGGAGCTCGCCGTCACGGTCAAGGCGTCCGCCGAGGATGCTGCGCGCCTTGAAGCTCAGATGGGTACGGTGTGCGACATGGGCCGTCTGAGCGGACTCACCGTGGGCGCGGGGGACGCCGTCTCCAAGCCCGCCGGCTCGGTCATGACGGTCGACGCGGGCCTCGAGGTCTACATCGAGCTCGCCGGTCTCGTGGACCTCGAGCAGGAGGCAAAGCGCCTCGCCAAACAGCTTGAGTCCCAGAGGAAGGACCTCGCCGGCGTCGAGAAGACCCTCGCGAACGCCGGCTTCGTGAGCAAGGCGGCGCCCGAGGTCATCGCGGACAAGCGCGCCCGCGCCGAGCGCCTCGCCGAGTCCATCGCCGTTCTGGAGGCGCAGATTCGTGACCTCTCCTAAAGCGGAAACCGCCTTGGACCACGACAGTATGCACGGGCGCCGCCCCTGGGCGGCGCCCTTCCCCCTCCCCGCGGGCGCGTCGCTGCCCTACGAGGAGGCCATCGCGCAGGTCGAGGCCGCCCTGCGCTTCGGGATCGACCCCTCGCTCGAACCGGTCCGCGCGCTGCTCGCCGAGCTCGGCCACCCCGAGTCGAGCTTCCTGAGCGTGCAGGTCGCCGGTACGAACGGCAAGACCTCGACCTCCCGCTACACCGCGGCGCTCATCGCGGGGGAGGGTTTCCGGTGCGGCCTCTACACGAGCCCCCACCTCGTCGACTACGCCGAGCGCGTCGAGATAGGCGGGGCGCCCGTGTCCCACGACCTCTTCGCCCGCGGCGTCTCGTTCGCCCTCGAGGCCTGGAGGCGCATAGAGGGGCGCGGCGACGCGGTCGCGGCGCACGGGTGCACGGAGTTCGAGCTGCTCACCGCCGCCGCGATGGTCATGTTCGCCGAGCAGCGCGTCGACTACGCGGTCCTCGAGTGCGGCCTCGGCGGGCGCTGGGACGCGACAAGCGCCGTGCCGACGTGCGCCGCGACGGTGACGGGCATCGGGTTCGACCACATGGGCGTCCTCGGCGACACGCTCGGGGCGATCGCCTCCGAGAAGGCCGCGGTCCTGAGGCGGGGCATTCCCTGCGTGCTCGGGACAAACGCCTACCGCCCCCGCGAGGTACTCGACGTGATGGCCCGGCGCTGCGAGGCGGAGGGCGTCGTCCCCACGGTCGTGATGGAGGCCGGGTCGTTCCAGCCCAATGACGCGGCGGGACCGGCGGACGACGGCTCGGCCCTGACCGCCGCGCGGACGTTCCCCGTCTCCCGCTTCGCCGTTACGCACCGCCCGTGCGGGCTCGGCGACCCCCTCTCGCTCGACGTCCGCGTGGAGGCCCCGCTGCCCGGCGGCGTGACGGTCGCGGCGTCCTACGAGGGCGTCTCGCTCGTCGCCCCGCTCTATCAGGCCCAGAACGTCGCCTGCGCTCTCGCGCTCGCGACGGCGACGCTCGGCAGGCCCCTCGACCCGGCGGCCGCCCGCGCGTCGATAGCCTCGTGCCACGTCCCCGGCAGGTTCGAGGTCGTGGGGAAGGACCCGCTCGTCATCCTCGACGCCTGTCACAACCCCCAGTCCGCCGCGGCGCTCGCGCAGGCCGTCTGCGACATGGAGCCCGTGCGGTCGCGCCGGCCGGTCCTGCTGCTCGGGGCGCTCGCCGACAAGGACCACGCGGGCATCGCCTCCTGCCTCGCCCCGCTCTTCGAGCGCGTGGTGGTGACCCAGAGCTCCTCCCCGCGTGCCCTGCCGGCCGAGGACCTCGCGAGAGAGGTCGAGGCGGCCACCGGATCGCGGCCGGAGGGCGTGTACCGCAGCGCGTGCGACGCCGTGCTCCACTTGTGTGGAGAATCGTTCATCGGTTGTGGGACAATAACGCTGATAGGTGAGCTTGCCGCACTGCTGAAATGAGTTTTGTTACAATGACGGGCGTTATGCGCTGTTTCTGCCGGTTATCCGGGCGTCTCGGCGTGCACCTCCCATGGTTCGCCGTCCGTTCGGGTTAGGAAGGAATGCAATGTCCGAGCTCATCTCCCTGATCTTCACGCCGCAGGTCCGCATGGCCCTCGCCATGCTGGGCGTCTGCGTGCTGCTCCTGTACCTGCTCTCCGTCATCTATGTCATCAAAGACTCGCGCGCCCGCGGCTCCCGCGGGTGGTGGGCGTGGAGCATCATCTCGGTCATCCCGCTCGTGGGGCTTGTGGCCTATCTCATCCTGCGCCCCACCTCGTACGCGATCGACCGCGACGAGCAGGAGCTCGAGATCGCCCTGCGCGAGCACGAGCTGCAGCACTACGGCACCTGCCCGAGCTGCGGCGCCCCCATCGACCGCGACTTCATCGTCTGCCCCATGTGCGACACCCAGGTGCGCAACGTGTGCCCCAACTGCCACCGCCCGCTCGACGCCGAGTGGCACGTGTGCCCCTACTGCCGGACCCACATCGGCTAACGCCGCATCGCGGATTCATATCGGATTAGCTGTCAGCTGTCTTAAGTGAGGAAGCGCTATGAAAGTTCTCAACAATGACGCGACCGTCGTCGAGTGCCCCGAGGAGGAGGAGCTGCACGTCCTTCGCCACTCGTGCGCGCACGTGATGGCGCAGGCCATCAAGCGCCTGTACCCCGAGGCGGACTTCGCCTACGGCCCCGCGACCGACAACGGCTTCTACTACGACGTCGACCTCGGCGACCGCAAGATCAGCGAGGAGGATTTCCCCGCTATCGAGGACGAGATGCGCAAGATCGTCAAGGAGAACCTCAAGTTCACCGTGTTCGAGCTTCCTCGCGAAGAGGCGATCAAGCTGATGGAGGAGCGCGGCGAGAAGTACAAGGTCGAGCACATCGGCGACCTGCCCGAGGACGCGCGCATCACGTTCTACCAGCAGGGCGAGTACATCGACATGTGCGTGGGTCCGCACGTCACCTACACCAAGGCGCTCAAGGCGTTCAAGCTGACCGGCGTCTCGGGCGCCTACTGGAAGGGCGACAAGGACAACAAGATGCT
>CAYMHQ010000067.1:0-5506 GCA_964390275.1 uncultured Coriobacteriaceae bacterium
CCTTCACGCCCTCGGGGTGGTTGTGGGTGGGCATCGCGGTCTCGCGCGCGACGGCGCGAACGGTGGCGAGGTCGTCGAACAGCCACGCGACCGGGGAGACGCGCATCGCCGACCCGTTGCCGAGGCTGTTGTAGGGCTTGGGGTCGAGGGACGAGAGCCATCCGCGGAACTTGCCGCCGTACCCCGCGCGGGGGTAGGCCCGCCCCAGCTCGCGCATCGCCGACTCGACCGAGGAGCGCACCTTGCAGCGGCCGTCGGGCTCGAGACCGGCGTCGAGCAGGCCTTTCGCCACCGCGAGCGTCATGACGGTGTCGTCGGTCGGCTGGGAGCGGCGCCCGAACAGGGGGAAGTCGGTCGTCTTGACGTTGTCGAACTCGTACACGCTGCCCACGACGTCGCCGATGATCGCTCCGAGCATGGTCCCGCCCGCCTTTCTTTCCGCCGCCTGCCTACCACTCGCCGGGACCTCGCCCGGGGAATCCATCATCAGCCGCGGCCCCCGCGAAGGGAAGCCGCCTCGCCGAATCGTCGCGAAAACGCCATGCTCCCCCGCGCGCGTTCTGCTGTCTTCGTTGATTACGTGTCGGAAACACAGGCGCCACGCCGATGGCCGATAATCGGAGGCGCGAGACCACACGAGACCGGGGCGGGCGTACGACGGCTTGCCCCACGGGGGAAGGGACGACATGGTCAGACTATACGACGGAGGCGTGTTCCTGCTCGACGGCGCGACGCTCGTGCCGGCGGCGGAGGCGGCGGGCTACGCGGCACAGACCGGTCGGGCGCTCGACGCCGCGGCGGCGCGCGAGGGCACGATCGCGTACGGCATCATGAAGGCGCACAACACCGCGGACGGCATGGACGCCCTCAAGCTGCGCTTCGACGCGATGACCTCGCACGACATCACGTTCGTGAGCATCATCCAGACGGCGCGCGCCTCGGGCATGGAGCGGTTCCCGATCCCCTACGTCCTCACCAACTGCCACAACTCCCTGTGCGCCGTGGGCGGCACCATCAACGAGGACGACCACGCGTTCGGCCTCTCGGCGGCGGTCAAGTACGGCGGCATCTACGTGCCTCCCCACATCGCGGTCATCCACCAGTTCATGCGCGAGACGATGGCCGGCTGCGGCAAGATGATCCTCGGCTCCGACTCGCACACCCGCTACGGCGCGCTCGGCACCATGGCGATCGGCGAGGGCGGCGGCGAGCTGGTCAAGCAGCTCCTCCGCGACACCTACGACGTCAGGCGGCCCGAGGTCGTCTGCATCTACCTCGAGGGCGCTCCCCGGCCGGGCGTGGGCCCGCAGGACATCGCGCTCGCCATCATCGGGGCGGTGTTCAAGAACGGCTACGTCAAGAACAAGGTGATGGAGTTCGTGGGGCCGGGCGTGGCGAGCATGGGAACCGACTTCCGCAACGGAGTCGACGTCATGACCACCGAGACCACCTGTCTCTCCTCCGTCTGGCGCACCGACGAGGACACCCGCGCCTACCTGGCCCTTCACGGCCGCGAGAACGAGTACCGCCAGCTCGACCCCGCACCGGTCGCCTATTACGACGGCTGCGTCCGCGTGGACCTCTCGAGCGTGAAGCCCATGATCGCGCTCCCCTTCCACCCCTCCAACGCGTTCGAGATCGACGAGCTCAACGCAAACCTCACCGACATCCTGCGCGAGGTTGAGCTGACGGCCGAGGAGGTCGGCGGCGGGCGCGCGAGCCTCAGCCTGCTCGACAAGGTGGTCGACGGGCGCCTGCAGGTGCAGCAGGGCGTCGTGGCCGGCTGCGCGGGCGGCAACTACGGCAACATCATGAACGTCGCCTCGGCCCTGCGCGGCGGGAGCTGCGGCAACGGCGACTTCTCGCTCTCGGTGTACCCCTCCTCGCAGCCCGTCCTCATGGAGCTCGTGCGGCGCGGCGCGGCGTTCGACCTCATGCAGGCGGGCGCAATCTTCCGCACCGCGTTCTGCGGACCGTGCTTCGGCGCCGGCGACACCCCGCGCAACAACGGCCTCTCGGTGCGCCACACCACGCGCAACTTCCCCAACCGCGAGGGCTCCAAGCCCGGGAACGGCCAGCTCAGCGCCGTCGCCCTCATGGACGCGCGCTCCATCGCCGCGACCGCCGCGGCCGGCGGCGTCCTCACCCCGGCGACCGACCTGCCCGACGAGACCTGGGACGAGCGCCCCGACTACGAGTTCGACCCCTCGTCCTACGACGTGCGCGTCTACCGGGGCTTTGGCCAGGCGCAGCCCGAGAAGCCGCTGCTCTTTGGCCCCAACATCAAGGACTGGCCCGCGATGGAGCCGCTCGCCGAGGACGTCCTGCTGCGCGTGTGCTCCAAGATCATGGACGAGGTGACCACCACCGACGAGCTCATCCCCTCGGGCGAGACCAGCTCGTTCCGCTCGAACCCCCTGGGGCTCGCCGAGTACACGCTCTCGCGCCGCGACCCGGCCTACGTGGGGCGCAGCAAGGCGGTCGACGCCGTGGAGAAGGCGCGCGTCGCCGGGAGGAACATCCTGGTCGAGGACCCCGAGCTCGCCGTGGTCTACAAGGCGCTCGCGACATCGCCCGAGGTCGAGGCCGTGCTGGGCGGGCGCACGCTCGACCCGCAGGCAGTGGAGTTCGGCAGCATGATCTACGCCGTCAAGCCCGGCGACGGCTCGGCCCGCGAGCAGGCTGCGAGCTGCCAGCGCGTCATTGGCGGCCTCGCGAACATCGTGCGCGAGTACGCCACCAAGCGCTACCGGTCCAACGTGATGAACTGGGGCATGCTCCCCCTCCAGCTCGAGGGCGAGCCTCCCTTCGAGGTGGGCGACTACGTGTTCGTCCCCGGCGCCCGCGCCGCGCTCGACGGCGACCTCTCCGGCCTCGACGCCTACGTGGTGCGCCTCCGGACGGGCGACGACGGCGTCCGCGCCGCCGAGGTCGAGCGGATCCGCCTCTACGCCGCCTACATGACCCCCGAGGAGCGCGCCATCGTGAAGGCCGGCTGCCTCATCAACTACAATCGCGAGAAGCAGCAGCTGGGGTAAGCGGCGAGAGGAGGGCGCGCGAGACGCGGGGCAGTCCCGACGCGAGCGCACGGACATAGCGAGATGCGAGGGCCGCCCCGGGGATCCGGGGCGGCCCTTTTCGTCCGGATGACAAGGACTCGCGCACAAGTTGGCCAGAACTTCAAGTTTCCTTGCAGATTGGTTCCACGCTGGGCAAAACTGCAAGATTCCTTGCAGAATACCACTCCACCGTACAGGTAGGATTATTAGCACGGCTCATCTACCTGCGGTTTTACCGAGACCTTCGATTTGGCTCTTCGTAAAGCGCAAGGAAAGTTGACATTTTGGCCACGGCCGGCGGAAAGTGCAAGGAAACTTGAAGTTCTGCCCACTCCCCCGCTATCGCCACGCCCGCCTACCTCGCCCGTCCCCGTCACGCCCAAACCGCAAAGGGGCCTCCCCGGACACCAGCTCCAGGGAGGCCCCTCGTCATCTACCAGGGCGTTCGCCCTACCAGCGCGCCCGCTGCCAGCGCGTTCGTCCTGCCAGCGGGCCCGCCTTACCCGCGCGCTCGCCTTACTCCCCGCAGGCCGCCTCGGCAGCGAGCTTGCCGGACGTGAGGGCCCAGCCGTTGTTCGCGCCGGAGGGCGAGTTGGAGCCCATGACGCCGCCCACGAGCTCGCCCGCGGCGTAGAGGCCCTCGACCTTGTTGCCCGAGGCGTCCTCGACCTGCAGGCCGGCGTCGATCACGAGGCCGCCCATCGTCGTCGCGTAGCGGGGCTTCTGCTCCACGAGGTAGTACTCGCCGTCGCCGATCTTCATCTTGAGGTAGTCGCCCGAGCGGCCGAACTCGTCCTGGCCGGCGTCGACGCCCGCGTTGTACTTGTCGACCGTGGCCTGCAGCACGTCGGGGTCGATGCCCACGCGGCCCGCGACGTCGGCGATCGTCTCACCGTGCGCAAAGCAGGGGGTGCCGGCGCCGTTCTCCTCGAGCCACTTGGCCACGTCGTCCATGTTGAAGCCGGTGCCGGGGAGCTTGGCGCTCCAGGCGGCGTAGTTCTCGGCGTCCATGAGCAGGTAGAGCATCGAGTTCGTCTGCTGCAGCTCCACCTCGAGGATGTCGTGGTTGGAGGCCTTCTCGTTCACGACGCGCTCGCCCTCGGGGCTCACGAGGATGGTGCTCATGGGCCACACCACCAGGTTGCCGTCGATGGTCGACTTGGCGCGGCCCTCGGACACCTCGACGCCGTTGGGGTACTGCTTGGCGTACTCGAGCATGCGGGTCGCCGCGTCGACGTCCTCGGTCGCCACGGTCAGGCCGTCGCCGGTGGAGGTGGTGAGGCCGTAGTAGAGCGAGTTGGCGAGCGACTCGGGCTTCCACTTGCTGCTCGCGCCGTAGCCGCCGGTCGCGAGGATGACCGCGGGGGCGTGGACGTTGTAGGTGGTGCCGTCCTCGGCCTGGGCGGTCACGCCGCAGACCTTGCCGTCCTCGACGATGAGGCTCTTGATGGAGGTGCAGGTCAGGACGTCGGCGCCCGAAGCGGCGATCTCGGAGCGGAAGGTCTCGGTCGCGCCCGCGCCGCCGCCGAGGTAGGCGAGCTCGCGGTCGTAGGTGTACTCGGCGAGGTCGTGCAGGCCGCCCTCCATGTTGTACTGGACGCCGTGGGACTGGTTGAGCCAGTCGGTGGTCTCGCCCACGTTGGCGGCGTAGAGCTCGATGAGCTCGGGCACGCAGAGGTCCTCGCCGTTCTTCTGGAAGTCCTCGACCATCGACTCGACGGTGTCGTCGGAGACGCCGGCCTCGACCTGGAGCGCGGAGCCCATCACGACCTGGTTGCCGCCGGAGACGGAGATGCAGCCGCCCAGACGGTAGGTCTTCTCGACGAGCACGGCATGCTTGCCGAGGTCCTGGACGCGCAGGGTCGCGGCCATGCCAGCGGCGCCCGCGCCAACCACCACGACGTCGGCGTCCATGTCGACGACCTCGGTCGAGAGGGTCTTCTCAACGGAGGCGTACAGGGCGGACATGTCGGCACCGGCCTGCTCGGCGGCGTCGCCCACGGCGTTGATGATCGCGGCGCTCGAGATGGTGGCGCCGGTGCAGCCGTCGATGCCGAGGCTCTGGGCCTCGAGGATCCGCTGGGGCAGCAGCTCAAGCGCGGCACCGGCGACCGTGGGGGTCTCGGACTGCGAGACGATCTCGATGGACTCGATGGCGCTGTCGCTGAAGGTGACCTCGGCCACGACCTGGCCGCCGTTGCCCGTTGCCTCGCCCGTGTAGGTGCCGGCGGTGTAGTGCTGCTCGGCGGCCGCCTCGGCATCGGCGAACGCGATGCGCCCGACCCCGTTCATGACCGCGACGGCGGTGCCCAGGGCCACGCCCGCGGTGACGGCGAACGCGCGCCTCGAGAGGACGAAGCGGCGGTTGGCCTCGAGGGCGGTGCGGACGTCGAGCATGCTGTTCTCCATGGTGAATCCTCCTGATTCGTCGATGGCGGCGCGCCGCG
>CAYMHQ010000067.1:5606-12195 GCA_964390275.1 uncultured Coriobacteriaceae bacterium
CGCGCCTGTCCCTGTGCCGCTGTCGTCGCGGCGCTGACCGTAAGCTAATCCGCCGCCGCAGAGACTCACAGACCCCCAAACGGGCCGTTTCCCCGGGCGCCCCGACCTCCCCGGCCCCCAAACGGGGCGCCGAGCTGGGCGGACGCGGCTCCGAGCCGCACGACCCGAAACGGGGGTTGCCCGCGTCGCGGCTGGTAGACGTTCTGTTGGATGCGTCACCGCCGCCCGATTGCCGCCCCGAACCGGGGCCTTTGCGTGTAAGATTGCCAGATGTGAAGAATCGGGGAGGGGAAGCCATGGGCACGCTGATGAAGACCGTCAAACCGCAGTACCTCGGCCTCTGCCTGGTCCACATGTGGATCTACTGCACCACGCACCGCTTCACGTTCAACGACGACGTCTCGGTCATGGCGGTCATGTACGCGGCGCTCTCGCTCTTCCTCATCCTCCTGTTCGCGCTCGTGCGCTGGGTGAGCCGGAAGGGCGCGGCGGACGGCGTCGGAAGCTCGTCGAACGGCGCGGCGACCTTCCCCTCGCGGCGGCTCGGGATCGCGCTCGACGCGACTGCCGCGGCCTTCATGGCGGTGTGCGCGGTGCTGCTCACGGCGCCGCCGGCGTTCGCGGTCGCCAGCGCGACGGCCTCGGGGGCCACGGTCGCGGTCGCCTCGACGCTCGGCGGAATCGGCGTCGCGTGGGCGTACATGCGCTGGGGGCAGTTCTACGCGAAGCTCGACATCCACGTCGCCGCGCCGCTCATCTTCGTCACCATGGCGGTGGGGTCGATCGGCAAGGCCGCCATCGACCTGCTGCCCCCGATTCCCGCGGCCATCGTGCTCGCCGCCGACTCGTGCTGCGCCCTCCTCTGCATGCGCCGCTCGCTGGCCAACCCGCCCGCGACGCCCGAGCCCGTCGTCTTCTACACCTCGCGAACCGTCACGTCGCTCCTGCGAATCGCGGCGGGCATCGCGGTGTACAGCCTCACCACGGGCGTCATCCAGTCGATGCTGCTCGAGACGAGCACCGTGCCCGCGGGGGCCGTCCTCGTGCACCACGGCAGCGAGGTCGTGCTGGGAATCGCGATGGCGCTGTGGGTCGCGAAGCTCCGGCGAGGGCTCGACTTCAGCCGCACCTGGCGCCTCATCCTCGTCCTCATGGGAACGGCGCTCATCTTCGAGCAGCACTTCGACGCCGACGCGATGATGTACCTGCTCTCCCTCATCCGCACCGCGCAGACGTTCCTCATCGTGTTCCTGTTCCTCGCGCTGGCCGATGTCGCGCGCCACAGCCCCTACCACCCCATGGCGGTCTTCACGCTCGGGTGGGCCTCATACTCGCTGCCGTTCATGGTGGGCAAGGTCGTGGGCGACGGGCTCGTCTCGTTCGGCCCCGACATCGCGTTCGTCTCGTCGTCCATCGTGTGGGTGCTGCTCGTGGTGATGCTGTTCGTGCTCGACGACGCCTCCGCCGGCAACCGGCTCATCTTTGTCGAGCTGCGCGACGAGGGCGATGAGGACACGCTGGCCGAGCGCATGGGGGCCGTGCAGCGCGAGCTCGACGCCCACCAGAGCCCGGCCGCGCCCGAGCACGCCGACCCGCTCACCCTGCGCTGCGCCAAACTCTCCGAGGCGAACCGCCTCACCCCGCGCGAGCAGGAGATTCTCGAGATGCTCGTGCGCGGCCGCAGCAAGACCCACATCGCCGAGGCGTTCCTCATCTCCGAGAACACCGTGCGCGGCCACGTGAAGCACATCTACGCGAAGCTCGGCGTCCACGGCAAGCAGGAGCTCGTCGACCTCGTGGAGGCCGTGCAGCTGTAAAGGCTGCCACTACTCAGATTTTTGGCCACCCCTCCCCCGCCTCGCGAGACCCAGTCACCCCTCTCGCATGCCGCCGCCCACAAAAGCGCCCCGCCCCCTTCCGGCGTCATTCTGCCGAGGAGGGGGCGGGGCGCTTCACCCGCCTATCGCGCTAATCTGGCGCACCAGCCGGCGCATCCGACGGCGCGTCCGTCTGAGCCGACCCGCCTACCAGGTCGTTGCCTCCTGCTCGAGCTCCTCGTCGGTGAGGGTACGGCCGTAGAAGATCTCGTAGTAGTCGCGCATGTCGTCGATGAGCTGCTTGTGGTACTCCTCGTCGCCCTCGTGCACGACGGTCGCGTTGAGCCAGTCGGTGCCCAGAACGCTAAACCAGCCGTCGAAGCCGCAGTACTGCAGCGGCACGTAGACCTCGCCGTTCTTGACGGCCTCGAGGGCGCTCCACTCCTCGCTCGCCATGATGGTCTCGCGCTCGTCGGAGGTCTGGCACACGATGGCGTCGGGGTTCCACAGCAGCATCTGCTCCATGGTGACGTCGACCGACTCGTTGGTGCTGTCCTCAACCTCGTCGCTCACCGAGACGCAGCCGGACTCGTTGATGACGCTGCCGTACACGGTGTCCTTGCCCGGGACCGCCATGATGTCGCCAGACTTGCCCACATACATGACGCGCGGCCTGTCCTCCTCGGCGATGTCCTTGATGTCGGCCGCGATGCGGTCCTCGGTCGACTGCCACCAGTCGGCCATGCTCTGCGCGAGCTCCTGCTTGTTGAGGACCTCGCCGGCCACGATGAACGACTGGGGCACGCTCGACGCCGGGGACTTGTAGAGGCACACGACCGGGATGCCGAGGTCCTTCTGGAGCTGGTCGGCGTTCGTGTCTGCGGTCAGCGTGAAGATGACGTCGGGGGCAAGGGAGAGCAGCTGCTCCTCGTCGGCGCCCTTCATCCAGACGGTGGTCACGGGGAGAGCGTTGAACGCCTTGTACTCCTCCTCGGTGTAGTAGGGCGTGGCGTTCTCGGGCAGGTAGACCTTCGTGAACACGTTGTCGACGGCAAGCAGGCCGTCGGTGCCGACGAGGCGGTAGGCGATCTGCGTCGCGAACGGGTGGATGGCCACGCACGTCTTGACGTCGGTGGGAACCTCGACCTCGCGGCCCGCGCAGTCGGTGACCGTCTTGACGCCGGCCTCGCCGTCCTTTCCAGCGTCACCCTCGGCCTTCTTGTCATCAGCGGCGGTCTCGGCGAACACCGAGCCGGGCATCGCCGCGTACGCGAACAGCGTTGCCATGCCGGCGAGCGCCCCCGCGACGAACGCGCGCCTCGTCGTGCCGCGCACCTGACCGCAGACCCTCTCGTTCATCTCAACCGAATTCGTCATCGTGAATCACTCCTTCGTATATGCGTTCCGGCCGCACGTCGCGACCGGCTTGACGCCTCATCTTGCCGCCGGGGCCCGCAGGGCCTAGTCCCCCGGCACGCACACCCGGCGCGTGCGGCCGTTCTCGTCGACCGCGTCGAGGACGTGGACCGGGATGCCGTAGATGCGCTCCATGGTCTCCCTGGTCAGCACGGCCTCAGGTGCACCCTGCGCGAACAGCCGCCCGCCGTGGAGCACGAGCACGCTCGTCGCCCATGCCAGCGCCTGCTGGGGGTTGTGGGTGCTCATCACCACGAGGTACCCCGACGCGCGCAGGTCCTCAATCAGCCGCATCGTGCGGTACTGGTTGCCAAAGTCGAGGTTCGCCGTGGGCTCGTCCATCACCAGCATGCCGGTCTTCTGGGCGAGGGCGCGGGCGATGAGGACCATCTGACGCTCGCCGCCGCTGATCCGGGCGAACCCGCAGTCGGCCAGACTCGCGATGCCCACCCGGTCGAGCGCCTCGAACGCGGCCTCCTCGTCGGCAGGCGTCGTGCCGGCGAACCCCCTGCCGTGCGCCGTGCGGCCCATGAGCACCACGTCGACCACCGAGTAGTCGAACGCAGGGTCGGTCGACTGGGGGATGTACGCGACCCGCCGGGCGAACTCGCGCCGCGACATCGTGCGGATCTCATCCCCGTCGACGCGAATCTCACCGCCGTACCCCTCGGCCAGCCCGAGCAGGCATCTGAACAGAGTCGACTTGCCCACGCCGTTGTGCCCGAGCAGGCACACCGTCTGACCCGAGCGCGCCTCGAACGACACGTCCTCGAACACGCGGTGCGCGCCGTACGAGAACGACAGGCCCTTGACCTCAAGCTCCATCTCGGCCGCCTCCCCTACTTCGTCTCTTTGCGCATGACGAGATAGATGAAGAACGGCGCGCCCACGAACGCCGTGAGGATGCCGAGCGGCACGTCGATCTGCGCCACCGAGCGCGCGAGGTCGTCGACCGCCATGAGGAACGCGGCACCCATCACCATCGTCGACGGCATGAGGAAGCGCTGGTTCTCGCCCACGAGCATCCGCGCGAAATGCGGGATGACGAGGCCGACCCACCCGATGATGCCGCTGATCGAGACGCTCGCCGCCGTGACGAGCGTGGCAAAGAGCACCACCGCGACCCGGCACGCCTTCGTGTTCACGCCGAGCGAGCGTGCCTCGTCCTCGCCCAGCGCGAGGACGTTGAGCCGCCCGCGCATCGCGAACAGCCCCGCGAGCCCCACGAGCATGGGCGCGAGGACCGAGGTCAGGCCGGCCATCTTCACGTTGGACACGCTGCCCATGAGCCAGTACGTGATGGCGGGGAGCGTCTCGTCGACGTCTGCCACCAGCTTGAGCACCGAGACGGCGGCGTTGAAGAGCGAGCCGATCATGATGCCCGCGAGCACCATGCCGAGCAGCGGGTTATGGCGCATCCGCAGGCTGAGCCCGTACGCGATGAGCACCGCCACCAGCCCGAACACGAACGCAGACACGCCCGTGACGACGTTGCCCAGGTGGAAGAAAATCGCGAGCGCCGCGCCGAACGCCGCGCCCGAGGACGCGCCCATCACGTCGGGCGCCGCCATGGGGTTCTTAAACAGCGCCTGGAACGAGAGGCCCGCGACCGAGAGGCACGTCCCCACCAGCCCCGCGGCGAGGATGCGCGGCAGACGGATGGTGAAGACGACGACCTCGTACTCGCGCGGCCACTCGACGTCGGGCGTGAAGACCTTGGAGAACAGGAAGCTGACGAGCTCGACCGGACCGATGGGGTAGCGCCCCACCATGAACGAGCCGAAGAAGACCGCGACCAGCACCACGACGAGCCCCACGAAGACGGCTCGACAGCGCAACCTGCTCGCCCGGACGCGCCTGCGCGCGGCGTCGAGGTCGGACTGCGCGACGGGACCGGCGGACGATTCGGGCACGACGGACGGCTCGGGCGTCGAGAGCGCAACGGTCGGTTCGGGCGTGACGGGCGGCTTCACGGTATCAGAAAGTGAGTCGGACAACGGTCCTCCCTCCCAGATGACGGACCCGGACAGCGACTCGGGGACATTGGCCCGCATGCGGAACCTCCCGGGAATCCCGGAAGACACCCTTCAGGCAGAGCCTGTCTGAAGGGACTATGCTAGCGAGGACCTCGGGGGTATTCTGTTCTCTAGAGAACATCTGGGGCGTATCTTTACTTTTGCGCGAATAAACCGGCACGCGCTACCCGGCAAGCTTGGACCGGCATATTCACAAGCAGGCGGGCCGGGCAGACGCGCCGGAAGATCATGCCGGTCAGACGGGAAGGTGAGGGCAACGGAACAGCAAACAACAGACGGGATCGCGAACTTCTCGGACGTGATAGGGAACATCCCGGAAGGTTCGGGGGCGGCAGACGCAGCGGGCGCAACAGGCGCGGAAACCCCCTCCGAGACCCTGCGCCGGTGCCCCCTGTTCGACGGCATAGACGACGCCGACCTCAAGCCGGCGGTCGACTTCCTGAGCGCCCACGTCAGGCATGTGGACGAGGACGCCTCCATCGTGGCCTACCGCCAACCCATCGATGAGATGATGTACGTCCAGCACGGCACCGTGCGCCTCGAGATCTTCGACGCATGGGGCCGCCGCACGCTTGTCGGGATGAGGTCGAACGGCTTCCTGACCGGGGCGATCGCCGTCTTCAGGGAGAACACCGAGACGTTCTTCAGCGTTGTCGCCAGCACGCCGTGCACAGTGACCGTTCTCGACCGCCGGAAGGTCCTCGGGCTTATCGCAGGCCCCGCCGTCCCACAGGGGCTCGAGCACGCCGCCCGGTCGCTCTGCTTCAACATCGCCAGGCTCACCTCGTTGAACCTGGTGGGCGCCCTGCACCGCGTGAACTTCCTCGCCCAGCGCACCGTTCGCGACCGCGTCGCCCTCTTCCTCACAAGCCGGTCCGAGCACGCCGGCAGCCGAAAGTTCCGCATCGGCATGAGCCGCCAGCAACTCGCCGACTACCTCTCCATCGACCGCAGCACCCTCTGCGAGGAGCTGTCGAAGATGCAGCGCGAGGGCCTCATCCGCTACCATCTGAACGATTTCGAGCTGCTGTGAACCGAGGAGCCGCACGGGACGACCCCCCGACGTGAGCAACAAGGCAACGAGCCAGCAGGGCCGGCGGCGCGGCGGAACAAACGGTCAAGCGACGATGCTACAAAGTGATGAGGGGGTCTGAGGCGTTACGATCGAGCAGATTTAGCCGACCGCTCACACTTCTCCAACTTGTGTGAGCGGTTAGCTGAATCAAGCCGATAGTAACTTCTCGCACTCTCACCATCTTACGAGTGAACCGCCCTGCAAACGCCCGGCAGCCGCCCCCAACCCTCCCCCCCTTCCGTCTA
>CAYMHQ010000068.1:0-12071 GCA_964390275.1 uncultured Coriobacteriaceae bacterium
CTCCGCCCGCATCGTGTGCCGCCTCTGGCGAGATTGTTACGATTTCGTTCCATGTTCGCGCGGGCGCCCGCGGAGGGGTTCGCCGGGCATACAATGAAGTCCCGTTGTCGAGCGCGTTGAAGTCAAAAACGGCAAGAGAGCGGGGTTTCCCAAAATGACAAAGCATGTATTCGTGACCGGTGGCGTCGTCTCCTCGTTGGGCAAGGGGATCACGGCCGCCTCGCTGGGGCGCCTCCTCAAATCGCGTGGCTACAAGGTCACGATGCAGAAGATGGACCCCTATCTGAACGTCGACCCCGGCACCATGAGCCCGTTCCAGCACGGCGAGGTGTTCGTGACGGACGACGGCCACGAGGGCGACCTCGACCTCGGCCACTACGAGCGCTTCATCGACGAGAGCCTCAACCGCGACTCCAACGTCACGCAGGGCTCCGTCTACCAGACGCTCATCAACCGCGAGCGCCACGGCGACTTCCTCGGCGGAACCGTGCAGGTCATCCCCCATGTGACCGACGAGATCAAGGCCCGCATCCACCGCCTCGCCGAGAAGACGCAGGCCGACGTGGTCATCACCGAGATCGGCGGCACCATCGGCGACATCGAGTCGCAGCCGTTCATCGAGGCCATCCGCCAGTTCAGGAAGGAGGTCGGCTACGACAACGTCTGCTACATCCACGTGTCGCTGCTGCCCTACATCGCGGCGTCGCACGAGGTCAAGACGAAGCCGACCCAGCACTCGGTGAAGGAGCTCCGCAGCCTCGGCGTGTCGCCCGACGTCATCGTGCTGCGCAGCGACCACGAGGTCGACGAGAAGATCTGCCACAAGGTCGCGTCGTTCTGCGACGTGGACGAGAGCGCCGTGTTCGTGAACACCGACTGCCCCTCGATCTACGACGTCCCGGCGCTCCTGGGCAGGCAGGGCTTCGACCTCAAGATCTGCGAGCGACTCCACCTCGACCCGCGCGAGAGCGACATGACCGAGTGGAACGACTTCCTCGCCGCGAGGGAGCGCGCCGCGGCCGACCCCAACCCCGTCAAGATCAAGGTCGTCGGCAAGTACATCCAGCTGCCCGACGCATACCTCTCCGTCATCGAGGCGCTCCATCATGCCGGCGTCGCGAACCACCGCGGGGTCGACATCGAGCTCGTCGACGGCGAGGAGCTGGCGTCGCAGGACGTCGCGAGCGTTCTGGGCGACGCGGACGGCATCCTCGTCCCGGGCGGCTTTGGCCTGCGCGGCTTTATGGGCAAGCTCGCCGCGACCCGCTACGCGCGCGAGAACAAGGTCCCGTTCCTGGGCATCTGCCTGGGGCTTCAGGTGGCGGTGTGCGAGTACGCGCGCGACGTGCTCGGCTGGGCCGACGCGCATTCGACCGAGTTCGACGAGTACACCGAGCATCCCGTGATCGACCTCATGCCCGACCAGGAGGGCGTCGTCGACAAGGGCGGCACCATGCGCCTGGGCGCGTATCCCTGCGTGGTGAAGCCCGGCACGCTGGCGGCCGAGGCGTACGGGACCTCGCAGATCAGCGAGCGCCATCGTCACCGCTTCGAGGTCAACAACGACTTCCGCGGCCAGCTCGAGGAAGCCGGCCTGGTCGTCTCTGGCACCTCGCCCGACAGCCGCCTCGTCGAGATGGTCGAGCTGCCCCGCGACGTGCACCCGTGGTTCGTCGCCGGTCAGTTCCACCCCGAGTTCAAGAGCCGCCCCACCAAGGCGCATCCGCTGTTCAGGGATTTCGTCAAGGCCGCGTGCGTGTTCGCCGACGAGGACTAGCGACCGAGAAGGACCGGTGGAGGAGGACTAGCGCGCCCTCGAACCGGGCATGCTATAGTGCGACTGGTGTAGACCGAGGCACTGGGACGCCGGCGGATTTGCCGGAGCGTCGGGCCGGAGCGAGCTTGAAGGCGAGGGGAGGAGCGTAGATGGGGGTCGTCGACTTTCTGTGCAACGTGATCTGGTTCTTCCTGGGAGGCATCCTTCTCGCCCTCGGCTGGGCGTTCGTTGGCCTGCTGTGGTGCATCACAATCGTCGGGATTCCTGTGGGCCTGCAGTGCTTCAAGATCGCCCGGCTCGCCCTCGCGCCCTTCGGCACCGAGATTGTGACGACCTTTAGCCCGGTGTCGCTGCTGGTCAACGTCCTGTGGTGGATCTTTGGCGGGATCGAGCTGTTCGTGCTCGGCCTTGGCTGCGGCGTGCTCTGCTGCATGACGATCATCGGCATCCCTGCCGGTATCCAGAGCTTCAAGTTCGCCTGGCTCGCGCTCGTGCCGTTCGGCAGCAGGGTGCTCTAGCTGCGAAGACGTGCCGCGAAAGATATAGGGGAGAAGCGTCCCGCCCGTCCGGTTGAGAGCAGCCGGGCGGGCGGGTTGCGTTTGCGGGGGTCACTGGCGTGCGGCGGGGAGGGCGCCGTCGGAGGGGTGCCGCTGACGGGCGGCGGGGAGGGGCACCGCTGGAGGGGTGCCGCTGACGGGCGGCGGGGAGGGCACCGCTGAAGGGCGCCCGCGGTGGGGGACGGCGCCGCTGGAATCGCTTTTTGCGATTTTTGACCAAAAGACGGGGTAAGTCAGTTTCCGAGTTGATATAACAGTCGTAGAATTAGGGTCGCGAGCAGTATTACGATTGCGAGCTTTTTTATTACCGCAGGTAGATGAGGTGGGCATTTGGGAAGGGCTTCGATGAAGCGCCCTTTGGCCCCTCGTTATATCAATCCAGAAACTGACTTACCCGGGTTTTTGGTCAGAATCTCGAAAAAGCGATTCCAGCCGCAAGTTCGGGCGTGTCCATCCGGCCGCCCTCGCGGTCGGGTCCGCACGCCCGAGCCCGCCCTCGCCCGCACGCCCGCGCCCGCCGGCCACCAAAAAGGCCGGGCCCCGGAACTCCCGGAACCCGGCCTCTCGTTCGTGCTCGCGGTGCCTCTCAGCCCGCCCGCCTGCCGCTAGCTCAGTCGCTGCTGCCTGCGGACCAGCGCGGCGCCGGCCGCGATGGCCAGGGCGCCCGCGACGCCTGCGGCGACCGGCAGGGCTGCGTTCGTGTCGTCGCCCGTTTTGGGGATGGCGTCGCCCTTGCCTGTGCTGCCCTTGTCGGCGCCACCCTCGTCGGTGTCGCCCTTGTCGGCGGGGGCGGGGTCATTGATGACGAGCTGGCCGTCGGTCACGACGAACTTCACGTTCGCGAAGTTCTTGCTGGCGACGGAGAACTGGTCGGCCGCGAGGCCCATGGCGTAGGTGCCGGGGTCCGTGGCGGTCACGGACGCGATTCCGTCGAAGTACCAGTCAGTCTCGGTGAACAGCGGGTCGTTGGAGACGGCGGTGTAGCCCTCGACCGTCTTGGCGGCGCCGTCGTAGTCGTAGGTCGCGGAGTTGCCGGTCACGGTGAGCTCGACTCCCTCGCGCGGCTCGATGGTGAGGGAGCCGTCGGTGACGATGAAGGTCACGTCGAAGTTCGGGTCGTTGCAGTAGAACTCCAGCTTATTGAGGCTCATGGGATAGGTGCCCGCGTCGGTGCCCTTGGCGACGGCCCAGAAGTTGTACCAGACGGAGCTCACGTCAAAGAAGGGCAGGATCTCGCCCTCTTCGGAGGGTGCGGAACCGTCGGCATCGTCGCCGGTATCGGGGTCGTACCCGGGCCAAATGTCGTAGACGGAGGTCACGGTGAAGCCTTCGACGACCTGTTCGGTCCCGTCGTACTGAGAGGTCGCGACGTTGCCCTTGACGGTCACGGCCACGGGGCGCTGCTCGATGATGAGGAGACCGTCCGTGACCTCGAAGGTCGCGTTGAAGTTGGCGTTGTTGTTGACGAAGTTCTCGGCGGTGAGGCCCATGGGGTACGCGGCCGCGTCGACGCCCCAGGCCGTCGGCGGGTTCTCCGGGTCGACGTAGCCGAAGTCGTCCGCCGTGTACGCGGGGGTATCGAGGCCCTCGATCTCCTCGACGGAGATGCTGCCGACGCTGTAGCCGGAGAAGAGCTGCTCCAGGCCGTTGTAGTACGAGTACATCGTGTTGCCGTTGACGGCGACCGTGACGTTGCGCGGCTCGATGGTGACGGTGACGGTCTCCACCTGGATGAGAGGGTCGTCCGAGCCGGACTGCTGGAGCTCGACGCGGATGGTCGCGCTCCCCACGTCCGTGAACGACGGGTTTTCGGACCGCACCTCGCCCGTGTTCATGTTGATGAACGCGACGTAGTAGCCCTCCATGTCGCCTTCGACCGTCACCGTGGCGGAGTGGGGCTGGCCGTCGTAGGCGCCCTCGTAGCCCGTCACCGTCATACGGGGCGCGGCCTGCGCCGTGGTGGCGCCCATGCCGAGCGCGAGCAGCGACAGGGCGAGCGCGACCAGCGCGACGAGGACCCTCGCCAGGGGTGACGCCGCCGTGATTCTCCGTGCGTTCATGGTTCCTCCCTCCTTCCGGACGCCCGTGCGGGCATCACGTGTGGTACGCATACCAATTAGTACATTGACCGATGATACACCATATGGGAGCCCGGTTCGAGGGGCGGCCGCCGAGGGACCGCGCCTGCGGGATTTACCCTTGAGTTCCCCCGGTCGCGCCCGATTTCGCCCGGTTGCGGTGTTCGCCCCTTTGCATGACGCCGCGTCGCCCTGATAGACTCGTCCGCGTCCGGGCGCCCGTGCGGCCCCGCGAACGCCTTCTATTTGACGCGACACGAGGAGCGTGCCCCATTGATGAAGTACGTCAACGCCGGACTGGGACTGCTGTTCTTTGGTCTGGGGGCCTTGGGGGCGTTTCTCCCCGTCCTGCCCACCACGCCGTTCCTGCTGCTCGCGTCCTTCTTCTTCCTGAGGAGTTCGACAAAGCTCAACGACTGGTTCGTCTCGACCGCCCTCTATAAGAAGTACCTGTCGAACTACGCCGAGAAGCGCGAGATGACGCTGCGCTCCAAGGTCGCACTGTCCAGCCCGGGTATCATCGTTATGACGGTGTGCATCGTCGTGTTCCCGCAGTGGTGGGTGAAGGCGCTGATGGCGGCCTTCATCGTGGCCGAGGTCTGGTACTTCGCGTGCCGCATCAAGACCATCTCCCTCGAGGAGGCTCGCGCGTACGGCGAGATGCGCCTCGCCGCCGACGTCAGAGCGGAGGGGTCTGCGGAGTAGGGTGCTGCGGGAATCATCCGACTGCCCGCGTCAGAATTTCTCTGATAGTCTCCCGAGCGCCTCCTATTTCTTTGCCTTGGCGCCACCCGTCGCAGTCGTGATGCCCATCTTTTCGATGACGTGGGCGACCGTCTCGCTGCGATCGGAGTAGACCTTCATGTCGCCGACCACGCTGGAGATCAGCTCGTCGAAGTCTTCGTCGGTGACAAGGTGTCTGACGCAGCGGAGGAAACCGAGATAGTTGGTATTCTTTCTTGCACCGATGCGTGCGCAATAGAGCCTTTCGTCGTGCGCACACATATTTCTGACCTTAACCACGGTGTTTATGTCGGCGCGGGCTTGAGCAGGGCTGTAGTAACCCAGCGCGCCGCCGAGATGGCCTGTTGCTTTGGCTATTGTTTTGCATACACCAGTCTGCTCGGCCGGTTTCATGAGATTGAAGAAGTGCTCTACGTTGCCAAACGTTAGGTCACACGCCAAAATCCATATAGGCACCTCGCCGTGCTTTTCACGGTAGTGTGCGATGGGCGCTCGTTTGCTATTTCTGGACTTATCGTAGAGCAGATGCTGGAGGGTTTGCATGTCGTCGCGGTATCTTTTGAGTCCGGAGGCCCTATATTCTGCCTCGCTTGCAAAGCTGTCCTGTACGAGGTAGTCCTCCGCCCCTTCATGGAAAATCGCAAACAGGTGGGAACATGCCGTTCTGACGAGCGCCTCGGCCTTGAGCGTGCAGTGGAAGGTTCTCTCGCGTAGCGCTCTGTCGAATAGGAACAGGGCGTATAGGTCATCAAAGGTCGTTCCGGGCTTGTAGCGGTCGTCTCCGGCATCTGCGCTTGCAACGCCGTCGATGAACGGCTCCTTGTAGCCATTGACGATACGATAGTATCCCTCGCGCATGAGCACGTTTCCCGTGTTGCCGTTGCACACGACACCACGTCTCTCCAGGAGCGCCACTTGGTCTTCAATCGAAAGGAACGGCTTTCCCATGAGGGTACCTCGTTTCCAGGCAATAAAAAGGCGACCGCCCTTAGGCAGTCGCCTTGGGCAGGGCCCCGTAGGGTTCCCCTGTCGTGCCACTGCCAGAGACTATACCCGCTTTTTCGGCGCTGTCAACGTCTGAAGCGTCGCTTTCCGAGAGTCGCATATTAGTATCCGCATGCCGCCGCTCGGTTGCGTCGCCCTCTCCGTGGAATTGCCTTCTCCCCGTTAGGTTCTTCCCCTCTCCCTCTCTTCGTCCTCTATGTGGTTGTTGTCCTGTGGGCGTGCATTCGGGTTCGCCTCCGGCTAGGATGGGTATCCGGTCGGCGGGAACGCGGGTGTGCGCCCTTTCGCGTGCGCGTCGCGCCCGTTTCCGCTCGCGCCCCAGTCTCCCCAGCCCCGCAAGCCGTCTCTCGAGGAAGGAACCGCCCATGGCGATCAACAAAGCGGTCCTCGCTGCGATGAAGGCCGTCTCGCGCGTCTCCCCGGACATCAGGAGCTCCTACAGGGCGATTCGCGTCGCCGAGGACGTGAGCTCGGGCATCGGGATCCCCGACCCGCGCTGCAAGGTCGAGGAGAGGTCCGTCGCGGCGTCGGACGGGTACGAGATCCCCTGCCGCGTGTTCACGCCCCGCGAGTTCGAGTTCTCCCTGAGGGAGGGGCTCCAGGTGACCGAGGACTTTCTCGGCACGGTGCTCTTCTTCCACGGCGGCGGCTGGGCGAACGGCGACGTCGACTTCTACGCCGACGCCTGCGCGGCGACGGCGATACGGCTCGAGCGGCGCGTGGTGTCGGTCGACTACCGGCGCGCGCCCGAGCACCGGTTCCCCCGGGCGGTCGAGGACTGCTACGAGGTGGCGCGCAGCCTGCACGCCGGCGACCTCCTGCCCGACGTGCGGAAGGATCGCATCGTGCTCTTCGGCGACTCCGCGGGCGGCAACCTCGCCGCGGCCGTCTCCCTCATGGCGCGCGACCGGGGCGAGTTCTCCGTGCGCACCCAGATGCTGCTCTACCCCGCGCTCGGCAGCGACCACGACCCGGCGACCTCCCCGTTCGACTCGGTCCGTGAGAACGGCGAGGGTTACCTGCTCACCTCCCGCGACATCAGCGGCTACATGGAGCTCTACGCCTCCGGGCCTGAGGACCGCGGGAACCCGTACTTCGCCCCGCTCGCCGCGAGCGATCTCTCGAGTCAGCCGCGCACCCTCGTGATGACCGCCGACCACTGCCCGCTGCGCGACGAGGGCGAGTGCTACGCGCGCCGGCTCGCCGAGGCGGGCGGGGAGGTCGCGTGCTACCGGCTGCTCGACGCGGTCCACGGGTTCTTCGTGCACGGCTCGGTCCCGGGCCCGCTCAAGGACACGTACCGGATCATGAGGCATTTTCTCGACGGCGACGAGCTTGCGGCGGGGGAGGGGGACCCTACATGGCGCGAAATACCTGGTATCGCCTAGATAACGTCGGCAAGTTCTACTCCTCGCAGGCGGGCAGCCCCAGGCAGACGGTGTTCCGCTTCTCGGCCACGCTTGTCGAGGACGTCGACCCCGAGACCCTGCAGTACGCGCTCATCAAGACGGTCGAGCTCTTCCCCAACTTCAACGTCTGCCTGCGCAGCGGCGTGTTCTGGCACTACCTCGAGCCCTCGGGCGACGTGCCCCTCGCGCTGCCCGAGACGCTGCCGGTGTGCTACGGCCTGCACCTCAACGCCCGCAGCGTCCTCTTTCGCGTGACCTACCACGGGCCGCGCGTCAACTTCGAGGTCTCCCACATGGTCTCGGACGGACGGGGGAGCCTCTCGTTCTTCAAGGCGCTCATCTACATCTACCTGCGGGAACGCTATCATCTCGAGGGTATCTCGGTCGAGTACGACGGCTCTGACCACCAGAAGGCCGAGAACAGCTTCGACAAGTACTTCGAGCCCGAGAGCGCCGGGTCGACGCACGTGCCCAAGGCCTACCGGCTGCGCGGCTGGCACGACGTGTGCGACCCCACGTTCATGGAGCTCCACCTGCCTGTCTCCCGGGTGCTCGGCCTCGCCCACGAGTGGGGTGTGAGCCTGACGTCGCTGCTCGCGGCCGTGCTCGTGGTCTCGCTGCGCGACGAGATGCCCCGCAAGGACCGGGGGAGGACCATCTGCTTCGACATCCCGGTCGACCTGCGCTCGCACTTCAAGTCGACGACGGCGATGAACTTCTTCGGCCTGGCGTACCTGAGCTACACGCCCGGGGACGCCGACGAGCCGGTGGAGGAGGTGGCGCGCGCGATGAACGCCCAGCTCAAGGCGGGCACGCGCCCTGACCACCTCAAGCTGCGCATGAACCGCATGGTCGAGCTCGAGAAGAACCCGCTGCTGAGGTTCGCGCCGCTCTTCATGAAGGACCTCGTGCTCGGGATCGCCGACGCCATATCCGCCCGCGGCACGACCGCCACCGTCTCGAACATCGGCGCCATCCGCATCGACGAGCGCCTGGTCCCCTACGTGCGCGACTTCAACATCCTGACCTCGACCACCGGCCTCAAGTTCACCATCTGCTCGTTTGGGGACGACCTGAGCGTGGGCATGGCGACGGCCTACTCCAACCACGCCGTCCTCAAGAACTTCTGCCGGTTCTTCACGGCGCGCGGAATTCCGGCCCGCATGAACGTGAGCAAGTCGCGCGAGGAGGTCGCCGCCGACATGATGGCCGCCGAGTTCGAGCGCTCGGTCATGCGGCTCGGCGCGAAGGACGAGGGGGAGAAGGCGCAGGCTGAGGGCAACGCTGAGCCTGCGGTTGAGGCTGAGGGTGACGCGACGGGGACTGCTCCGAAGGGGCGCAAGGCTTCCAAGAAGGCCGCCGAGAAGGCAGCCGAGAAGGCGGTCGCCAGAGAGCGCAAGGCCGCCGCCAAGCAGGGCAAGGCGACCGCCAAGGCGGAGACGAGGGCGCGGCGGCTGCAGGAGAAGGCCGACCGGGCCCAGGCGAAGGCCGAGCGCGCCCGGGAGAGGGCGGCCGCGGGCCGGGGCGCGGGGACGACGAAGGGAGGCGCCGAGGATGAGACGCTGTGAGAAGTGCCGCATCGACTTCACCGGGGACCTGGACAGGTGCCCGCTCTGCCAGGCCGAGCTGACCGGCGAGGCGTCCCCGTCGCTTTTCCCCGAGAACCGCGTGAAGAGGTCGAACACCCTGGTCCTGCGCGTGCTGGCGTTCGTCACCGGCGCGGGCGTGCTCGCGATGCTCTTCTTCGGGCACGTCTTCGAGCTGCCCGGCGGCATCGTCCTCACGGTGTGCCTCGCGGTGCTCGTGAACTACGCGTTCGTGCGCCACATCATCAACACCGCGCCCGACTTCCTGCGGCTCGTGGCGCGCTACTTCCTCGTGCTGCTCGGCGTCGCGGCCCTGTGGTTCGCGCTCTCGGGCGACCTGGTGGTGACCACGTTCGTCATCCCCTCGATCTGCTTCGCCGCCCTTCTGACCGACGCCGTGCTCGTGTGCGTGTTCCGGGGGACGTTCGTGTCGGGGTACGCGAAGTACCTGCTGCTCGACGTGGTCTTCGGCCTGGTGCCGGTCGCGTTCACGGCGTTCGGCCTCACGTGGAACGACCTGCCCGCCTACCTGAGCGGCCTCCTCGCGTGCCTGCTGCTGCTCGCGCTCGTCGTGTTCATGCGCGAGCAGCTCGTCGCGGAGATCCGCAAGCTGTTCACGGCGTAGAGGCGCCTTAGTACGAGACGACCGTGGTGCCGCTCGGGATGTTGTTGTAGATCCAGAGCGCGTTGTCGAGGTCGAGGCGCACGCAACCGTGCGAGAGGTGCATTCCGGTGCGCGAGTCCATGAAGTTCGAGCTGCTGGGATAGTCGAGCGTGGGCCAGTAGCAGGTCGAATGGAACAGGTAGTCTCCGTAGAACTGGGTGTAGTAGAAGCACCGCGAGCCGTAGGAGTCGAACGAGTAGCCCTTGCCGCCCACGGAGAAGACGCCGGTGACGGTGGGCGTGCTCGAGGCGCCGCACGTGCACTCCCAGTAGTGGATGAGCGTCCAGTTGCCCTGGTAGCCGCTGTAGATGCCCACGAGGCAGTCGCTCGTGTTGAGCGCGATGAGGTAGCCGGTGGGGCTCGAGTACCCCTGGATGCGCGAGGTCATCGCGCTTTCGCCGCCGCCCGACTGGTAGAAGGACGAGCCGCCCATGACGGCGGTCTCCTCGGTGCCGAAGCCGGCGTAGGCGGTGACGTAGCCGTACCCGTGCGCGAGCCACGAGATGTCGGTGCTGCCGGCCCACGACCCGTCGTCCTGACGTTCGCCCTGGACCCAGGTTGAGGTCCCGTAGGCGTCGGTCACGCAGAACGCGACGTTCGCGGCCTCCTCGACCACGCCTCCGTGCACGCCGAACCACAGGCGGCCGCCGCTGCGGTCGAGATTGGTGTCGACCCAGGTGGGACCGTCGAACGCCACGTCGAGGGTCGAGTAGTCGATGGGGGTCTCGACGCCGTCCGTGTCGCGGACCGAGGTCGTGAAGCGGTAGATGCCCTGGTCGACGTCGAAGTCGGTGAGCGGGACGGTCGCGGTCCAGACGCCGTCGCCGTTGGAGGAGAGCTCGTAGGCGAGCGTCCTGTCGTCGAGCCGCACCTCCACCGAGACGCCCTGGACCTTCCCGTTGCAGCGGACCCCCGCGGCGGTGACCGTCACGTGCATCTGCTCGTCCGGCCCCTCGACGGCGACCTTGCCGGAGACGCCCGCGGCGCTGAACGTGGCGGTCGCGTACCCGTCGGTCGACCCGCCCACGGCGAGGAACGTCTGGGCCTCGCAGACGCCGTAGCCGTTCTCGGACGCGTCGAACGTCGCCGCCCACGTGCCGTCGGACTGCTTCTCGGCCTGGTACCAGGTCATGCCCTCGTGCCCCGCCGAGCCGTCGCCCTTGACGGAGAACGCCACGTTGCTCGCGCGCCCGACCTTGCCGCCCGACGCCGTGAGCGTGATCGTCGACGTCGCCCCGTCGAACCTGGCGGTGAGGGTGTCGGTGGCGGAGGCCGTGGAGGCGGCGGCCGAGGGGGTTGTGCTGGAGGAGGCGGCGGGGGTGGAGGCCGCGCCGGTTTTGCCGGTGGAGGTGGCTGCGGTGTCCTCGGCGTCGGGGTCGAGGACCGTGTCGATCGCGTCGCTCGCGCGGTCGGTGAAGTCGGCGGCGACGTCGGTGAGGCGCGCCTTCTGGTCGGGCGTCGACTTGGGGGTCTTCGCCGACGCGGTCGAGACGGCGCCCAGGACGAGGCTCGCGGCGAGGGCGAGCGCTATCGAGAGGGATGCCGCCGCGACGGCGCGTGCGGCGGTTCTGGGCTTGGGGCTCAAGGTGCAGCTTAAGGTGGCCTTGGGGTTCATGGGCGGTCCTCGTTCTTCTGCGGCGGGCGCAGACGGATGGCGCGGGTTCGAATGGCGCGGGTGCATCTGACAGACGGAGAAGATTATGGCGGTAAAACGGAGGATGACCCGCGCCGTTCGCCCGGTCGCGCCGCACCGCCACACAATCAGCCGAGGGCTTAAGGGCGCCGGCGGGGCGGCGGGGCGGCGAGGGGACGAGAGGAGAGGGATGGTGGGGCGAGACTGACGGGGGAGTAGGGAGGGTGGGGTGGTCTTGCTGATTTTGACTGCCCCGCAGGCGGACTGGGGCAAAGACGAAGGGCCAAGAGGATTCATCGATGGATCAAGAGTGCATAAAACAGAGGATGCATGCATATTCCTGTATACGTAAGTTTAATGGAATTCTATGGTGCCTGAACGCTCTGAAAAGGTGGTCAAAAAGTCCAAATAGCATGCCGGTCCAGGTAGACGTGGCCAAAAAGTCCTAATAGCATGCCGTTTTAGCACTGTAGAATCGAGGTCTTCTGCAGAAGTGCTGGTAGATGGCGTATGCATACCAACCCATCGAACGTCGTGAGTACTTTCGGCATGCAGGAAGGAGATTTTGGCCACCGGTCTCCCAATCGGCATGCTACGTGAGTATTTTGGCCACCCAGC
>CAYMHQ010000069.1:0-4582 GCA_964390275.1 uncultured Coriobacteriaceae bacterium
AAAAGCCTAACTCACATACCCCCGAAAGTGGTCAATAATCCGAAAAGACCCAAAACGGCGCGCCCTCCGCCCCTTCGCTGCCTTACCACGGTCCCGGGCGTGCCCATCCCCCCGCCTCCCTCCCGCGAGCCCGCCCCCGCCTCCGCCCCGCGAGTCCCCGCGCCCCTGCCCCGCCTGCCCTTCCCCACGGTCGTGCTATGATTCCCCCCAGGCCTTTCGGCCCGCACACCGTTCGGAAGCGGCGCCCGCACGCGCCGGTCTGGAGGTACGTAGATGATCCGACTCGCGGTGGTCGAGGACGACCCGGGGTACCAGCGCACGCTCGTGCAGTATGTGCGTGATTTCTTCGCAGGCAGGGAGGCCTACGACTGCTCGGTGTTCGACGACGGTGTCGACTTTCTCGCCGCTGTCGGCTCCGCCTGCGGTGGCGCCCCCTCCGGCGCTGCCTCCGCCTGCGGTACCGCACCCTCTGGCGCCGCCCCCTCCACCTCCGTCCCCTCTGGCCCCGCCCCCTCGGCGCAGTTCGACGTCATCTTTCTCGACATCGTGATGGCGCGCTCGAACGGCATCGAGGTCGCCCGGAGGATCCGGGAGCGCGACCCCAACGTCGTGATCATCTTCGTCACCGAGGCGGTGCAGTACGCGCTCGAAGGGTACGGCGTCCAGGCCACGGACTTCCTCATCAAGCCGCTCTACTACACGAGCTTCTGCTCGAGCATGCAGCGCGCGCTCGCGGTCCTCAAACGCCGTGCCCCCAGCATGATCCAGATCAACTACGACAAGACGGTCACCTACCTCGACGTCTCGACCATCTTCTACATAGAGACGAAGGCGAAGGGGACGCTCATCCACTCGCAGTCGGGCGACTACGACTGCACCGACACGATGAAGGACCTGGCCGCCAAGCTCGCGCCGTTCGGGTTCGGCCGGTGCCATCAGGCCTACATCGTGAACACGGCCTACGTGGAGAGCGTCCGCAAGCGCGAGGTGCTCGTCCGCGGACAGTGGCTCCCCATGAGCCGCTACAAGCGCGACGAGTTCGTGACGACCCTGCTCAAAGAGGTCGGCGGCACGGTATGACCAAGAGAGGTGCTCGATGAACGAGATCAGCCTTGCGGCGCACATATTTCGCGCCCTGGTGGGGTGCGTGGGAATCGCCGTCTTCTCCCAGGTGATGTACCCGCGCGCCAGGGTGCTGTTCCCGCCCGAGTGGAGGGACTCGACGCCGCTCAGGCGCGTCCTGCTCAGGCTCGGCCGCTGCGTGCCGTTCGTGCTCATGTGCGCGGGCGTCATGTGGATCAAGATGGCGAAGCTGATGTTCCTCTACGACTTTGTGGGGATCACCGCCGTCTTCACCGTCTATCTGCTGTGGGCGCGGCGCGTGGGCGTGCGCAACTCGATCTACGCCGCCGTGATCGTGTCGCTGTGCATGGACTTCTGCGTGGCCGTGGTCAACATGATCTACTTCAACTCCCCGGTGTTCGACATGCTCATCAAGACGGTGCTCGTCGAGGTCCTCTACATGGCGATGCTGCTGGGGCTGTGCCTGTTCCTGCGCCGCTACGCCCCCACGCACCGCGACGTGTCGATCGAGCCCAAGAGCTTCCTGATCCTGCTGCTCTCGCTGCTGCCGTACGCGGTGCTGCGCAGCTCGGCAGACTTCTACACGGTGGAGGGGAGCATGAGCCAGACGCTCAACGCCGTGCTGCTGCTGTCGATCGTGGCGACGTTCGGCACGTTCGTGGGCAACTACAACTCGATCCGCGCGCAGGTTGAGAAGGTGCACCGGCTCCAGCTCGAGATGGAGATGGCCGAGCGTCAGAAGCGCTACGAGATCCGCAAGGAGACGATGGCCGAGGTCAACCGGCGCTACCACGACATGGTGAAGTACGCGCATACGTTCGAGCAGACGGGGGAGGCCGGGTCGCTCAGCGACTACCTCGAGCGCAGGATGACCGACGACCTCGACGCCGCGACGCTGGGGGAGTCCGGCAACGAGGCGGTCGACCTCATCCTGTGGGAGGCATCCGAGCGCTGCGCCCGCGAGGGCGTGCGGCTCGTGCCCGCCGTCGACGCGCACGACCTGGGGTTCATCACGAACTACGACCTGCGCACGATCGTGGGCAACGCGCTCGACAACGCCGTCGAGGCCGCGGCGGGCGTGGCGGAGCCCGAGCGGCGCGAGGTGCGGCTGCGCATCATGCGCGTGAACAGGATGGTGTTCATCCGGGTGGAGAACTACTTCGACGGCGGCATCAGCGAGGAGGCGGGCCGGCTCCTCACGACGAAGGGCGACCCCGACCTGCACGGATACGGCGTCGACAACGCCCGCCGCGCCGCCGAGAGCTACGGCGGCTCGCTGATCTACGAGGTGGAGGAGGGCGGCAGGTTCGTCCTCACGGCGATGATCCCGATACCGGAGGAGCAGGCGTAGGGCGTCGCCCCGGTGCCGTCCCGGGCGCCGCCCCGGTCCCTCCGCGCCGCCTGCCGACCTCCGACACCCGGTGCCGGATACTTCCTCAATCGTGCTAGATGTCCGCGGAGGTTGAACGCGCGGGCACTCCTTCTCTATAACGGTGGCATGACATCGGTCGCGCCATTGCCGAGCCGAGCGAGCCGTGCGGGGCGAGCGAACTTGGCGGCGACGGCCAGTGGCATTTGGGACGGGGCGCATTCCGGCGTCCCGTCGCGACGTAGAAAAGGAGAACGACCATGAGCAAGCTGTCTAGGCGCAGTTTCATCACCGGAGCCGCGGGCGTCGCGGCAATGGGCGCGTTGAGCGCAGTCGCTATCGCCGAAGAGGCCCCCGCAGCCGCCGAGGGCGAGGCCCCCGCTGGTGCCGAGGGCGGCGCCGAGGGTGGCGCTCCCGCAGCCGGTGGCGAGGGTGGCGGCGGTGGCGCGCCGATGATGATGTCCGCCGAGCCTATCGAGGACCCGGAGTGGCGCACGGCCCCGTCGATCGACGACTTCCCCATCTCCGCTGAGTACGACTGCGAGGTCCTCGTCTGCGGTACCGGTTACGCCGGTTCGACCGCCATGCACAAGGCCGCCGTCGACGGCAAGAAGGTTATCGCCTTCGACGCCCAGTGGCTCGAGACGTTCAACCTGTACGGCGGCGACATTGGCTGCTTCAACTCGACCTATCAGAAGAGCATCGGCATCCCCGAGGTCGACCCGGTCGAGTTCTACACCAACTGGCAGATGTGCTGCGCCAACCGCGCCGAGCCCGACCTGCTGAAGTACTTCGCGTACCACGCCGGCGAGGCCTTCGACTTCTTCACCTCCGTCTCCCCGGGCATCGAGGACACCTTCACCACCTACGCGTGGGAGAACATCCCCGCCGAGTGGACGAGCGACTGCGGCGCCTACCACACCTATCCGGGCGCGGTCAGCATCAAGCAGTACGGCAGCTCGCAGGTGCCGATCGACAACATCAACGACGCCGTCGACAACTACGGCGCCCAGATGTTCTGGGGCTACAGCCTTAAGATGCTCGTTCAGGACGAGTCTGGCGCGGTTGTTGGCGCCATCGCCGAGAACAAGGACGTCGAGGGCGAGTACGTCAAGTTCAACGCCTCCACCGCGACCATCGTGGCCTGCGGCGACTTCGCTTCCAACGGCTCCATGACCCGCGAGCTTCTCCCCGAGGTCATCGCGAGCAACCCCGGCACCGTGACCCCCTCCGGCTCCGGCCGCGAGGGCATGGGCCACAAGGCCATGTACTGGGCAGGCGCCGCGTTCGAGATCGGCCCCGCGGGCGCCATGGGTGGCGTGAGCGGCAACCCGATGGGCGTCTGGAAGGGCTCGCACATCCTGCTGCTCGACAAGGACGGCTACCGCTTCTGCAACGAGTCTTTCGCGCACAACTTCATCGCCGGCATCCCGGCGCAGCGCCGCGAGTCCGGCCTGGCGAGCGTCTGGGGCTCCAACTTCTACGAGGCCCTGTACCACAGCCCCATCGGCCACCTCAACCTCGACGACTGGGCTGCCATCGAGGAGGAGAAGGAGATCTTCACCGCCGATCACGAGGACTCCGGCCCCGAGGGCTTCACCTACGGCCGCAACACCGTCTTCTGCTCCAGCGACCTGCTGACCCTCGCCGGGTACCTCGGCTACGAGGGCGCCGCTGCCGAGCAGTTCAAGGCGAGCGTCGAGCGCTACAACGAGCTGGCCGAGAACGGCCTCGACGAGGACTACGGCAAGCCTCTGAGCGTCCTCAAGAAGATCGAGCCCCCGTACTTCGCGACCTACAGCGCCATGGGCGGCGGCGCCGGCATGATGGTCACCCTGACCGGTATGTTCGGCGACCGTCACTGCCAGATCCGCAGCCGTGAGGACTTCCACCCGATCCCCGGCCTGTTCGCCTGCGGCAACTGCCTGGGCGGCCGCTTCCCGCTGCAGTACACCTCGCCCATGAACGGCGTCTCCATCGGCTGGGCCGTCACCAGCGGCTACCAGGTCGGCGAGTACGTCGCCACGCTCTAGGCGCGAGGCTGGAAAGCTGGCACGACAAGCACGTAGGTAAGGCGTAAGACGACGGCCGGTCGTCCGCGAGGGTGCGGGCGGCCGGCCGTTTTGCGTG
>CAYMHQ010000069.1:4682-9684 GCA_964390275.1 uncultured Coriobacteriaceae bacterium
ATGCCGCTTTAGCGCTGTAGAGCCGATGGGCCCTGCAAAACTGCAGGTAGATGCGGCGTGCTACCAACCTACCTGTACGGTGGGTTGGTTTTCGGCCCACTTACGTGAAGATTATGGCCATCGGGGTTTCAATCGGCATGCTAGATGCACTTTTTGGCCACCCCGTCCCGGATGATGGCGTCGCGGACCTCCTCGTAGTGCCGGCCGCCTTCGAGCGTGAGCCGAATACGGTCGGTCGCGGCGTCGGTCTCGAGCCAGCCTTCGGGGAGGCCGTCGGCGGGGAGGCACGCCTCGACCGACATCCCGTAGCGCTCCTCGAACTCCGTCCGCCCGACGCCCTCGATTGCGAAGAGGCCGCGGGCGAGGGCGTCGCGTGCAACCTCGGCGGGGGAGAGCTCCTTGAACTCGGCGAGCACCTTGGTGTAGTCGCCCGATTCGGCCAGGTAGGTGGCCATGTCCGACGAGTTGCGGCACATCACGCCCTCGTAGCGCGAGACGGCGCCCAGGCCGAAGCCGACCGAGTCAACCGCCGCGCAGCCGTCGTGCACAAGCTGCGCCTCGAACCCCTCCTTCGCGAAGTGGAACTGGGTGTAGCGCCTGTAGCCGCGGGATTCGAGCAGCTCGACGCCCGCGCGGTAGAGGCGCGCGACCTTCTCGTCGTCGGGATAGACGTAGCGCGGCGAGCGCTGGGTGCCGGAGGCAAGCTGGCGGTCGTGCTCCTCGCGCACCGTGGTCCCCGGCGTCAGGCGCAGCGGGGCGAACTTGATATGGGTCGCGCCGAGCTCCGCGCACGTGTTGACGCCCGTCTCGATCGAGGGGACGCCCTGGCCCGGCAGCCCGTACAGCAGCGAGACGCCGAAGTCCGTGAACCGCGAGCCCTTCGCCACCGGCACGGCGTCCTCGAGCGCGCCGGGGGTGTACCCCTTCGCCAGCATCTCGCTCTGGAACGCGTCGAACGTCTCCTGCTCGAACTCCAGCCGGCTGACCCCGCACCGCTGCAGCGCGTCGAACATGCTGATGTTGATGTTGACCGGGGCGAGCTCGAGCGTGGTCTCGCACGTGGGGGCGACGTTCAGCCTGCCGCGGACGAAGTCGAGCAGCTCGCGCAGGACGCGCCCGCCCAGCAGGCTCGGCGAGCCGCCGCAGACCTCGAGCGTCGTTACCTGGTATTCGGCGAGGTCCTCGGCCAGCGACTCGACCTCGGTGAGGAGCGCCTTCGTGTAGCTCTCCGCGAGCGTCACGGCGGGCTGGTCGAACACGAGCGCGTCGCAGAATCCGCACTTCTTGAGGCAGAACGGGATGTAGAGGCTGACGGCGAGCGGCTTGAGGCCGGCGGTTTCGGTGATGCCGTCGACGCTGGCAGGTGCGGAGGTCGCGTTCGGGAGCGTGGCCGGGTCTGCGATGGTTTCCATGATGGACGCGTCCTTCCGGGAGTTCGAGCGGATGGGTCGTGCGGGCGGGGTCGCGGTGCGCGCTGCCGTCGCGGCCCCGCGGCGACGTGCACCATGATAGCGCTCCGCGGTCCGGATTCCCCTCCCCATCGGGTGCCACTTGACGCCTGTGTCATGCGAGATAGACAGAAGGCGGGGAGGGTTGGCGGCGGCTGCCGGGCAGCTAGCCTTCGTGCAGGTCGCCCCGCGCGTCGCCCTCGTCGACGCCGATGAGCTCGAACAGCTCCTTGCGTCCCTTGACGCCGCACTTCTTGTAGATGTGGTTCGTGTGCGCCTTGATGGTGCCGCGTGCGACGAAGAGCTCCTCCTCCATCTGCGCGACGGGGACCTTGCGCACCATGAGCTGCAGGACCTCCTCCTCGCGGTCGGAGAGGCCAAAGCGCTTCGAGAGGTCGGAGACGCGCATGGAGAGCTGGCCGGGCGAGAACACGTCGCCGGGGTCGCCGTTCCCGCCTGCCTTGATGTCGATGCCCCAGCGCGCCGCGAGGCTCTTCTCCTGGAGCACAATGACGAGAAAGATGACGATGACGGTGCTCATCACCACGACGTGCACCACGGCGTTCGCCCCGGGCTCGAGGCAAGCGTTCGAGAGGGCGAACGTGCCCCATCCGAGCGCTTCGATGAGGTAGCGGATCCCGCGCTCGATGCCGTTCAGCCACACCGCATCGATCCCGAACCGGTAGGTGATGTTGCTCAGGATGATCATGATGAACATCGAGAGCATCGTGTAGCCTGCGTCGAAGCACGCTGCCGTGACCTGCGGCGTCTTGCTGACGAGCGGCATGATGAGGAGCAGACTCACGGAGAGCAGCGGGAAGGCAAGCCGGTAGATGACGTCGAAGTTGAACCAGCGCGAGGTTGAGAGCGACCCGAAGAAGACGAGCGCGGTCGCGCCGAGGCACCCCACGACGTTGCCAAGGACGAGCGGCTGGTCGGGGAGGGTGCCGAAGCCGGTGGCGAAGGTGCAGGTGGCCATGAGGGCGATGGGCTTCCACGGCACGACGAGCGCAGTGGGGTCGGGGAGGGGGCGGGGCCGCTCGACCTCGGGCAGCTTGGTGACGGCGACGTGCGCCCACCACAACGTGAGAGGCGGCAGCACCACGGACATCGCGACGAGGCCCGGGGCGGAGACGGTGGTGAAGAACCAGCACAGTAGCTCGCCGAAGAAGATGCTCGCGGCGTGGTAGACGGCGACGCGCATGGGGTTGAGCGCGCCGTAGAACTCGCACCAGACGAGGATAGCAATCCCCAGCCCGGCGCCAGCGAGGACGAGGCCGAGGTACTTGATGAGGTCGAGGGGAATCCAGAACGCCTGCACGGCGCACCCTATCGCGCCCACCACCATGGCGACGCCGGCGGAGAGGAGGGCGCGAGAGTTCGACCAGAGCGGCGACACCCTGCGGTGGGCGAACGCGGCGGCGAGGCACACGACGCCGATGCTCACCTCGAAGAGGGCGTAGTCGGAGACGCCCATGCCCGGGTAGGCTCCGTAGCGGAAGAAGATGGCGAGCCATGCACGGTAGAGTCCGACCCCCATGAACGAGAGGGGGACGAACGCGAGGCGCTCGAGGACGTGGAACCATCGGATTGCGAACTCCCGCACCGTACCTCCCGACAGATACGCGACCGCCGCGCGGCTGGCTCGCGAACAATCTGACCAGCTTCCCATTCGGCAACCCGATTTTCAACCCCGGAGCGGGTTTAAAGGCATAAACCTTCTGGGCTGGTTGCCGCGCGAAGAGAATAAACCCTTTTACCCTGGACTGCCAACGGTTCGGGCAATAAGTTGGGACTGTCGCACGGGCGAGCCGCACGAGCGAGGCGTCGGGTTCCGGGGCGCCGACGTGCCAACCGCGTCAACCGTGCCAACGAAGGTGCGCACGTAAGCGTGCTGTCGCATATGGATGCGACCGCGTGCGAAGGTGCGAAACGACCGAACAAGGAGGATTAAGCTATGGCTAAGGAAACCATGTCTCGCAGGGGCTTCGTGGGAGGCGCAGCCGCCGTCGCGGGCGCCGCGTGCGCGGGGATCGGGTCGGTCGGCTCGGCCGTCGCCGCCGAGGTCCCGGCGGGCTGCGGCATCTCCGCCGTGGGCGAGGCCGTGGGCAAGAACGGCCACATGAGCGTCGAGGTCGTGCTCGAGGAAGGCAAGATCGTCCGTATCAACATCCTGTACTCTCATGAGACCGGCGGCCTCGGCGACTACTCGATGGAGCAGCTGAGTGACCTCATCATCGCCAACCAGACCCTGAACGTCGATACCATCGCGGGCGCCACGCTCTCGAGCTCCGCGTTCCTGCTTGCCGTCGCGAACGCCCTCGACGCCGCTGGTGAGGACTCCGCCGAGTGGGAGAGCCGCGAGCACGTTGCGCCGGGCGACCACGAGGGCGTCGACTCCGACTACGACGTCATCGTCGTGGGCACCGGCGGCGCAGGCTTCACCGCCGCCATCTCGGCCGCGAACAAGGACCAGAAGGTCCTCCTCATCGAGAAGCTCGGCATCTTCGGCGGCTCCACCGCGCTCTCCGGCGGCGAGATGGCGGTCCCGGGCAACTGGATCCAGGTCCAGGAGGGCGTCGAGGACAGCCCCGAGCTCCTCGCGTCGGACATGCTGACCGGCGGCGACAACGTGGGCGACCCCGACCTTGTGAACGTCATCGCGAACGGCGTGTATGAGGCGTCCCAGTGGCTCACCTACGAGGGCGGCGTCTCCTGGGAGCACAACCTGCTGTTCTTTGGCGGGCACTCGGTCAAGCGCTCCATCATCCCGTCCGGCCACATCGGCAACGCCATGACGACGGCCCTCACCGCGCGTGCCAAGACCATCAGCAACCTCACGCTGCTCAACAACGTCAAGGCGGTCGAGCTCGTCAAGGACGACAGCGGCGTCTGCGGCCTCAAGGCACAGAACACGGTGACTGGTACGGAGTACGAGTTCACGTGCAAGGCGGTTGTCCTCGCGACCGGCGGCTTTGGCGCGAACGTCGAGATGCGCGCCGAGGCGAACCCCGAGTACGGTGACAAGTTTAACTCGACGGACTGCGTGGGCGCCCAGGGCGAGGGCATCGTCATGGGCCAGGCAGTGGGCGCGGACACGGTCAACCTCGACCTCATTCAGACCTACCCGATCTGCGATGTCGACACCGGCGCCCTGCTCTACCTCGACGACCTGCGCCTCGACCAGAAGACGATCATGTTCAACAAGGAAGGCCAGCGCTTCGTGGAGGAGCTCGGCCGTCGCGACGTGCTGTCCTCGTCGATTCTCGCGCAGACCGACGAGCGCGCCTACGAGATCTGGGACCAGGCCGCCGCCGACGAGACCCGCGTCGTCGAGATCCACTCCGACGAGTTCGACAACCTCGCCTCGCGCGGCCTGTGCATCAAGGCCGACACCATCGAGGAGTGCTGCGAGCCGTTCGGTATCGACGCCGAGGCCCTGAAGGCGACCATCGAGCGCTGGAACGGCTTCGCGGACGCAGGCGCTGACGAGGACTTCTCGTACCGCGGCGAGATGTTCCACATCGACACCCCGCCGTACTACATCATGGTCT
>CAYMHQ010000069.1:9694-11970 GCA_964390275.1 uncultured Coriobacteriaceae bacterium
ATGTGCGCCGCCGGCAAGGACACCGACTGGGGCCGCGACCCGATGCTCATGCTCGCCATCGACACCCCGCCCTACTACATCATGGTCTACAAGCCCGCAGTGCACTACACCATGGGCGGCCTGCGCATCAACACGAGCGCCCAGGTGCTCGACACCGCCGGCGAGCCCATCCCCGGCCTGTACGCGTGCGGCGAGGTCGCGGGCGGCAAGATGGGCACGAACCGCCTCGGCTCCACGTCGATGGCAGACATCTACACCTTCGGTCGCGTCGCCGGTGACAACGCGGGAGACTACGCGGCGGCGAAGTAAGGGCGACGGGGTTCCGACCTACGAAGGCGAGGGCGGTAAGGCCGGTAAGGCTGGCAAGGTAGGCGATTGAACAGAAGGCGGGCGGCCCCTCGGCGAAGAGGGACCGCCCGCCTTTCGGGTTATGTCCTGCTGTTTCGAACTCGGGTGCTCTGACTCGATCTTTCGAAATTGGCTCGGCTACTTCCCGGCGCTGGCCAGGGCGTCGGCGACGGCGGCCATGATGGCCTTGCAGGTGTAGGTGCAGCCGGCGACGGTGTCGACCTCGGTGGACTGCTGCTCGACGATGGCCGCGGGGATCTGGCCCAGGCAGTCGTCGACGAGGCCGATGGTGTCGTTGATCTGGAGGATCGAGACGTCGGCGATCCTGTCGCCGTCGAGGGCGACCTTCACCACGACGCGCCCGCCCTTGCTGCGGGCGGAGCCCACGTACTCGTTCTCGCCGAGCTCGTAGACGGGCTTGCCGTCGCCGAGGCCTAGGTCGACGAGCGCGACCTCGCCGGTCACGGGGTCGGAGTCCTTGGCGGCAGCGGCGTTGTGGCCCGCGATGCGCCCGAAGACCGCGCACTCGCCCAGGTTGCCCGAGCCGTTGTACATGTCGGGCCAGATGGCGCCAAAGTCGCCGGCGCTGTAGAGGTGCGGGATGGGGCTTCCCTCGGCGTCGACGATCTGCGCCTGGGCGTTGCGACGGGCGCCGCCCTGCGTGTTGTACATCGTGGGCGTCATCTTGATGTAGGCGAACGGGGGCGTGCGCACGGGGACGATCTTCTCGAACGCGCGGCCAAAGTCGGCGTCGATGCCCTGGTCGTAGCAGCTGTTGTAGCGGTCGATCGTCTTCTGGAGAGCCTCGGCGGGCGCACCGATGGCCTCGGCGAGCTCCTCGATGGTGTCTGCCTGGCCGATGATGCCCTTCTCGATCGCGAGCGCGTTGCCCTCGCCCCACGCGGTGTTGAGCTTGGTGGCGGCCATCGAGTCGGCGTCGAGGATCATGTAGGTGGGGTCGGGCGTGGGGCACTGGATGGAGCTGCCGCCGATGATGACGCGGCCGTGGCGTGACGACGAGCCCTCGTCGAAGAAGCGGGTGCCGCCGGGGCCCACGAAGATGCCGGCCTTGGTCCTCGTCGTGGAGATGAAGATGCAGCGCGGCATGGTGTCGCTCTGGTAGCCCCAGATGAAGCCGGCGGAGTTGGACATGTGCCACAGGTCGGCGCCCACCTCGAGGGCCATCTTCACGCCGTCGCCCTCGTTGTAGGAGGCCGCGAGGGTCCCCACGTAGGAGCGCTGCAGGTAGTCGTTGAGCATGGTCTGGTTCGCCTCGAAGCCGCCGAGCGTCATGATCACGCCGCCGCGGGCGAGGACGTTGATGGCCTGGCCGTCGCGCTCGAGCTGCACGCCCACGACCGTCTTGGTGGCGGGGTCCTGGATGAGGTGCTTGGCGGGCGTGCCGTACCAGACGTCGATGTCGCGGGCGTCGACGTTGTCCTGCAGCAGGTAGTAGAACGCGCAGGCGGAGCGGTTGGCGTCGACGACGTAGCCCACGTTGTGCCCGGCGCCCTCGAGCTCGGGGTTCTCCGACCAGAAGTAGCCGCTGCCGGGGCTGCGGAAGCCGCTCTCGCCGTCGTTCATCTTGAGGTCCTCGGCGTTGGCGCCCAGGCTCACGAGCCAGTCGAAGTTCTCGGCGCACCCCTGCGCCATGGCCTCGAAGCACTCCTCGTCGTAGTTGTGGTAGCTGCCGCACATGGCGATGAAGTACTTCTTGAGCTCCTCGACGTACTCGGGGTCGACGCCCATGACGACCTGGCCGCTCATGATCGAGTCGCCGCCCTCCTTGCCGTAGGGGGCCTTCTCGACGAGGAGGACCTTCGCGCCGTCGTCGGCTGCGGTGATCGCGGCGGACGCGCCGGCCGCACCGTAGCCGATCACGACGACGTCATACTCGGCGTTCCACTTGACGGTGCCCAGGAAGTCGG
>CAYMHQ010000070.1:0-8073 GCA_964390275.1 uncultured Coriobacteriaceae bacterium
GCCGCCGCCGCGCTGAGGTACCCGGCGAAGAAGTAGGGCGCGCGGGAGGCGTGCAAGCGGGGGGTGCCGAGGGGGCGGGGTGGCCAAAAACTGCACGTAGCTCACCGACGGGAAACCCGATGGCCAAAATCTGCACGCAGCTCACCGGAAATCAACCTACCGTACAGGTGGGGTTATTAGCACGGGGCATCTACCTGCAGGTTTGCGGAGGACGTCGATTCTACAGGCCTAAATCGGTATGCTACGTGCAAGTTTTGGCCATCGTTTCAAGTTTGATATGCGGGGCCAGGTGTGCTGCCTTCCGGTGGCGTACCCCCTTCGGTGTCTCCATGCTGCCTCGCGACCCCGGTTACGCCCCCGACCCCACCCCCCACGACTTCGACGCCGGCAGCGTCACCGCTGGGTGCGCCGCCCTTGAGTACGGGCGACGCAAAACACCAGCTAGCACGCCTGGAACAACTGCGCGGAGGACGCAATACCACAATCCGTTGACTTTCGGAGGGGGCGTCTCCGGCGCATCTTCAGCATTTTTTCGGACGTCTAATGCAGAGCGATTATGGCGTTTTGGGAGGCTCGGTCTCTACTATCGAAGTGCGCGCGGGCTGCAGGTCGTCGCGAGCCTGCGCGGCTCCCGCCGCGAGCTCACTCGGCTCCGGCTGCGAGCCTGTCGCCCCGTCGCGCACGGTCCAACGCCTACATCTTCGATAGGAAAGGAACGTCACCATGGATAAGTCCCAGCTTCTCGAACGTTTCTCACAGCTTCGCGGTCCCATCGTGGTCCCCACCCGCCGCGGGTTCGTCGCGGGCGCCGGCGCCGCTGTTGTCGCCGCCGCAGCCGGCACCGCCCTCGCCGACCAGGCCGCTCCCGCCGACGCACCTGCCGCCGACGTCGCCTCCGCCGCCTCCGGCGCGGGCATGACCTTCATCGGCAACGAGGGCAAGACGATGGGCGAGGTCATGGGCGGCGGCTGGCTCGGCGCCGAGCCCGAGATCGCCGAGTCCGACATCGCCGAGACCCTCGAGGCCGACATCGCCGTGCTCGGCGCCGGTCACGCGGGGACGGCGTGCGCCCGCAAGGCGGCCGAGGGCGGTGCCAAGGTTATCGTCCTCGAGAGCCAGGCCGAGGACATGTTCATGGTCAAGGGCAACGACATCGGCCACATCAACTCCAAGTGGCAGACCGAGCGCTGGGGCGTGCCCGAGTACAGCCCGGCCGACTTCATCTCCGAGTACCAGATCTGCTGCGCCAACCGCGCCCAGCCCACGCTCGTGAGCCAGTTCGCCAACCGCTCCGGCGAGGCGTTCGACTGGCTCATCGAGACGCTTTCCGAAGAGGAGGTCGCGGGCATCCTCTGCCTCAACTGGCCCGTCCCGGAGGGCTACAACTACAAGAAGGGCCTGTTCCACTCCTACGTGGGCACCCCCAACTTCGGAGGCGTGGCGTCGACCGCCCAGCCGCTCGTGAACCTGCAGGAGACCGTGCTGCGCTCCCAGCAGGTCGCTAGGGACAACGGCGCCGAGTTCATCTTCGACGCGAAGGGCGTCAAGCTCGTCCACTCCGAGGACAACACCGAGGTCACGGGCATCATCTGCCAGAAGGGCGACGGCTCCTACATCCAGGTGAACGCCAAGGCGGTCGTGCTCGCGGCGGGCGACTTTGGCGGGAACGTCGAGATGTACAACGCGCTCTGCTACGAGAACTACGGCCTGGGCGAGTATCGCGACCTGGGCGCCATGATGGGCTGCGACGGCTCGGGTATCCAGCTCGCCATGCGCATGGGCGCGAAGTGCGAGATCGGTACCGGCGGCGACATGTCCACGCAGTCGCCCCTCTTCCAGGGCCCGCTCGAGTGCTGCGAGACCCTGTGGCTGAACGACGCCGGCAAGCGCTTCACCAACGAGACGTACGGCGTGGCGCTGCTGTCGCTGACCGCGGCCGCCCGCCTCGACTCCGACAACGTCATCTCCATCTGGGACGCGAACTGGCGCGAGGACGTCCTCAAGCAGATCGCCGGCCACATGGGCGTGAAGGACTGGTCGGACGCGAACATCGACGCCATCGGCGAGTGGATGGACGCCGCCCCCGGCTCGGGCGCCGAGGGCTACACCACGTCGGACTCCGGCATGGGCGCCAAGGTGTTCTACTGCGCCGACACCATCGACGAGCTGCTGGAATACCTGGGCTTTGAGGGCAAGGCGTTCGACAACGCCAAGGCCGCCGTCGAGAAGTACAACGCCGCGATCGAGGCCGGTGTCGACAACGAGTTCGGCAGCGACACCTCCACGATGTGCGCCATCAAGGACGCCCCCTTCTACGGCTTCAAGACGAGCTGCCGCGCCGGCGGCGGCATCCTCGCCCTGTGCACCCTCTCCGGCCTGCTCGTCAACGCCGACCAGCAGGTCCAGGGCCAGGGCTACAAGGTCATCAAGGGCCTCTACGCCACGGGCAACAACTCGGGCGGCCGCTTCCCCATGGGCTACAACGGCATCATGAACGGCGTCTCCATCGGCATGGCGCTCACGCTGGGCATGGTCCTGGGCGAGCACCTCGCGCAGGAGGTCGTCGCGTAGCAGGGACCGCCGAGCAACCGGCGGCGAGGAACGGTAGACATGCGGGGCCCGGTCCGCGAAGCGTGTGCGGGCCGGGCCTCGTGCGTTATGCGGACGGCCCGTCTACCTGCCTGTCTACCTGCCTGTCTACCGGCCCGTCTACCTGCTCGGATACCTGGTTCCCCGGCTCCTTTTCGGCTATAATTCCCCTGTCTTTCTGAGGGGAAAGAGGCATACATATGAAGCTGGAGGACTATCTCAAGGGGGAGATGTCTGCCGCGCGGCACTGCCCGGTGCGCAGGCTGTGCCCGCTGGGGTGCCTGTGCGGCGTGGACGACGATGACGACCGGTCGTCTCTCATGCCGACGTTCATCGACGTCAAGCAGAGCGACTTTCTCTGGGTCGACCTGCGTCACGAGCAGCGGGTGTTCGTCGTCAAGTCGGGGGTCATCGTCTGTCTGGCGAACCTCGACGCCGAGAACGAGATTCCGTTCGCGGTCTGCGGGGCCGGCGCCCAGGCGGGCATGGCCGAGCTCTACATCACGCGCGACCTCGCGAACACGTACTACTACCGCGCGCTGACCGACGCCGTGCTGTGCTCGTTCCCCGCCAAGCCGGTGCGCCGGCACCTCGAGGCGCTCCCAGCCTCCGTCGCGCAGGGCATCATGGCGACCACGCTCATCAACGTGTCCACGGCATCGTACATCCAGACGAAGATCCTCACACGGCCGCTCATCTACGACCGGCTCGTCATGTTCTTCCTGCATCTGAGGGAGCTGTACGCGCGCGGGGGCTCGGAGCTGGGGGAGATCAACCTCACGCACGGCGAGATCGCGACGCTCGTCTCGTCCGACCGCGTCTCGACCGCCCGCGCGCTCCACAAGATGGCGGACGACGGCCTCATCGAGCTGGGCTACAAGACCGTCCGGTTCAAGGAGGGCCTCGACAGGATGGACGATCTGCGCGCCGAGGTTCACCAGTTCTTCCACGTTCCCGCGCAGGAGGAGGAGCCGTCGGCGGCGCTGTAGGCTGCCGTGGACGGGCGAGCGGGAGGGCAGGAGGGCAGTCTCTCCCGCGGGGCCGCGCGAGTTCCCCCGCACCTTCCGCTCCGTGGGTCCCGAGGTCTTCGTCGTGCTAGAATCACCGACGTTCTGTGGCCGAAGGGATGCGCATGAATCGATCTGCTTTTGTCGGTGTGGGGGAAGTCCTGCCCTGGATCATCGGCTACAGCCTGCTTATAGTCCTCGACGCGCTGATCTCCGCGGCGCCGTCGGGTTCCTCGCTCTATTTCTCCGTGGGACTTATCGTTGCCTACGTCGCCGCGGCGGCAATCCCCGCCGTCTCCAGGCTTATCGAGAGACGATGCGTTCTTGTGGGCGCCTGCGTGCTCGGCAGCGTTTCCTCCATCGCGCTGTATTCGGAGCAGATCGGTCTCGCGCCGATCCCAAAGGTGCTTCTTGTGGTCGCGAGCATCGCGCTCGCCGTCGTCGTTGCCCTGTTCTTCCTGAGGCTGCTGCTGTGCTTCGTGCGCTATAGAATGACCACCATCGTGGTGTCGCTCGCGATGGGGCACCTGGTCGCCGCCGCCTTGGCGACCGCTATCGTTGCCTTGACCACAACCTCGTTCGTGATGCTCGTTTCCGTCTGCACTCCCTGGCTGGTGTTGCTCTGCGATTCCAGAATGAGGCGAAAACAGCTGGTGGAGGACGCGGTTGGAGCGGAGGAGCCCGCGCGTGACCAGACCTCCGAGTTCCGGTATGTCCCATGGAGGCCGTTTGTCCTCCTGTTTGCCATCAATCTCATGACGGCGCTGTCGAGGCAGTTCTTCAGCAGCGACGCGATTGCGCTCTCTTTTCTGGGGGCCATGCTCTGCGCCGCCGTTGTGGTTCTGGTCATGCTTTTCTCAGGGCGAATCATCAAGTTCAAAATCTTGTATAACGCCGCGCTGTTCTTCATCATGGGCGGCTTCGCGATCCTTCCGCTGGGTGGCTGGGCGGTTGGCGTCGCCGCCGGCAACCTCGTCACAGCCGGGTATGTGGCGGCGCAGATCTTTGTGATCGCCCTGCTCTGCAGCGCGTGCAGCAAGTACCACGTGAATGCGCTGACCATCTTCTCCGTTCTGCAGGCTGTCTCCTCCGCCGGGTATCTCGTGGGGGCCGCCGTGCCGCTGTTCCCGCAGGGCGCCACGCAGCTCGACGTGGCGGTGTTCGCGCTTGTCCTGTCGTTCTTGACATGCGTGGTGTTCACGCTGCTGCTCACCGATGACGACTATCGCACCTCGTGGGGCATCATGGACAAGGAGCCGGACGTATCCCCTATGGTATCGTTCTACTACTCAATCGGCGAAACATGCTCGCTTCTTGCCCAGCAGTGCGGTCTTACTCACCGGGAGGAGGAGGTCATGCTGCTGCTTGCGCAGCGAAAATCGACCCAGGAGATCGAGCAGGAACTCTGCATCTCATCGAACACCGTGAAGTCCCATTCTAAGAACATCTACCGAAAGCTTGGCATTCACAAGCGTGAGGAGCTTCTTGAACTTGTCGGGCATCCTTCCGTAAACGGGCGAAAGTAACGCCTCGCGGGCGGTGTACGCGCTCGCTATGTCGTGCACTGTCACGACGGGCGGGAGACAGGGCGGGAAACGGCGAGCCCCTATACCGTCCCGGCTTCGTCACCGTACGATTATAGGGGCCCTCTGCTCTCGGGAAGCGCTCTGCGCGCGACGGGTCTACCGGTTCCTGCGGTTACGCCTCATAGTCGAGGGTGTTGCCGGCGCAGATTTCGGCGGCTAGGTAACCGGACATCGACTCGAAGCCTTGGCAGGTGTTGCCGTAGGTATACTGGGTGCTCCACAGGTCGGCGTCGGACCCGGTGACGAACAAGCCGGGGATGTAATTCCCCTCCTCGTCGAGGGCGCGGCAGAAGCCGTCCACCTTGACTCCGCCGATGGTGTTGAAGGTGGCGGTCATGCACTCGATCGCGTAATAGGGGCCGGCCTCGAGCTTCTGAAGCAGGTCAGCCTGCTTGTAGAACTGCTTGTCCACCCCGGTTTCGCAGTAGCCGTTGTACGTGTTGAGGGTCTCGACAAGGGCGTCGCAGCCCATCGCCTGGGCGAGCTCCTCGAACGTCTCGCCCTTGAAGATCCATCCCTGCTCGACGCCGGAATCCATCTGCTCCTGAAGGTCGGAGATGAATGTGTCGCCCCAGATGTACTCCATGCCGGGGTTCAGGCCGGGCTGAGCCGCTCCGATCGCGTCGTAGACGGACTCGTTCGTGAAACGGTCGACGACGGACTGGTCGACCACGGCGAAGTAGGAGCCCTGGCGCGAGAAGGCGTCGGAGCTGAACATCGTCCCCTTGAGGATGGTCTGTTCGGGCATGAAGCGCTCGCCGGCGGCGTTGACGTACAGGCCGGCGGCCATCATCAGGGTGAGAGGGCCTTCCGTGCCGATGTAGGAGAACGGAGGGACCGCCTTGTCGTTACCGGCCCCGAACTCGCTCAGGCCGAAGGTGAAGCACTTGCCCTTTGCGGCTCCGACCTCGTAAGCCATCTTGATCCCCGCGCCGTCGCAGTTCGAGCTGCCGATTCCGACGACCTTCGCACCTCCGGAGAGCTCGGCCACGAGGTCGGGGTTGTGGGCGCAGCCTCCGCAGCAGACGATGACGTTGTCGGCCGTCGCGTCGACGACTCTGCCGCTCGCGTCGGTATAGCGGACGCCGTAGACCTTCTCGCCGTCGAACAGGAGGTTCGTCGCGTTGGCGCCCCACTCGATGTTGATGTTGCGGTCGTCGAAGGACTTCTGGAGATAGGGGACGCGCTCGCTGCCGTACAGGCTGTCGTCCCAGCAGTCGACCGTATAGGAGGCATACGACTTCAGAGGGGTGAGCAACTCGGTGGCGGGCTCGGTCCCATGGAACCAGTAGAAGCCCGGCGCGTTCTCCTCGACGAGCGCCGCGGTCTCCGCGGAGTGCACGATCATGTTGCGGACTGCGGCAAAGTTGCACTGGTTGGAGCACTCGGAGACGTACCTCTCGAAGAAGTCCTTCTTCGTCACATAGACCGGCCATTCGAGGCGGTCGGGGGTTTCGAGCGCGAAGACGCCGCCGTAGTTCGCGGTGTTGGTCTGGCCGAAGTCCTCCGCGCGGTCGATAGCGAGGACGTCGAGGCCCAGATCGTGCGCGTGGCAGGTGGCGACCATACCGGAGACGCCTGCACCGCCAACCACGATCACGTCTGCGGTCTTCGTCGCGTCGGCTTCGGGAAGGGTCTCCTCCGTCGCCTCGGCGCTCGCGCTCCTCACGGTCTGGCACGAACAGCCGGCGACGGCCGCGGCTGCGGTTCCGGTTGCAGTCAGGAAGTTCCTGCGCGTCATTTCCATAGCTCTCTACTCCTTGTCCATGTGTCGTCTTCAATCCGGAAGACTCGGCTCTTCGATGTTGGCCGAGCGGCTCGATGGGATGAAATCGGGTCGCCTGCCGACGAAGCCATCTTGCGTCCGGAGCGGTTTTGATGAGACACAAAACAAGGGTGGAATCGCAGCTAAACCGTGGGTGTGAGGGGTGAGAAAACGGGTGATGCCATGTTAGGGGAGCGCCACGGCCGCCTGCCGGTCGAGGCGCATCGTCTTCGCGAGCGGCTCGTAGCCGGCGTAGAACGTCGCCGTCTTGCCGTTGGCGTATCCTGCGAGCAGCACGTTTGCCTCGCGGGCGAGGGCCACGGCGCGGTCGGTGGGGCCGGAGAACGAGCAGACCGCCGAGGCTCCCATCCGCACGGCCTTTCTCATCATCTCGGCGCTGATCCGTCCCGAGGTCGCGAGCAGGCAACCGCGGGTGTCGATCCCCTCGAGCAGGCAGCGGCCGGAGACCTTGTCGAGCGTGTTGTGCCTGCCCACGTCCTCGTACGACGCGACGAGGTCGCCGTGCAGGAAGAGCGCCGTGCAGTGCATCCCGCGCGTCGCCCGGTACTCGCGCGCGGAGCTGTTCATGCGCTCCATGGCGGAGAGGACGTCGTCGAGCCCGTGGCGCTCGTCGCGACGGCGGAAGGCGAGCGGGCCGGGCGTCTGCCCGGGTGCCGCCGCGGGTGCCTGCGCGGGGGTCGGCGCGCCGGCGTCGGCCTCGAGGGGGAGCAGCGCCTTGCCCCCGAACCCCGAGGATATCGTGGGGCACGTGTGCTCGGGGACGTCGCGCGCGACGGTGAAGCGCGCCTGCATCGCGGCGCGGTCGAGCGAGAACGACGCGACCTCGTCGAGCGAGTCGATGACGCGCTCGTTGTAGAGGAACCCGTGGGCGAGCTCGGTGAGGGCGGAGTTCGAGCACAGGAGGTTCACGAGCGGCTCGCCGTTCACCACCACGCGCAGCTCGGACTCGCAGATGACCCCGCGCTCCTCCTCGCGGGCGCGGTCGGGGAGACCGTCGTCGCGCGACCTCTCGCAGACCAGCACCGTCTCGCTGGCGCGGGGGAAGCGGAGGAGGTCGTCGTCGGTGCGATTCATGGGACAGCCTGCTTTCTGGTCGTGGGGTGCG
>CAYMHQ010000070.1:8173-11957 GCA_964390275.1 uncultured Coriobacteriaceae bacterium
CGGCCTACGCCGGCAGCTCGATGCCGTACTCGCCCTCGAGGCGGTCGGCGATGTCCTTCATGTTGTTCTCCTCGAACGTCGAGCGCTTGGGCAAGCCGGTCGCCACGTCGAAGCCCATCACCTCGTACCACTCGTCGAGCATGTGGTTGAACCGCTCCTTGGTGAGGCCGGTGTCGCACTGGTAGAAGCTGTTCTCGAGGTTCTCGGGCGAGTACTCCTGGTAGACCTCGTCGAACAGCTGGTCGTCGTCGCGGGTGACGCCCTGACGGGTGAGGATCGAGCGTTCGAGCAGGTACATGCGCTCGCCGAACGCCGCCTCGTCCTCCTCGGAGAACTCCTTGCCCATGATGCACTTGTAGAGCTTGTTGAGCCACATCATGTCGCCCTGGTGGTTCTCGGTGTAGTTGCTGTAGTCGGCGATGTTGTTGTAGGCGATGTAGCACATGATCGCCGAGTCGTCGAACGACTTGAACTGGTGGTTCCACTTGCAGAACGGCGCGTTGTACTTGCCCTCCCAGTTCCAGCTCATGATGTCGCGGAACGCGTCGACGGTGCCAAAGCGGTCCACGGAGTTGTCGTCGACGAGCTTGTAGAACTCCTCGCTGTTCGTGGGGACGATGTCGGGGATGAGGCCGAACAGCAGGAACGTCTCGGAGCCGGTGCAGCGGATGTCGGTCGCGCAGAGGTTCGAGGTCGCGAAGCGCAGAAGGCCGGGGGCCAGGTACGCGCCGGGCAGGTACCAGCCGCACGAGCCGCCGCCGTTGTGCTTGGGCGAGTTGCGCACGCCGCGGATGGCGCGATAGTAGTAGATCGACTCGGGCGTGCCCACAAAGTCCTCGAGGAAGTACCGCCAGCCGTTCGCGATGGCGTCGCCCACGGGGGTGGAGCGGTAGGCGATCTGCCGCATGAGGTCCTCGGTGAACTCAGGCTTGCCGAAGTCGCTCCAGTCGATGCCGGTCGTCTCCTCGTTGAGGAGCCCGGCGTTGGTGATGGGGTCGAGGCCCTGGAACCACATGTTCGCGTCGGAGAGGCCCAGGCGCTCGTTCATCGTGAGGCGCTTGATGTGCGCGCGGCCCACGTTCTGGCCGGTCTGTGCGATCTCGGCGTTGACGGGGATCGCCTCGGTGCACTTGAGGTTGCCGAGGCTCATGTGCGAGCCGTCCTTGTAGCGCACGGTGTAGCCGCAGCCGCCCCACGGGCACGAGTAGCAGGCCGTGTAGCCCAGCTCGAGCTTGCCGTTCGAGTCGCGGACCTCCTTGTAGAGGTCGGAGTCGGCCAGCGGCAGGCAGGTGAGCCAGGAGCCGAGGAAGGGGTTCGGCGGGTTCTTCTCGTCCGTCTCGTAGAGCTTGCGCGCCCAGATGTCCTGGATGTGCTCGACCAGCTCGACGAGGCCCTCGGGGTCGGCCACGCGCACCGAGCCCGTCCCCTGGACCGAGATGGCCTTGAGGTTCTTGGAGCCCATGACGGCGCCGAAGCTGCCCATGCCGGTCACGCTAGACTCGTCGGTGAGGATGGTCGAGAACATGGTCATGTGCTCGCCGGCGGGGCCGATGGAGGCGACGCGAGCCTTGTTGCCGCTGCGGTTCCACAGCTCGTTCTGGACCGCGAAGTTGTCGAGGCCCCACAGGTCGGTCGCGCTGCGGATCTCGACCTCGGCGTCGTTGATGTAGATGTAGACCGGCTTCTCGGCCTTGCCCTTCACGATGATGCCGTCGTAGCCGGCGAACTTGAGCTCGGGCCCGAACGCGCCGCCGAAGCTCGAGCGGCAGAACGAGCCGGTGTCGGGGTAGCCGGCGGGCGAGATGGTCTGGACAAAGGTGCGCCCGCCGTCGAGCATGGTCCCGGTGAGCGGGCCGGTCATGAAGGTCAGGACGTTCTCGGGGTCGAGCGCGCCCACCTCGGGGCCGACCTCCTGCCAGTGGATGATGGACCCCAGGCCGCGCCCGCCGATCCATTTGTCGAGCTCGTAGGTGGAGGTGGGGATCTTCTCGATGGTCGACTCGGTGAGGTCGATCTTGAGGATGGTGCCTACGTAACCGTACATTTCTTCAGCCATTGCTGTCTCCTTGTGCTATGCGGTGGTGTCGAGCCGAGCCGAGGTGCCGAGCCGCGGGGCTAGTACTCCTCGTCGGTGCCGGCGACCCAGTAGCTGATGTTCGCGACGAGCGTGACGCTCGCGATCTGCGAGATGTCGTCGGTGTCGAAGGGCAGCTCGATGGGCAGGTACTCGTGCATGGTGAGGCACCACTGGTGCTCGTCGCTCGACCCGAGAAGGTTGCCCGACGCGTCGAGGAACTCGGCGTGCATCTTGATGCGCAGCTCGCCGCCCTCGCTCGAGGTGACCTCGCCCACGGCCTTCGCGCCGGTCTCGGTCGCGACGAGCGCCCAGTCCCTCGTGTCGGCAGCCTTCGCCGCCTGCAGGCCGGAGTAGTCCCTGTTGAAGGTGATGCCCTCGATGGCGCCCTCGGTGACGGCGACCACGTAGTCGTCGATCTTGGGGCGGATGATCCTGCGGTACTCGATCCACGACGACTGCGACGCGCCGATGGGGCAGTACTTCACGCACTTGGGCTCGCCGCCGCAGAGGTCGCACTTGAAGCAGGTCTGCGTCTCGGGGTTGTAGCGGATGCGCGAGGTGCCCTGACCGCCCTGCGCGTAGATGCACGCGTTGAGGCAGCTCTGGCAGCCGATGCAGACGTCCTGGTCGATGACGCGCGCGCCGGTGGTCTCGTCGACGTGCAGGGCGCCGGTGGGGCAGGCCTTGAGGCACTTGGGGTCGTCGCACTGCTGGCAGTACAGGACGTTGGTGATGTCGCCGCCCTGGATGTCCTTGACGACGATGTTGCGCGAACGCTGCGGGTTGATGAGACCCTCGTGGGTGAGGACGCAGATGAGCTCGCACGTCCTGCATCCCGAGCAGACGTACGAAAGGTGGTTGATGTGGCCGATGGCCTGGGGGATTGCGTCCCCGCTCGCCTCCGCCGCGCCCGCGACGCCTGCGCCGGCCGCCGCGCTCCCGGCCGCGATCGCCGCGCCGGCCGCGCCCGCGAGCGCCCCGCCGAGGAACCCGCGCCTCGAAACGCCCTCGCCGGCGGCCGCTGCCTCCCCTGCGGCGTCGACCAGACCGACGGCTTCGTGCCTCTCGTCCTTCTTCGTGTTCACTGTCGCTCCCTCTCTCTTGAACGGACTCCGAACTGCGACGTTCGGGCGACCCGACGTCAGGGCAGATGGTACGGGGCGAGGGGCTTAAGGTTTGTTTCAGGTGCGGCATTGCGACGGGGCGGAAATGTTGTCCCGCATGCATTGGGAGATGGAGAAAATGTGTCGTCCGCAACATTTCGCTGGTAGATGCGTCGGCGAGTGGCGCTCTCGGGGGCGCGTGCGGACGAGCGGAGGCGGGCGGGGGGCGAGCGGAGGGCGAGGGCGAGCGAGCGGGGCGAGCGGGGCGAGCGAGGGGTGCTCGCCGCTGGGCCGCGCGCGTTTCGAGGCGGATTTTGGTCAAAAACCGCTCTTCGGAGTTCGGGAGTGAAGGCGATTCGCTCCGCCAAGCCCAGTAGTCAGCTTTCTACAAATGACGTGACCTGGGGTTTCATCGATGAGACCAATTGCCCCGTCTTCCTGCCATTCCGGTTGCTTCGACGAGCGACCTCCGAAGAGCCTTTTTTGACCATTTCGGCGCGAAAAATTGGCGTCTATGACTGTCTATTTTCATGTTTGATATGCAGGTAGTCAATGCGCCCGATTCCTCGGTGCTGCCAGTGGTACGATTCGCACGCGAGATACG